>NZ_JAHPXO010000026.1:0-80330 GCF_019041495.1 Parabacteroides sp. MSK.9.14
TAAGAAATTTACTCCCCCATAAATGGCAAAGGTAGCATCGCGGAGACGATTACATAACTATCATGGGTAAAAGTGATAATATGTTATATATCAATATTTTATCAAATGTCAGATGTGTTCTGAAGCTGATACAAAATAGATTAAAGAGGCTCGTTTTTTCATGAAGACAAGCTACTTTTTTGGTGAAAACAACTTGAAAAGTTTCTTCAGACCCGGGTGGAAGGGCATGGGAGATCCGGGTGTGGAGGAGGGGGAGACCCGGATCTACGTGAAACCGAAACGGGGATGTAGAGCTGTTTATCTGCCTTGTTTGAGGAGATTTTATGCACTGTTTCTGATTATAATCCAGTGGAGTTCCTGTTTTTTAACGCAAACAGTCCCTTACGATTTACGTTTCCCCTATATTTGCCATAATCATATATAAAAGACATTTTCAAGATGAAAAAGAGTTGGATTATCAGAGTTTTTTGGGGCGCTCTCTTTTGGCGGAAGGAGCTTGGAATTCCGAGATATGGTAGTGACGATTGAAGGCGATAAACTTGTGCCATACGCAGGCAATATAGGCATGGCACTTGTTAATCAGTTCGAGAAGGTGGCTATCAATTTTAATGACTGCTTTGTTGTGTTTGAGTAGTTTGTTTCCCTTTTCTTTCATGGTCAAGCATGGAAATCGGAAGTATTTATGTACTTTTGTAAACATGAAAACATTTGTAATAGCAGGATGCGGACGGCTTGCCGGAATCGTTTCGGAAGCTGTCGTCAAAGGGTTGTTGCCCGAATATGAGTTGGTGGGAGTCTATTCGCGTACGGTAGCCAAGGCGGAACGTATTGCCGGTCGGATGGCAGAGGCAGGGAAAAGCTGTGCCGTCTGTACTACGGCGGATGAGTTGCTGGCCTTGAAACCCGATATACTGGTGGAGACGGCTTCTCCGGCCGCTCTTCGGGAGTTCGCCGTTCCGGCGTTGAAGAACGGGACTTCTATCGTGACCCTTTCGATCGGTGCGCTGGCCGATGATGCGTTTTACCGGGAAGTATGCGAAACGGCCAAGGAGAACGGGACACGTATCTATATCGCTTCGGGAGCTACCGGAGGGTTCGATGTCTTGCGCACAGCAGCCTTGATGGGGAAGGCGACTGCCCGTTTCTACAATGAAAAGGGACCTGATGCCTTAAAAGGAACACCGGTCTATGAGGAGGCTTTGCAGAAAGAACAGAAAGTCGTGTTTACCGGCAATGCGGTGGAAGCCATCCGCCTGTTCCCTACGAAAGTGAATGTCACGGTAGCCGCCTCACGTGCCTCTGTCGGTCCGGAAGCCATGCAGGTGACCATACAGTCGACTCCCGGATTTAAGGGGGACACCCAGCGGGTGGAGATCAGGAACGACCAGGTACATGCCGTCGTGGATGTGTACAGTGAGACGGCCGAGATAGCAGGATGGTCGGTTGTGAACACCCTGCTTAATATCGTTTCACCCGTTGTATTCTGAAAGATTGGCCAGTACCTTTTCGCTCAGACGGTCGAACGCTTGGCGGGTGCGGCCTGTCGAGGCCTGTACGCATCGTACATGCGGATGCTCCAAAAGGTGAGCACCTCCCAAGGCGCCGACGGTATCGCAAAAACAAAGGTTATTGCCCGATAACCATTTGACGAACGGTTCCTCGTCCCAGGCGGGAGACAGTCCTGTGTTGAACAGTATCTTCTTATCACCCAACTTCCGGAATTCGGCCTCGTGCAGCAGGACGGTGTTTTTGTTCAGGCAACAGAAGACGGCTTCGCTTTGCTCAAACAGTTGGTCTAAGGGAAGGAAACGGTACCCTTTCTCACGAGCCCATTCCTTTTCGCTACGGGCAAAATAAGCTATTTCCGCACCGAAGAACCGGAGTGCATCGGCAATCATGCCGCCTGACTTGCCCAAACCGATGATACCGGCTTTCAGCCCGGTAATCTCACGAACCTCGCCTTCCCAGGCCGGCTGGCCGAACCCGTGGAAGGAGCGTACCAGTTCGCTGATGACATATTCGACTACTCCTTCGTCTCCATAATCCCGGATACCTGTGACCTTGATACCGTGCTCGTTGGCATAAATGATATCGACGTTGGCGCTTTCCGGTGAGTAAAGCGAACAGCACATGCCGATGTATTTGATATTGGGACATCTTTCCATTACCTCGCGGCGGATACTCGAAGTATAACTCAGCAGCACCGCGTCGGCATCGCCGATGCGACGGACGATCTCCTCGTCATCCGCCGGAATATCGGGGTACATCACTACTTCATTTGCAAACGTGTGCAATGCTTCTTCTGCAGACGGGATCAAACTGACCGGCTCTATCGCTACTATTTTACTAAACATGGCAAATTATTCTTTTTGAAAATATGAAGAAACAAAGATACGTTTTTTTGTAAAGTTTCTATCTTTGTATTCAATTCAATCAATGTAATAAAATAAACTTATTTCTATCCATGAAGAATTCCAGAAGAGACTTCCTTAAAAAGGGAGCGTTGGCAGGGTTCAGTGCCCTGATGATCCCGGAGATCGCAAAAGCCGCTGTTAAAGAAAATACATCCGTACATGCTCCGAAGATTAATCTGAAAAAGGATTGTGTGATCCTGTTCCAGGGAGATTCCATCACGGACTGCGGTCGCGACAGGAATAGTAACCGTTGCAATACGATGGAACAATTCGGTAGTGGCTATGTGCTCTTTACCGCTACGCAGTTGTTGGAGGGGAAAGCGGCTTTGCAGCCGAAGATTTACAATCGCGGCATCAGCGGCAATAAAGTCTATCAACTTCGTGAACGCTGGGAGATCGACTGTCTTGCTTTCCAGCCGGATGTCCTGAGCATCCTGATCGGTGTGAATGATTATTGGCATACGTTGACGCATGGTTATAAAGGAACGGTCGAGACATACGAAAACGATCTGCGTGCTTTGTTGAAATATACGAAAGAGAAACTCCCGAATACGCAAATAGTCCTTTGCGAACCCTTCACTTTGCGTGACGGGGCGGCTATAGAAGATTCCAAATGGTATCCGATGTTCGATGAATTCCGCAAGTCTGCCCGTAAACTGTCGGAAGAATTCAATACCATATTCGTTCCCTTCCAATCGGGTTTCGATGCAGCGGTGAAGCTGGCTCCGGCACGTTATTGGTCGAATGACGGTGTGCATCCCGATTTACCCGGTCGTCAGCTGATGGCAAACATGTGGATGGAAGCAACTGGATTAAAGTAAGATATGATTTTGAGCGGGTGTAGGCTGTAAAAATAGTGCAAAAAAGTGCAGTCAGGTTTTGGAAAATAAAAAAATACCTCTATCTTTGCACCCGTTATCGCGGAAGTAGCTCAGTTGGTAGAGCATAACCTTGCCAAGGTTAGGGTCGCGGGTTCGAGTCCCGTCTTCCGCTCCAATCGGTAACAGACGCGGTATGAGGCCGCTTTTTTAATGTACTGAAGAAAGGCCCAGGTGGCGGAATTGGTAGACGCGCACGTTTCAGGTGCGTGTGTCGAGAGGCATGCAGGTTCGAGTCCTGTTCTGGGCACCTTTTCTCGCGCAGGTGGTGGAATTGGTAGACACGCTACTTTGAGGGGGTAGTGCCGGTTACGGCGTGTGAGTTCAAGTCTCATCCTGCGTACATACAGATAGTCCATATAGTTAGCTTCAAAAGCTGGTTATATGGATTTTTTTTATTCAAGCAGCCGATTGGGCTTCACTATTCCGTGATCGGTGAAGGTGGTTCACAGATTATGACAAAAAAACCTCATCCACATTCACATGTAGATGAGGTTATACCAAATCAGTTCATATGAAAACAAACTGAAGTAGACTAATACCTTAAACTTAGGAATAGTTTGTTTGATTAATGTAAGTTCTACACTGTAGAACCATTTCTGCAAATTTAATTATCTTTTTGTTATTATACAAACAACGTCTGTTCGGGTTCGTATAAAAAATGATTAAAAAACTTTTGTTGTTTGTTTCCATATCCGGACCATGTAAAAGCCCAGATGCGTAAAAGCGAAAACAAAAGAGATGATCAGCAGGACTTTACTTTCTTCCCAACCAACGGTTTGCTGATGCCAGAGTCCCGTGATCACACAAAGGATGGCAAGGACGATCCCGATCATATTCAGAGCCAGCTGACCGTGGCGGTTCGCCTGATTGTATTCCAGTTTGCTATGCTTGATGCCGTAGCACGCATAAATATCCAGCCCGATCAGCATCCATAGCACCAGCCGGATCCAAGTGTCGGCCGGTAGGAAAAGCATCATGCACAGGCAAGTGATGATCCCGGCAACCGGAACGAACGGAACCAACGGAGTCTTGAAGGCGCGATGCACATCGGGCATTGTCTTTCTGACCACAAGCACACCGGCACAAACCAGGGTGAAGGCGAAAAGGGTTCCGATACTGGTCATTTCACCGGCCAGGCGTGCCGGAACGAAAGCTGCCAGCAGACCGACGAGTACCATGAACAGCAGATTGCTGCGGGCGGGTGTTCTGAACTTCTCATTGATGTGCGAAAAGAACGGAGGTAATAGACCGTCATGGCTCATGCTGAGGAAAACGCGGCTCTGCCCTAACAGCGTCACCATGATGACCGAGCAATATCCGAATAGGATGGCAAGGACGATTGCCTTGTTCATCCAAGGGTAATCCGGATGAAGCACGCCCGAAGCATCTACTTCTCCCATATGTTCGATCGCAATTGCCACGGGAGCGATTCCCTGTTGGCCGCCAAATTCGGAATAATGGGCTACGCCCGTCATGACGTGGGCGAACAGCATGTATAATATGGTACAAACGAGCAATGAGACGAGGATTCCGATCGGCATATCTCTTTTGGGGTTCTTGGCTTCCTGGGCAGCCGTACTGACAGCATCGAAACCTAAGAAAGCGAAGAATACGATGGCCGCTCCGCGTAGGATACCCGATAGCCCGTATTCGCCTAACGTGCCGGTGTTTGCCGGAATATAAGGTATGTAATTGTCCGTATTGATATATTTCCATCCTAAAAAGACGAATATCAGGACGACCGACACTTTCAGGAAGACAATGATTCCGTTAAAGATAGAGCTCCCTTCCGTCCCGCGGATCAGGAAGAGGCTCATCAGGACAACGATCAGGAATGCCGGGATATTGACAATCCCTCCATCCCAGGGACAGGCAGTGAATGCTGTCGGAAGGTTGATCCCGAGCCCTTCCAAAAAGACGACGAGATAACGGCTCCAACTGATGCTGACCGTCGTTGCGGCAACTGTATATTCCAGTACCAGATCCCAACCGATAATCCAAGCGATCAGTTCGCCCATCGTCGCGTATGAGTATGTATAGGCACTTCCGGCAACCGGAATCATCGAAGCAAACTCTGCATAACAAAGTCCGGCAAAGCAACATCCGATTGCTGCAATGGCAAATGAAAGTGTAATGGCCGGTCCTGTATATCCGGCGGCGACTGTTCCGGTTATGGAGAAAAGTCCGGCTCCGATAATGACTCCTACGCCGAGTGCGACCAGACTCCAGGGGCCTAATACCCGTTTTAATGATTTACTTCCTGTTTGATTGGCTTCGGCCTGCAGGGCCTCCAAAGGCTTTTTAATGAATAATCCCATCGTTTATTTGTGCATAGTTATAAATTTGGGCACAAAGGTAGGGATTGCCAGGATGATATACAAATGCTAATTGTGAATGGGCAACCGCCTCCATACGAAGCTGGGAATCAACTTCCAGAAAAATACTAAAACGGCATATCTCCAGTCGATTACGGTGCGTCGTTTCTTCCGTTCGATCGCCTTTACTATTTTTCGGGCAACATATTGCGGGGACATCAGCATCGGGTATTTATCGTTTTTCAACAGATCGGTCTTTACAAACCCGGGACGGATATCCGTGAATACTATCGGGAGTTTTTCCATCCGTGCCAATTGGTCGAGCGCGTCGATATAAGTATTCTGGTAGCGCTTGGTCGCGGAATAGGAGGGAGCGGCTCCCAATCCCTTTGTCCCGGCGATGGAACTGATCACGGCTAATTGGCCGCCGCCATGTTTTTTGAAGTAATCGTATGCGGCAACGACCATTTGGGTGAAACCGACTGTATTTGTTTGGACGGTAGACAATTCAATATCGGAATGCAGATCCCGGTTCTGGCTGCCGATTCCGGAACTAAGCAAGAATACATCCATTCCGCCGACTCTATCGATTAATTCCGCTAACTTTTCCGGGGCGTCTGGGCTAGTTACGTCTATTTGTGCCGTTTCGATCTGGTCAGGTGCTTCCGACCGGATTTTTGCGAGCAATTCCGTCCGCCGTCCGGCAATCCCGATCCTCCATCCCTGCTTGCGGTACAGTTGAGTGATCTCGTATCCGATGCCTGAAGTTGCTCCGATGATGATGATTTTTCTTGCTGATGCCATGCTAAATGGTGATTTATATATGCAAATATACGATTTCTTTCGTACGAAAATCCTATCTTCGTGGCGTTGTTAACAAACCAATGTAGGAAATGAAGAAGTGTTTTTGTCTCTTGTTGACCTTGTTGTGTATTAGCTATTCGGCCGTGGCTGCCTCTGGTTTCCGTATAAAAGGGAAAATAGTCGATGCCAATAACAACCAACCGATTGATTTTGCCGATGTTCTCCTTTTTCGTGAAGGAGACGTTAATCCAGTGTTTCATGCTTTGCCCGATCGTGACGGTACGTTTCGCATTGCCGATGTGAAGGACGGGAAGTATAACCTTTTGGTGCGTTTGGTCGGTTACGATCTGTATAACTGCCCCGGTATTGTTTTGGATGCGGTTTCGAAAGCGGTAGATTTGGGAACGATTGCCATGAAACCTTTGGAGGTGGGATTAGCGGAAGTCGAAGTCGTAGCGCAGAAAAAGCAAGTGATTTATAAATTGGACAAGAAAGTGATCGAAGCCTCTTCAAACCTGCTTGCCGGAGGCGGATCGGCTGTCGATATCCTGGAGAATACACCCTCCATACGTGTGGATGCCGAAGGTGAAGTCAGTTTTCGTGGAAGTACCGGTTTCACGGTCTATGTAGATGGCAAACCGAGCGTGTTCAGCGGTACGCAGGCTTTGGAGCAGATCCCTGCAGGGCATATCGAGAATATAGAAATCATCACCACCCCTTCGGCCCGTCACGATACGGGAGGAGATGTAGGGATTATCAATATCGTAACAAAGAAACACGCCCAGCATGGTTTTAGCGGTATGGTGAACCTGACGGGAAGTACGGTCCTTTCGCGCGGGGTGGATTTTCTGGTGTCTCAGCAGAACAAGGCATCGCGTTGGTATTTGGGCGGTGTGTGGAGTGACCGCCTGCGCAAGAGCGATTTCGATCAGGAGAAAACGACTATTATCTCAGACACGGCAACGACCTCCCATTCCAACGGACCGCGTAAAAGCAACAATTTCAACTATTCGATGAAGGCGGGGTGGATGTACACATTGCCCCATACGACGTTGAATGCCGACTTTGAAGGTGGTTATGGCGGGCGTACGCGCAATGGTGATCTGGATTATAAGGAAAAACGCCTGACAGACGGGGCTACTTTCGGTGAAGGCGATTATTATAGTCGTGACGATTACGATCTGCATGAAACCTATTTCCAGGGAACAATCGGTTTCGATCATAAATTCGACGATAAGGGGCATCAGTTGATGGGCAGTTTCTATCTGAAATACGGAGGTAATGCGATGGAATATTTCCAGAGTGACCTTTTTAATAAGAATAACGAGCGTGAAAAGGGACATCGTGCTTGGGAAGATGAGCATCGCTGGACGGTACGGGGTAACCTGGACTATATTTATCCTTACAGCAAGACGGGACGGATCGAAGGCGGTTACCAATATTTCTCTTATTTGGAAGACGGCGACTACACGATGCATTTCTGGGACCCGGTAAAGAAAGAGTTTTATAACCGGGACGATATCTATAACACATTCTATTTCCAGCATGGCATCAATTCGGTTTATGCAATCGTTGCCGACAGCTATAAATCATTCGATTTTCAGGCGGGTGTGCGGGGAGAGCATACGCATCGTGTCCTGCGAAGCTCGATTCCGGGCAAGGATCGTACATATAATAAGTTCGAGTTTTTCCCTTCTCTTCATTTGGGCTATACGTTTCCGAAGGAACATAAGCTATTGGTTTCTTATTCGCGCCGTATCACTCGTCCGGAACTCTTTTTCATGGAGCCGTATATCACCTATCGGGATTTTTATTCGGCCGAGATCGGTAACCCGGATATCCGTTCGGAATATATCAATTCTTTCGAGTTGAATTATAAGAAGAATATCGGTGAACATACGGTTTCAGCTACAGTGTTTCACCGGAACCGCAAGGATAAGATCGAGCGTTTGCGTGTCCCCTATGAGGCTGGTGTGACACTGGATTCGATGGCGAATGTCGGACACGACTATTCGACCGGTATCGAATTGAGCGGACAGGTACAGCTTACCCGCTGGTGGAATATGAACCTGAACGGCAGCCTGTATCATTATAAGGTAAAGAACCGGTATAAAACCGGCAGTGAAAAAGAGACAAGTACGAACTACGATGTCATGTGGAACAACTCTTTCGATGTCTTTAAATATACCCGTATCCAGGTGGACGGCAATTTTGTCGGTCCGTCCGTTACGACCCAGGGGCGTACGGATGCTTTCTGGTATGTGAATCTCGCCGTTCGCCAGCAGTTGATGAACCGTCGGTTGTCGGCTACGCTTTCTTTCCGGGATGTTTTCAATTCTGCCCGGTATGTAAGTAAGATCATCACATCCGACCTGCAGTCCATCACACGAATCCGTCCCAGCTATCCGCTTATTACGCTTACGCTTAGTTATACGTTCAATAACTTCAAGGCCAAAAGTTCTCAGAAAAAGGAAGATCATGATTTGTTTGAAGGAACGAACCACTAAATAAATTAAGAATTGAAAATGAAAAATGAAGAAGAAAGCACTTCCGAATTTTCAAGTTTCAATTCTCAATTTATTTGTTACATTTGTATCTTATTTAAAAGAATATGGAAGAGCGGGAACTGATATTATTGTTGAAGCAGGGCAGCAAAGACGCATTTACTGCTCTGTATAAACAATACTGGAAACAGGTCTATAATTTCAGTCGCCTCTATTTGACCAGTGCCGATGCTGCCGAAGAAGTAGTACAGGAAGTCTTTATCAAAATATGGGAAACGCGTGAATTTCTTCGTGAAGATGACCATTTTAAAGGTTTGCTGTTTATTATCACCCGGAATCTGATCTTTAACCGGCATCGCAAAAATGTGAATGAAGATTTCTACAAAGTCACGGTCCTTGCCGCATTGGAAGAACCGTATGATGTGGAAGAAGAAATTGATGCTCATAATCTCCAAGAATATATAGATCGCCTGATCGATGAATTGCCACCGCGCCGTCGTGAGATTTTTAACTTGAGCCGTAAGGAACAAAAGAGCTACAAAGAAATAGCTATCCTATTGAATATTTCAGAGAAAACGGTCGAAAATCAAATCAGCGAAGCCCTCAAGTACTTGAAGAAGAATATCACATTGCTTCTTCTCTTTATCTGATTTAATATATCCCGCATCCTATCTCTTATTATCATTTGAAATGCTCGTTTCATAGGGGATATTGTCATATTTTTTTGGAAATTTGTACTGTCAGGTACTAAAATGATCTGTTTTTTCCGGATTGAGTAGGGGGAAGAAGTAACTTGCGTGTATTTATATATGTAAAGCGATTGAAATGGAATACAAAGACAAAAAATATATACTAAAGAAACTAATGCAGGATGCGCTGACTGAAGAAGAGCGCATAGCCTTGCAATCATCTCGCCGGGTGACAAAAGAAATGGAGCGGCAATGGAATAATGCTCCGGATGCAGTGGAGAGCGATCGTCCGGACGAGCCATCTATCTGGCGGAATATTTGTAAAGAAGTCTGGCAGCATGATGAAGGACGGAAAGTTGTATTTTATAAGATATATAGTATGGTCGCCTCCATCTTATTGGTATTGGGTGTGGCAGGAACTGTTTATTTTGCGTTGCAGGACAAGGCGAATGTTCCAATGTATGTTGTAAGTTCCGGCATACAGAATATGGAATCTGTCTCTTTGCCGGATGGAACGAAAGTGCAGATGGGACCGGGTAGCCGCTTAACCTATCCGGCTCGTTTCTCCGGTAAGACGCGTGAAATAACATTGGACGGGCAAGCCTTTTTCGATGTGGCGAAGAATCGCGAAAAACCTTTTATCGTCCATACGGAGGATATGAGTGTGGAGGCGTTGGGGACTGCGTTCGAATTGTTCAGTTACAACATGGAAAATAAGATGGAAGCGATTCTCCTGAATGGCAAGATCAAAGTAAGTGTGGAGAATAAGGAAACAAACCAAATGAAAGAATACTTCGTCTCTCCCGACGAAAAGATTTTGGTGGACCGGCAGACCGGCAAGATCACCAAACAGATTGTGGATGCCGACAAATATACCGCTTGGCGCAAACAAAAGATGCTGAGTTTCGAAAACGAAAAACTATCCATGATCATCCCACGTCTCGAACAGTGGTACGGCAGAAAGGTGATGTGCCAAAAGGATCTGGCTGATAAATACCGGTTCACTTTCAAGGTGAGGGATGAGTCGCTAGATCGGATACTTTTTATGATAAAAGCTTCTTCTCCATTACAGTATAAAGAGGAGAAGAATGGTGATTATACATTGACTTTAAAATAACTTATTATAAACAACTTAATTCTAATGCTTATGGGATAAAAAAGAGTTAACCTTTAAAAAATTGGAAGATGCCGGCAAGCACCTTCCAATCAGAGAGTTTTCAAAAAATGCTTGTCATAGGAGTCCAAGCCAAAGACTTGCATTTATTATTCATCAAAAACTATTACAAAGTTATGGAAAAAAACAGTGAGAGGGGGTATTGTATCCCGTTATTTAGAAAAACTAAACGTATCATGAAGATCACAACCTTATTTTCGTTGGGAGTTGCATGCTGTATTTCTGCCTCTACTTATGCGCAGAACTACAAAGTGTCGATCAACAAGCAGAACAGCAGTATTATTGAAATCCTTAGAGAAATTGAAAAAAGCAGTGAGTTTACATTCTTTTTTAACGATAATCGTGTGAATGTCAACAAAACTGTGAGTGTCAATGCCCAAAATGCTACATTGGAAGATGTACTGGATCAGGTGTTGAAAAATACCGGCTACAAGTATCAAATTATCGATCGCCAAGTGTTGATCAAGGTTTCGGACAACCTCTTATTGAGCGGTGTTCAACAGAATAAGAAAACTGTTACAGGTGTAATCCTCGATGAATCCGGCTTGCCGGTCATTGGTGCCAATGTGGTGGAGAAGGGGACTACTAACGGCACGATAACGGATGCGGAAGGGAGGTTCTCCCTTAATGTTGCATCAGATGCAACATTAATAGTTTCCTATATCGGATATATTCAGAGTGAAATATCTGTAAAAAATAAAACATCTGTGTCTATAACAATGAAGGAGGATGCAGAATTGTTGGATGAAGTAGTGGTAATTGGCTATGGATCGGCTCGTAAGGGGGATTTGACCGGTCCGATATCCAGTGTCAAAGGAGCTTCCTTAACAGAACGTTCTACTCAAATGCTGTCTACGGCTATGCAGGGGCAGATTTCGGGTGTGGAGGTTACTCGTTCTTCCGGGGGTCCTGGTAATTCTGCTACGATACGTGTTCGTGGTGTGACGACACTTTCCAATAACGACCCGCTTGTAATTATAGACGGTGTACCCGGTTCATTGAATGATGTCGTGGCTTCAGATGTAGAAACCATGAGTGTTTTGAAAGATGCGGCATCGGCTTCTATTTACGGATCTCGTGCTGCGGCCGGTGTTATTTTGATCACAACCAAAAGAGCTAAGGAGAATAAATTCAATTTAGATTATAATTATGAATATTCCATTGACAAACCTACTACACGACCGACTAATGGAAATGTGATCGATTGGATGAATGTTCAAAATGAGATTAAATGGAACGATGGTGCTTCTAATCCTTATTCGCAATATTCGCAGGAAACCATTAACTCTTGGATGGCTAATAATGCAATGGATCCTTATCATTATCCGAATACGGATTGGGTTGATTTGCTGTTGAAGAATACGACTTCTCATCAACAACATAACTTTAACGTTTCAGGCGGTACAGATAAATTGCAGTCCAAATTCTCGTTCAATTATCAGACGGCAGATGGGTATTATGCGAATAAATCGTATGAGCGTTATGCGGGTCGCGTGAACAACGATTATAAAATCAATTCTTGGATTCGGGCTAATATTGATGTTGATTTTTCTGCGTCGAAAAGTGTATCTCCTGCGACTGTCAATCCTATTTATTGGGCTTATTTGACTGCTCCATATTATAATCCTCGTTGGGAAGACGGGCGCTATGCAGATGTGAAATCCGGGGCCAATCCATTGGCTATGCTCAATGAAGGGGGAACGGATGGAAAGAATTATTATAAGTTTGGGGGAAAGGCCCAACTAGATTTGACTCCGCTTAAGGGATTAACGCTTACGGCCGTTTTTGCTCCTCGATATACGTTTGAAACAGGGAAAAAATTTACAAAAGCAGTGAATGTGTATTATGAGGATGGAAGCTCCATTGCTGCACAAAGTAATAAGACAACATCTTTAAATGAAACACGGAATATGACACAAAGCCGTACTTACCAGTTTTATGCTAATTATCAGAACAAATGGACTGACCATTCCTTGAATGCGATGGTAGGTTATGAGGGGTATAAGCATAAATGGGAAAATTTGGGTGCATCAAGAAATAATTATGAATTGGATACTTATCCTTATTTGAATCTTGGTCCGGAAGATTATCAGTATAATTCGGGCAGTGCAGGTCACAATGCTTATCAATCTGTTTTCGGACGTGCTATGTATTCATATAAGGACCGGTATATGTTACAAGCGAATGTTCGTGCTGATGCCTCTTCTCGTTTTGCTTCTGATTATCGCTGGGGGGTATTCCCTTCTGTATCGGCAGGTTGGGTTATTTCTAGTGAATCTTGGTTCCCTAAAGATAAGCAGATTGATTATTTGAAAGTGCGTGCTTCTATTGGGTCATTGGGGAATGAACGCATTAGTGATGCGGAATTTCCATATCAGGCGGCAATCAATTTCGGAAATAGTTATATGTATGATAAAGGTTCCCAATCGGTGACCGCTGTACAGAATGCTGCACAATATAATTATGCATTTAATGATATTACGTGGGAAACAACTACGACTTATGATATTGGTATCGATATTACTTTGTTGAATAATCGTTTGAGTTTAACAGGAGACTACTATTATAAGAAAACATCCGACATGCTTTTGACTTTAGGTTTCCCCTCTTATGCCGGTTTTTCTGCTCCGAAACAAAATGCGGGTGATATGTATACTCACGGTTGGGAATTTGAAGCAAGTTGGCGTGATCAGATTGGTGAGGTATCTTATGGTGTATCTTTTAATTTATCTGATTATCGTTCAAAAATGGGATATTTGGGAGACAGAAGAACTATAGATGGTAATAAGATTTATGAAGAAGATTCTTATTATTATGAGTGGTTTATGTATAAGACCGATGGTCTGTTTGTTACTGATGCAGATCTGTATGATTCGGAAGGAAACAAATATCCGACACTCACTGCTAACGATAAGGCTGGTAATATTAAATATGTCGATGTGAATGGAGATGGCGTTATCAATGCAGATGATAAAGTTCGTTTAGGTAATTCTTTGCCGGAGTTTCAGTTTGGTGGTAATCTTTTCTTAGGTTGGAAAGATTGGGATTTCTCTCTTTCTTTTCAAGGCGTGGGGCATCAGAATGTTCTCTTTAATTCTGCATGGATACAGCCATTAAAAGAACAATGGGGAGCTGTGCCTTCTCTTATATTGGGGAATTATTGGAGCCAGCATAATACGGAAGATCAAAACCGGAATGTCAAATATCCTCGTCTTACATATACCAATACTACTAATACTTATACCGGATCTGATTATTGGTTGTTTAATGGAGCTTATTTCCGTGTCAAGAACATTACATTGGGGTATTCGTTGCCGCAGAAACTTATGGATAAGTGTTTCATCAGAGGACTTCGGATATATGCAACAATAAATGATCTACCAGCTATCAGCCATTATCCTAAAGGATGGGATCCGGAAATAGGTGCAAGTTCCGACTTTATATCCACGTCTTTTACATTTGGTGCGAATGTTAAATTTTAAATTTATAGTGATATGAAACAGATAAAATTTTCTATATGTACTGCATCCCTATTCATGCTTATGTCGTGTGTCGATCTTAATTTAAATCCTCTTTCTGAAGGATCAAGCGAGAATTGGTATTCTTCTCAAGCGGAAATAGAAATGTCTTTGAATGATTTCTATCGTACAGATTTTTTTCCGATTGATGATATGAAATGGGGAGATGATGTAACTGCTCGAAATGAAACATCTGCCGTGAATAACGGAACATTGACTTCAGAAGACGGAACGATTGCCAAACGTTGGGAAAACTATTATAAAGGTATCGCACGTGCTTTACGTATAATCAATAATATGGATCGAGCGCGTGCTATGGGCGTTTCGGAAAGGGATATAGCTCAATATGAAGGTGAAGCTTATTTCTATTTAGGATATGCTTATGGTATGTTAGCTTTTCATTGGGGGGATGCGATTTTGGATAAGGTAGGTATGAGCTTGGATGAAGCTTATACCGCTTCCCGATCTCCGAAAGCAGATGTATTGGCTTACAGTTACGAATGTTTGGATAAGGCTGCGGAACGTTTACCGAATAGTTATCCAGGCATCCAGCGTGCCACGAAAGGGGCTGCTTATGCTTTTAAAGCAAGAATTGCTATTTATAATGAGGATTATGCAGCCGCTGCTACTGCTGCCAAGAATTGTATGGATTTGAATGTGTACAAATTGCATAGCAACTATCAGGATTTGTTTACGGCTTCTTGGTCTGACGAATGGATTTTCTTCTTCCGTGGAGATGTGACGTTGAAGAAATATTACTGGGCTGCGTCTGATGTGTTGAATAGCATATCTCGCCTTTCAGGAGGATGGGGTGGTCAAAAAGCTCCTTCCTATGAATTGGTCTGTGCTTATCCTTGTATTGATGGTAAACCGATTGATGAATCTCCGCTTTACAATCCGAAAGACTTTTTCGAGAACCGGGATCCACGTATGGCAATGACAATTGTTCCGTTTGCAACAGCATATAACAAGAGTGTGTTGGATGGAACGTATGATCCGAACGATTATGAATGGTTAGGGTATGAGTATTCTCCTTCTCCTGTTAAAACAACCGTTCAGAGAATTTCTGACGGTGCACAAGTGGGAAATAATGATTCTAAAGCAAGAGCGGAACATGCTTCCTATACAGGTTTATTATTTAAGAAATATGTTGATGAGTCATTTTTGGAAAATGGTAAAGCTGGTGCACCGACTACTTATCCGATGTTGCGTTACGGTGATGTTCTGTTGATGTATGCTGAAGCGATGAATGAGATGAATCAGTGTAGCCAAGAAGTGCTGGATGCTACGATTAATAAATTGCGTGAAAGGGCTTATAACGGAACAGATCTTGAGTATCCACGAGTAACGGAAGGATCACAGCAGCAGTTACGTACGGTTATCCGTACCGAGCGTTTTATTGAAATGGCTTGGGAAGGTCATCGTTATAGTGATTTAATTCGTTGGAAGATTGCAGGGAAGGTATTTAATCGTCCAATTTATTTCTTGAATCGTGCGTGGTCCGGTAATACCTCTTGGAATGGTGATGAAAGTTCTGTCTCGGCCGAATACAAGCAGTTGATTCAGAACTGGAAAGATGGTAACTATCCGATAGGTGGTATTCCACAGATTGATGAAGACGGTATTGCAGATTTGAGTGGAATGGCGGAAAAGGGGTATATTACCGTGGCAACCGAACGTAAATTCGATGAAAGTCGTGATTATTTGTGGCCGGTTCCTGCAGCAGATAGATTAATTAACGAAAATCTGTCACAGAATCCGAAATGGTGATCGGTTTGGGATAGATTCGATATGATATTCATTTAAGGGTTCCTCGGCTTTATATGGTTATATAGAGGATGAGGAACCCTTGTTGTAAAAAATCAAATAATATGAAACTGAATAGTGTAATAGGATTACTGACTGTATTTTCGGTATTAGGATGTACTGCCCAAAAGGATGTCAAAAAAATACCGGAATCGATTTCCGGTATTTATCCCCGTTTGGCTTACTATAATAATGAAGGCGAATGTGGGACAGGGGCAGTCGTACCTTGGGCGGATCGTTTATGGGTGGTTACTTATGGGCCTCATTTACCGAATGGCTCTTCTGATAAATTATATGAAGTGACGTCCGATTATCGGCAGATCATGCATAAGGAGAGTATTGGAGGTACACCTGCAAACAGAATGATTCATAAAGAAAGCAATCAACTTTTTATAGGCCCTTATGCGATTGATAAAACAGGAAAAGTTCGTGTTATTCCATATACCGTAATGTCTGGTCGGCATACCGGAAATGCCCGTCATTTAACAGATCCGTCAAATAAAATTTATTATGGGACAATGGAAGAAGGATTTTATGAAGTGGATGTGAATACGTTGGAAGTAAAAGAATTGTATCAGGATGGCAATAAGAAACAACAGAAAAAAAATGATACGGATGCCGGACCGATAAATGCTTTATTACCGGGAGTACATGGCAAAGGGTTGTATTCTGGACAGGGTTGTATGTATTTTACCAACAATGGAGAAGGGACACAAGAAGCATTAAAGAAGTTTCATGTGGAGGCAGGTGTCCTAGCTGAATGGAATGGAAAAGAGTGGAAAGTAGTTCGTCGCAATCAATTTGTCGAAGTGACGGGGCCGGGTGGCATTTATGGAAATACGAATCCGGAAACAGACCCGATTTGGGCAACAGGTTGGGATTATAAATCAGTTATTTTAGGTGTACGCGATGCCGAAAAAGGGTGGGCTTTTTATCGTTTGCCCAAAGCCAGTCATAGTTATGATGGTGCGCATGGATGGAATACAGAATGGCCGCGTATTCGGAATGTCGGGACAGAGTCTCAACCTGATTATCTGATGACGATGCATGGTATGTTCTGGCATTTCCCAGGAATGTTTACGGCCGATAATTCTGCAGGCATTCGTCCTCGCTCCGCTTATTTGAAAGTGATTGGTGATTTTACCCGTTGGAACGATCAGTTGGTTTTCGGTTGTGATGATTCAGCTCAGAAAGAATTCTTGAACAAACGAAAAGCAAAAGGGAGTATAGAGGGACCTGGTCAATCGAACTCTAATCTGTGGTTTACTTCTTTGACAAGACCGGATGAATTAGGACCAGCTACTGCAGAAGGTGCTGTTTGGGCAAAGGAAAGCGTGAAAGCAGGTGAGAGCTCTGAACCGTTCCTTTTTAGTGGCTGGACACATCGTTTCGGTTGGGTCAAAAATGAAGGAAAACAACCGGTGATCTTTACTTTTGAAATAGATGAAGCCGGCAAAAATGAATGGAAGACCTTGA
Source organism: Parabacteroides sp. MSK.9.14 (assembly GCF_019041495.1). Lineage (NCBI taxonomy): Bacteria > Pseudomonadati > Bacteroidota > Bacteroidia > Bacteroidales > Tannerellaceae > Parabacteroides > Parabacteroides sp. MSK.9.14. The sequence goes on from NZ_JAHPXO010000026.1 coordinate 17,582, forward strand.
AGAGTGTCACAGTAAATGTAGGAAAGTCGGTCTCTGTCCCTTTTGCTTCTACCGAAAAAGGAGAATGGATTCGTGTAAAAACGGATAAAAATACATTGGCAACGGTTAGTTTCAATTATACGACTGCCGATCCCCGTTCGACTTCTTCTGATCCGATTTACCAAGGTTTGACAACAGTTAAACAAAATACGACAATCGGAGGTTTGTTGTATGGGCTTGGTGACAACCGTCGTGCATTGGGTGTGTTGGCAAATGTGACGGTAGATGGAAAAACATCGGAAACCGGTTATTATGAAATGGGAGATAAATTGGAACTGGTTCGTAAGGAAGATACAAAAACGACTGATTTTATTCGATCAAAGTTTGCCATACCTCAACAAGTCGTTTCGATAGAAGAGGGTTCTGTCTTGATTGTAGATGATTTGAACCGGCGTTGGCGTCTTCCTTTGGGGAATGAAACGTATAAAGAATTGACTAACCAAGGTGTACTGCGTGTTTGTCGGGAAGTGGCAACGGAACGCGATATGTTCTCTTGTATGGGAACTTTTTACGAACTTCCTGCGGAGAATGCGGATGGATATGCAAAAATTCGTCCTATATCAACTCATAATTACCGTATCAACGATTATGCTTCTTACCGAGGTATGCTTGTTTTGACAGGTGTGACACCTGAAGAGGGAAAAGAGAATCCGCATATTATTGTTTCAGACGATGGAAAAGCTGCTGTTTGGGTAGGTGTTATTGATGATTTGTGGACATTGGGTAAACCGGTAGGTCATGGTGGCCCGTGGAAGGATACAAATGTAAAAGCGGGTGTCGCTTCTGATCCGTATCTGATTGGATTCTATGACAAGAAAGAGCTTTCGTTGTCGCATCAATCTGATAAGAAAGTCGTCATTACGGTTGAAGTTGATCCTACCGGCAATGGGGATTGGATGGAGTATGCCGCTTATGCAGTACAACCTGGAGAAAGGTTCGTTCAGCAACTCCCTGAAGCATTTCAAGCAAGATGGATTCGTTTTGTATCGGATACGGATACAAAAGCAACTGCTTGGTTGGATTATAAATAAAATGTAGAAATGACATCCGGTGATGATACTGATAAATCAATTACCGGATGTTGTTGAATTGTAATTTTTAAATCTATAGAATCATGAAATACATTTTAATGTCTGTCTTGTTAGTTTGGGGATGTCTGAATAATACAGTTTTGTCGCAGCAGCAAATAAACTGTAGTGGTGTGTTTCCGCATTTAGCTATGGTTGCAGATCAAACTCCGAGAACTGAAGCTGGGACGGGAGCTTTATTCCCTTGGGCAAATAGATTATGGGTTGTTACTTATGTTGCACATTTTTCCGCGACTGGTTTCGGTACTGGACTTTTTGAAATCAATGATAAGATGGAAATACATAAACGCCCGGAAAGCGTGGTGGGAACATATGCGAATAGATTACTCCACGGTCCTACGAATCAGTTGATCATAGGTCCGTATATAATTGATATGAATGGTAATGTACGAGTAATTGATGGGGTAAAAGATCATCGTTTGGCTGCAACAATGACGCATTTGACAGATCCGAAGAATAAAGTTTATTTTCTGGCTATGGAGGGTCAATTTTTTGAAGTGGATGTGAATACTTTAGATACAAAACCATTATTTAACCTTTATGATGAGTTGAAAGAACCGAAAGGGTCGAAACCTCATTTTAAATCTGGTTTTACAAGGCATGGTAAGGTTGTTGTGTGTAACAATAGTTATTCTACAAAAGATTATAATAAAGATTGGAGTGCAGGCCGTTTAGCAGAGTGGGATGGTAAAGTTTGGAAAATAATAGAAGAGAAGTCGTATACGGAAGTATGGAGCTCTTCTCATTTTGGTGCACCAATTTTGGCTACAGGCTGGGATAATGCTTCTGCTGTAATGAGTGTATTTTTTCCGAATACAAAGGAATGGAAGAGGTATCGTTTGCCAAAATCCAGTAAGACATTCGATGAGACGAGTTGTACGGAGTGGCTGCGTATTCGCGAAGTTGAAACAGAACGTGCAATGATGGATTGCCATGGGTTATTTTATGAAATAGGATTTCATCTATATGTTGATCAGCTGTGGGCTATTCGTCCGGTTTGTTCGCATTTGCGTGTAATCCCAGACTATTGCTCTTGGAGGGGCATGTTGGTGATGGGAGGAAATCAGGCGACGCCGATGAAGTTTGGTACTGCTGATGGAAATCCTTTGGCTGGTCAACCTCAAGCTGGATTGTGGTTCGGTAAGACAGACGATTTGTGGTCGTGGGGTAAACCAACTGGTGAAGGAGGGGTATGGTCTGATGATGAAGTTACGGCCCATGTCCCGTCTGATCCTTTTTTAATGTATGGATTTGATCAGAAATCTCTTCATCTTTGGCATGATTCGAATGAAGCTGTTTCTTTTAAAATAGAAGTAGACGTTGTAGGCAATGGGCAGTTTAAGATTTATGAAACCAAGACTGTCGGTTCTGGTGAATATATGCATTATGAGTTTCCTGAGAGCTTTTCTGCTCGATGGGTACGTGTAACCGCAAATAAAAATTGTAAAGCAACAGCCTGGTTTATTTATAATTAGTTCTATTTTTGCAAAATAGAAAATATAGAGAGTGTTGTGTTTTTCTTTGTTTTTGTTAAATTGTAAATATTAATATCATGAAGACTCGTGTAATTTTATCATTATTATTTTTATTGAGTTTTGGATCGGTTCGAGCTGCAGACCTTTTTATTGAGGCTGAAAGTTTCAGTAACAAAGGTGGTTGGAAGGTAGACCAGCAGTTTATGGATTTGATGGGATCGCCCTATTTGTTAGCGCACGGGATGGGTGTACCTGTCGATGATGCTTCGACCGAAGTGACATTTCCTGAAAAAGGAGAATATTATGTATATGTCCGTACCTATAATTGGACTTCCCCGTGGAAAAAAGGGGAAGGCCCCGGTAAATTCAGTTTGTCTGTCGGAGGAAAGAAGATGACTTCTCCATTGGGAGCGGAGGGTTCTGCCTGGATGTGGCAGATAGCTGGAAAAGTATCTGTCAAGAATCTGAAAACTGTAATCAAGCTGCATGATTTGACGGGATTTGACGGTCGTTGTGATGCGATCTACTTTACCACGGAAGTTGGCAAGATGCCTCCGTCGGATGTAAAGGAACTGGAAGCATTCCGTCGTCAAGCATTGGGATTACCGGATGAAGCACCGGTTGCCGGCGAATATGATCTTGTAGTCGTGGGAGCCGGTATAGCCGGGATGAGTGCCGCTGTGTCGGCAGCCCGTCTGGGTTGCAGAGTAGCTTTGATTAATGACCGTCCTGTGGTAGGTGGTAATAACAGTTCGGAGATACGTGTCCATTTAGGAGGCCGTATCGAAGAAGGAACTTATAAGGAACTTGGCGGTCTGCAGAAAGAATTTGGTCCGGAAAAAGGAGGAAATGCACAACCTGCAGAATATTATGAAGACCAGAAGAAAATGGATTGGCTAGCAGGTGAAAAGAATGTGTCTCTTTTCCTGAACTTTCGTGCGATAGGGGTGACAAAGGAAGGTGATAAGATCACATCGGTTATTGTCAAACACATCGAAAGCGGTAAAGAACTGAAGTTCGAGGCTCCTCTGTTTTCTGATTGTACGGGAGACGGGACGATCGGTTACCTGGCGGGGGCCGACTACCGTATGGGGCGTGAAGGTCGTGACGAGTATGGTGAGAGCATCGCTCCGGAGAAAGCAGACAAGTTGACAATGGGTTCTTCCGTCCAGTGGTATTCTGTGGATAACAAGAAATCGAGTCCTTTCCCGGAGTTCAGCTATGGAGTGGAGTTTAACGACAAGAATTGTGAAAAGGTGATGATGGGAGAATGGACGTGGGAGACAGGTATGAACTTCGACCAGATCAAGGACTTCGAACGTATCCGTGATTATGGAATGTTGGTTGTCTATTCAAACTGGAGTTATCTGAAAAACCGTATGAAGGAAAATGACCAGTATAAGAACCGAAAATTAGGTTGGGTTGCTTATGTCGCCGGCAAGCGTGAATCACGTCGTCTGATGGGGGATTATATTTTAAAGGAAGACGATATCACGAAAAACGTGTCTCATGAAGATGCTTCTTTCGCCACGACATGGAGTATCGATTTACATTGGCAGGATCCGAAAAACAGTGAACATTTTCCAGGCAATGAGTTCAAAGCAGTGACAAAGCATATTCTGATCCATCCGTACGCCGTTCCGTATCGTTGTCTGTATTCTCGTAATGTGGAGAACCTGTTTATGGCCGGTCGTAATATTAGTGTGACTCATGTGGCATTGGGAACGGTCCGTGTGATGCGTACGACAGGAATGATGGGAGAGGTAGTAGGTATGGCTGCATCATTGTGTAAGAAATATGATGTGACACCTCGTGGTGTTTACCGTTCGCATCTGGAAGATTTGAAGACATTGATGAAAGAAGGTGTGAATAAGAAAGGGCTACCGAATAACCAGCGTTATAATGAAGGCGGTATGTTGAAAGACAAACCGGTTGTCCAATAATCAGAAAAGTATGGTGTGTGTCAAAATGTACTTGTCTCTGCGTCAAGCGTGGAGATAATCACATTTTGACACACATCTTTTTAATATATGCCTATAAAACTATTGCAAGTTTAAAAAGCCATGAAACATAAAGCTCTTTATTTATATCTGATATTATTTTTTTTATTGTGCTGTTCCGTTACTACCACCGGACAAGAGAAAAAACAGGAACGGTTTACCTTGATGGGATTAGGTGATTCTATTACGGAAGGAGCGGATTTCTTCACTTGCTATTTGTATCCGCTTTGGGAAAAATTATTTACAGCCGGGTATCAGTTTGATTTTATCGGTCCTCGTGAGAGTAAATGTCGGATCGGGACGCTTAATCATTGTGGTTTCAGCGGTAAGAATGTGGAGTTTCTGGAGTCGAAGATCGACAGCCTCTACCGGCTTTATCCGGCAGATATTGTATTGCTCCATGCCGGTCATAACCATTTTGCGGAAGAGAAACCTATTCCCGGAATGATAGCTTCTTACAAGTCTATTATCAACAAAATACAGGCGATCAATCCGAATGTCCGTATTTTGATTGCCCAGGTAATACCAAGCGGGAAACTACCTAAATATTCGTATATCCCGGAATTGAACGAGAAGATTGCGGAAATGGTTGCCGGATTAAACTCCGGACAGGTCTTTTTGGTCAATCAGGCTCAGGGATTTAACTGGCAAGACTATACGGTACACGATAAAGTACATCCGAATAAGGCTGGTGCGGAGAAGATGGCGACTGTCTGGTTCGAGGCCTTAAAGAAAGTACTGGCTTCATCGGAGACGGTGTTCTCCCCTGAAATCGTTCGGTATAAGACATTAGAGGATGGAGATTCCCTGGCGCTTCACATCTTCAAGCCCCGGAATATGCAGGCTGGGGAAAAAAGGCCGGCTATTGTATACTTCTTCGGAGGAGGTTGGAAGTTAGGTACTCCGATTCAGTTTTATCGTGAATGTGCTTATTATGCTTCAAAAGGAATGGTTGCTGTATCGGTTGATTATCGTATCGGATATCTGCACCATTCTACTCCGTTCGAGAGTTTTGAGGATGCCAAAGATGCGATATGTTGGTTGCGTAGCCATGCTTCGGACTATCAGCTTGATCCGGACAAGATTGCCGTAGCCGGTGGTTCTGCCGGTGGACATCTGGCTGCCGCACTCGGAACGATCGGGAGTGATGAGACTGTTCCGGCGGGTTACAGGCCGAACCTCTCCGTGTTATATTATCCGGTTATAGACATGGTTTCGCGAGGTTATGGTTTTCCGGAAATAAAAAGGGATTTTGAAAAAATTTCACCGATCCATCATGTGTCGGAAGCAACTCCCTCCACTCTTATATTGCTTGGCACGAAAGATCCTATCGTATCGGTCGAAACGATCGAGGCCTATCAAGATAAACTTTTGCAGAAGGGAGTGGATTGTGAACTCCATCTCTTTGAAGGTGCCGGGCATCCGATCTTTCTATACAGAAAGCCGCTTACGGAAGAGTATTATAAGGTTCGAAAGTTGACGGATGATTTTTTGAAAAGACAGGGATTCCTGTAGTATTTGACGGATTACAATAGTATGGATTATCCTGCCCAGCGTGACTTTGTAAAAGAGTTGGCTGTCACTTGCCGGAAAGCCGGATTGGGCCTGTTTATTTATTATTCGGTGGGTATAGATTGGCATCATCCCTACTTTTTGCCAAATACGATGTATGATCCGGCTCGTCCCCACTATAAAGAGGTTCCTGAGTCTTACAGATTCCGTAATGTGGAAGATTTTAAGCATTATCTGAATTATGCAAAAACGCAAATAATGGAATTGTGTACTCAATATGGGCCGATTGCCGGTATATGGTTTGATACGGTTGGAGGAGTGTATCAGTATTCTGAACTTTTTAATATTCAGGAAATATATGATATGATTCATCAGATTCAGCCTCATGCATTAGTCGTGTTTAAAACAGGTGCGAACGGTAATGAGGATTTTATAACCGGAGAAAGAGAAATGGGATCATTGGCTCCTGTCTTTAAAAGTGTCGGATTACCTAAAAAGGTACAGGACGCTGCCGATTTTTCTTGGGAGAGCAATAATGAAAAGCCGGCTGAGTTGAACATCCCGATCCAGGCTTTAGGGTGGGCATATCATACTTCTTCGCGACAACGGCAGAAATCGGCTGAAGAGGTTATGGAGCTATTGAGATATTGCGCAGATATGAATGCTAATTTATTGTTGAACATTGGCCCTCGTCCGGATGGAACCATTCTGGAAGAGAATATTCAGACCTTGGAAAAGGTTGGCAGGCAATTGGAGAAGGATGGTTTTCCAAAATTGAATACGAAATCGTATATGGACTTCCGTATGAAAGCGAGACAGACGGTTCAGACAGAAAAAGAAAATCAGACTGCTAATTAATTTATACCAAATAAATTACCGTAAAAGGAAGTGTGTCAAAATGTACTTGTCCCCGCGCTTGACGCACTTCCTTTTTTGATGATTTCTCAAATTGATATATTAGACGACTAATTATCTGTCCGCTCGAGAAGAAGGCGAATATGGATAATTAACAATTCATATTGACACCGAGAGATAATCCCAATCATGGTGCATTTTGGATGGCCATCGTCTTATGATGAAGAGCCCGAAAAATTGCCAGAGTGAAAGCGGCATGTAGAACCTGTTGGTGGATAAAACTGATTGCTGGCCGGAAGCATCCGGTTCTGCAATGTTTGCCTATGCTATGATAATGGAGGTGAAAAAAGGTTGGCTGGATGCTGCCGAGTATGGTCTGGTGGCATGGAAGGTATGGAAACTTTTTCGTAAAGAGGTCTGTTTTTGGGGAGTAAGAGACAGGCCTCTTTTTTATGGTCATTCTTAAAATATAGTCGGAATTTTTTTTGTGCTTGGAATTAAATGAGTACTTTCGGGCTCATATATATAATTTTTAGAGGGTAATTGTTGAATTAATAATCTTATTTTTAATATTATAACTATGATGAATGATGTACCTGTCCTTGATAAAGAAATGTCGACAACAGGAAAAAACTTATCTGATAGTATTGTGGAAAAATATGCTTTTGTATTTCAATCCTGTGATGTTAATATGAAGTTGCTGGTGGAGAATAAAGTCTCGCATTATCCTGCTTCAGATGTATTATTGAAAAAAGCTCGTTTCCTGTATCGGAATCAGGAGATTGGATGGATCGAGGCATTGGCTGCTTTTCAGGAAAAACATGGAGATTGCCTGGCCTTGGATGGAAAGGATGCCGCTAAAGCTTTAGAGAAGGCCTTCGACCTTTGCCGGTGGATGGGAGAGGAATCGGACTATTTGCAAACAGTATACCAGAGGAGGGCGGATGAAAAAAGAACTGAACTGTTTGACAGGATGGATCGTCTTTCTTTGAAACTGAAAGTTTGCCGTTGCTTGTCGGAAGGAAAGACGAATGAATATCTGAAGGCTGTTTTGCGTAAGTTGGAACAGAGTGGAAACATTTGGCATGTACATGACGAGATCCTAAAAATATATTATCTGCTGTCATACGATTTGACTGGTTTTTCCCAGAATCTTCCGGTACTGATCGATATCGTTTGCAGGCTAATTACCAATGGTCTGATGACAGAAGAGGAATGCAGTGATTTTTCCGGCGTATTGAAACGGAAAGCAAAGGAGATGGATGATAAGGTATCTGAATATTGGTTCTCCGATGATTGGGACACGCTTCATCCTCTGATAACCGAGTCGGTCCGTTTGCATACTTTTGTCTTCTTGATCTGTGGACAATGTCGGCAAAAGGAGGATGACCTTTCACTGATTGCTGCCCGTATATGCCGTTATCTTTCCCGTATACCATCACCGTATAGTGAACTGCTGAAAAATAAGTCATATACTTTGCTCACTGGCGAGAATACATTGGGTGACCGTATCCAGTGGGAGCATCTCCAACATTTTGATGAGATAAAGATCTTGGAACGTCTCATCATGCTACAAGCAGATGATAAAGCATGTCTTTTCCAGGAAGATAGTAAAAAGTGGAGGCAATGTCGAAATGAAAAAAATATGATCACCCTTGATAACGATGGGTTTACGTTGAGCCCATTGGTTGAATTGGGATGTAACTCGTGGAAAGGGCGTAAAGACCGGGCTACTGTGTTGAAAAACCGTTTGTTTGTCGCTTCTTTTAGCCGGTTATCTTTGAATTTTGATGCTTGTAAGAATATCCGTGATTTCCGTTCATATTGGAATCTGGTAGCGGAAGATTATCCTTTGTCGCAACCAATGTCTTCTCCGGCTTTTGTGGATACCGGATCAGATGAGAAAGAGATTGAGATACCAGAGATCGAGATGGAAGAGGAAGAGGTGGAGACAGACCATTTTCTGCGTCCGGATCAACGGGTCAAGGTCCGGATCCTGCATATCGACAAGGAAGACATGTCTCTGAAGATGGAAATTATAGATGCCCCATACCGGGGAATGAAGGCCTGTTTGCCATTCGCTTACATAAATTCATGCTATTATATCATCCCTGGTTTTATGGATATGTTTGTTGTCAACGAGATATTCCGTGCGAAAGTAAAGAGCGTGGAAGGAAGTGAAGTCAAGCTTTCCCTGATACAGGATTTCAATGAATATATGTATCCGGATTGTGTCAGGAAGAAAAATGTAATCGGGAAAGTGATCGATATTGCAGAAGGCAAAGTCTGGTGGTTGCTTTCTACCGGCATGACGGCAACAACGACTAATCCCCATAAGAAGTATAAGGCCGGTAACTTCTATAAGGTGGAATATGGAGGTTTATCGGCGGACAAATTGAAAAATACGATCAAAGTGCTGTCCCATATCCCATTTCCAGACGAAAAAGGTTTTTATAATAATGTATTGGAAAATTTGCGCAGTTTCTTTTTCTTCATGACGAAAGAAGTGCTGAAAGTCAATAAAGACAAGGAAGAGTTGCAACGTTTGAAAGAAAAAAACAATCCTTTCTTCGTCGCTTTCCAAAGCCTAAATCTTGAAGTTCCGGAGAGTGCTCTTGATGAATCGGCTCAGACTGATGAGATGCCTGAAAGTGAAAGTAAAACAGTAACTCCCGATTTATATGACGAGTCGGATAGGATAACGGTGAGCCAGTTGAAGGAACTCATTTATTGTGTAGATTCGTTGATAGGCGACAGCGAAGATATATGTGGATGCTTCAATGCTTATAATGTCCTGATATTTTTGTGCCGTTTTGTGGGAAACAAAGAATTGGCTGATTATTACGGGCTTTGTTCCGACTATATCTATTGGGTTAATTCACTGGACTCCGAATTATTGAAAAACAGAGAGGGAGTTGAATGCCGGCAAACTTTTAAGGGATTGTCGGATCGTATGGAAGCGTTAGATATGGACCGGTACAGCTTGCGTTTGCGTAATAACAAACAGGTTATACGAGTATTACAGACTTGGTTCGACTCCCGTCCCCTGACTTCCGTCCAGTCCGATTTGCAATCGTTTATGCAAAATAAAAACCGTACGGTAGCTGAGTTGGCACGCTATTTTAATATCATGTCCTATCTGAAAGAAAAGGATGATGACCTGCAGGAACTGATTTGCGAGAATATTAATGTTTTGCTTGGTTGTAAAGTCTGGGAGAAAAAAACTAGAGTGTACATACCCGTATTTTTCGGCCATGAAGGAGTAGAAAAAGAATTTAAGACATCTGCATTTATCCATGCCGACAAAAACGCGACAGAGGAGCAGAGCCTTGTCCTGGCTCGTGTGATTGCATCGTTCATGAATACGGAAGGGGGAACACTTTATATCGGAGTCAATGATAAGGGATATCTGACCGGATTGGACCAGGAGTTAAGGTTTGCTCATAATGACAGCGATGTTTACCTTCGTTCTGTCAATCAAAATGTGATCAGGCTATTAGGTAAAAAAGAAGATCGGGATCGTTATCAGGCGTATATACGTTGCCGTTTGTATGAATATGAAGACGGACGTCTGGTTTTGGCGTTTCGAGTAGCGCCAATCAATGAAGTGGTAGAGGTGAAAGGTGAAGTATATACGCGTTCTGCCAGTTCCAATCTGATCAAACCAGTTGGCAACGTGGCGGATTTTGTCAAGTTGCGCCATCGGCAAAAGCTGGATTCTGTTCCTAAGATGCCGGAGTTTCCTGCGTATTTTAGTGCAGAACGGAATGAATATATTTTTGATAAACGTTCTGTAGTCCCTGAAATGACAGCGGTTCAAGAGGTGGAAGCGGTTGCTCCGGTTTTGTCCGTAAACGAAGAAAATGTCCAGGAAAAGGCTTTGCGCACTAAAAATGCAAACACTCAAATTAATTTAGGAATCCGGACATCAGCTCTGCGTTGCAATCCTTTGCAAAAGAAGCATGACCTGGGATACACGCCCAACCATGTCTTTGTCTCCTTATTTAAAAATGGCAAAATAGCCTATTCCGTAAGTCCCAAGATCGGAAAGTGGGGAGGAGAAGGGGGAAGTGTTATTTTCTCTTATAACCCGGAAGACAAGGAAGATTTGCTGGTTACGGTTTTTAAGAATGGCGAAGTAGGCCTGTCCAATCTGAAAAAGGGAATGTCACAACCGAATATGCTTTTTGCTTTTGTCGGTTCGATTGATGATATACTATTTATTTCTCCGGCTCGTAGTACTGATTATCTGTTATTGATTTCGGATAAGGAAGGTGAAAAGCGTTACCGCATTGTCCCACTCGATATGCTTGAAAAATCAATGTCTATACAACCCAAGAGCAATCTTGTCCTTGTACCGGAAAAAGGCATTTTTGTTTTTGCCGAGATCTTGATACCGGAACTGGTGAATAGCCTTGATGATGAGAAATCATTGCAGGATACTTTCGATCAATATTGTGCCGGACGTCTGTGGGAGCATAATTCCTATATCAAGAATGTAGATAAGATCAGCAATTTGTGCAATGTCCCTTTTTAACTTGTTTCTTTTCTGAACTGAAGCCCCAGAAATATCCCTCCCGGCAGCAATATGATCCCTGCTGAGACGAGTAGGGCAACCTGGAGCGAATACATGTCATTCAGCCAACCGATAAAGGGGGCGATAGCGGCGAACATCAGGCGGATTATGAAGTTGCGGATGGAAAGCACTGTCGCCCTCATGTCGGAAAAAGTCATTTGGTTGATGTATCCTTTGAGGATGGGGGTGGCAAAACCGCGGAAGATATAAAAGACGAACAAGATGGCAAGGCCGGCGTACGTAAGGTTGAAAGCCAGGGAGACATATCCGCCGACTATAAAAACGAGGATCAGGATTCCCATCTTACGCGGACCGAAGTAGTTGTCCACCCGGTCGGACCAGAGAGCGGCGAAGCCGACTGTCAGATTCAGTACCGTCCAAATAACGCCATACCAGGAAACGGGAGTTTTCAGATACATTAAAACCGGTTGTACGAACCAAGCCATCGTGAGAGTCGCTGCCCCGATTATACCTGAATACATGATATTGTAGCAAAGTTGCTTGTTCGTTACCAGCGAATATCTGATGATCCGGACAATCTCGTTTACCGGATTCTGTATTTTATTGGAACGGTTGACCTCCTTAAGCATGAATGCTGCCGGAATACCTGTAAATGCAATCACAGCCTGCGCATAAAAAGGAAGACGAAGGGAATAAGTCGCCAATAAACCACCAAAGATACCTGCCAGCGCTTCAGCGAAGTTGCCGATCATCGTGATCCGTCCTTCATATCGTAAGTATAAATTTTCTTTCTTGTATTGGGCGGTAGTATCGTATAACAGAGCGGAATCTGCACCATTTACCAATGTCTGTCCTGTCCCCAACAAGATTTCAGCGAAAAGAAAAGCCGTGAATGTCGAGGTGAACGAATAGCATAGATATCCGAAGAAGAAAAGGATACATCCTAATATCAGACATTTGCGGCGTCCCCAAACATCAGCCAGATAGCCTGAAGGGATCTCCAAGGCAACGGCTGCTATCGAATAGACACTCTTCAGGATAAACACATCCTGCAATCCTAATCCGTGTTTTTCGTAAAAAAGCACGATGATAGGCATAACCAATGTGAACCATTTGGATAGTTTGATCAGATAAAGAGCGAGTATATTCCGTTTCATGTTTGCAAAAGTACAAAATATATGAAATATCCTTGTGGGACGTCAATTGCATTTCCGTGAACTAGTTTCGATGTTTTACCCATCAGGAGTGTCTAATTATTGTACACCATTGTCAAATAATTGGACACTTAAAAAAATGATTGTGCTTTTATCTATTTGTATTTTAGCTCGTTGACTCTTTTGGCACGCTTTTTGAATTTTAATGGACGGAATATAATAAATACGCGATATGAAAAACTTGAACATAGCATTACGTTCGCTTTTTAAGAAAGGAAGAAGTAATGGGATAAAGATTTTATCTCTGGGAGTCGGACTGGCGATGGGACTTGTCCTGATATCGAAAGTGTGTTTTGAACGTTCGTTTGATAAGTTTTATCCGGACAGCGACCGTATTTATCGGTTGCACGAAAACATCATCCGGGATGGTGAATATAAGTCCTACGGGCAGGTGAGCGGAGGCGTGGCTACAGCTATGCAAGTCGAGATACCGGAGGTTGAAAAAGCAACTCGTTTGACCTATATCGGGGGTGACAAGGAGTTGTTCAAGACACAGGATGGAAACCGTTATTCCGCCCGTTATGTCGTGATGGGCGATACGAATGTTTTCGATCTGTTGCCGCGTCCTATCCTGATCGGTGATCCGAAAGAGACTTTGTCCCGTCCGGGATATGTGATGATCTCGAATCGCATTGCCAAACTGTTGGGAGGTGCAGAACAGGCAGTGAACAAGGAATTTGAATTTGAATCCAGTCCAGGACAAACCTATACGATAGGAGGTGTGTTTGAAGATGTACCTGAAAATTCCCACTTGCGTTTTGAGATTGTTGCATCTTTGGAAGGTATGAGCAAGTGGAGTCGTGAAAATTGGCTGGGGAATGACCGTTATCTGGGATATGTAAAACTTTATCCCGGCACTGATCCGGAAAGCCTGACGACTGCCATTCGTGAGATGCAAGGACGGCATTGCGATCTGGAAGAGGTGAAAAAAGCGGGAATTGATTTGACTTATAGCCTGGTTCCGTTGATGGACATGCACAGTAACAGTGATGAGGTGAAGAGCATGAATTCCCTGTTGGGCTTTCTGGCTTTTGTGCTCATCTTTACGGCTGCGATGAATTATGTGCTTATCGTGATTTCCACGTTGATCAACCGAACCAAAGAGGTGGCTGTTCATAAATGTTATGGGGCTTCAGATAAGAACCTGTTCGGTATGATCATGTCGGAGACGTGTTTGCATATGCTGATTTCTTTGTTGCTTGCCGCTTTTCTGATCGTTCTGTTCCGTACGAAAACGGAAGAATTGTTAGGGGCAACGTTGGGAGCATTGTTCTCGACACAGACTATTGTGATACTGATAGGAGTTTGCATCGTGATCTTTTTCATTACCGGTTTGATCCCGACCTATATGTTCCTGCGTATTCCGGTGGCTGCCGCATTCCGTAATTTTAAAGAATCCCGCAGGTACTGGAAACTTTGCCTGCTGTTCATACAGTTTTTGGCAACAGCCTATCTGGTGGCATTATTGTCGGTTATCAATAAGCAGTATGACTATATGGTAAATGTCGATCCCGGATATGCCTATGAGAAGTTGGCTTATTGCTCGACACAGGGTGTGGAAGAATCCGTCCGTAATACGGCAATCGAGGAATTGCGCAAGATACCCGAAGTTGACAAAGTTTCTGCCTGCTATGACCTGCCGATTTCAGGGATGTCGGGAAATAATGTTTCACTTCCTGGAGATGACCGCGAACTGTTTAATATTGCCGATATGTACTGGGTGAAAGATGATTTCTTTTCCTTGATGGAGATTCCGGTTATTGAAGGAGAGGTGTTCCGTTCTGACGGTTCGGCTTCGAACAAAGTGATGGTCAGCCGTTCTTTTGTCGAAAAGATGGAACAGGTGGCTGGTTGGACCGGGAGTGCGATTGGCAAGAACATTATAATTACGGAACATAGCCAGAATGGAGAACCGTTTACCATCTGCGGTGTGTATGAAGATGTTTGTATTGGCAGTACCGGTAATCCGGATACACGTCCGACCGCCCTGTTCTATGATAGATATGCACCGATGATCCTGATCAAATTCCATGAGATGTCACCGGAGAATATAAAAAAGGCACAAAAGGTGCTGGAAGATGTAATGCCCGACCGAAATGTTACGGTGACGGCTTATTATATGGATATGATAGACCTGTATAAGGATTCCCGCACGTTCCGCGACTCGGTTATGATCGGGGGAATCGTGACCTTGATTATTGCATTGATCGGTCTGCTGGGATATACCAGTGACGAAACGAATCGTCGTGGACGCGAAATTGCGATCCGTAAGGTGAACGGGGCGACGGCATGGAGTATCTTGAAGATGATTTCGAAAGACATTTCCTATATTGCGATTCCCGCTATCGTGATCGGTATGACTGTCGCTTATTATTCCGGTACGGGATGGTTGGAGAAATTTACGGAAAAGGCGCCCATCGGATTTTTCATCTTCCTGGCCGGAGCGATGATGGTCTATGTTTTGATCATTGCTTGTGTCCTGTACCGTGCATGGGCCGTTTCGAATTCTAATCCGGTTGATAGTTTGAAATCAGAGTAACGATAGTAGGAAAAGCAGATAAACACGATAGATATGAGAAACTTGAATATTGCCATACGCTCATTGTTCAAAAAAGGACGTCATAATGTAATGAAGATCATCTCGCTGAGTGTGGGGTTGTCTGTTGCGTTGGTCATGATTGCGAAGATCTATTTTGAACAATCTTACGATACCTTCTATCCGGATGCGGACCGGATTTACCGGATCTATGAGAATTATAGCATGAACGGGAAAGAGGAAGACTATTATCAGGTAAGCGGTGCTGTAGCTCCCGCTATGCGGAGTGAGATTCCGGGTGTGGAAGACGCTACCCGGCTTACCTATATCGGTGGAGATAATACCCTGTTCACGACACCTGACAAACAACGTTATTCCGCCCGTTATATCATGATGGCCGACAGTAATGTGTTCGATATCTTCCCTGTGCCGATCCTGTCCGGTAATCCGAAAGTGGTGTTGGCCAAACCGTGGTATGCTATGATATCCCGTTCGTTGGCGGAAAAGATGGGAGGTATCGAAAAAGTGGAAGGCTTGACGATCATCCCCGATGAGAATCCCGGTTTGGAGGTGACGATCGGAGGTGTATTCGAGGATCTGCCCCAGAATGCCAGCTTGCGTTACGATATGTTGGTTGCCATGTCCGGCATGGATCCGGAGAGTTTGAACAACTGGTTGGGTAACGACCGTTATGCCGGTTATGTGCGTCTGTCACCGGGAGTCACGCCTGATAGCCTGACTCCGGCTATTCATGATATGACGCTCCGGCACCACGATCAGGAAGCTTTGAGAAAGTCGGGCTACGAACTGACTTATACGCTTAGGCCCTTGCTCGACTTGCATAGCAAAGCGGGAGAGGTAAAAAACATGGTTATGATGTTGGGGATTCTGGCCTTTGCCCTTTTGTTCACGGCTATCATGAACTATATTCTCATTACCATTTCTTCGATCGTCAACCGGACGAAAGAAGTAGCCGTGCATAAGTCGTACGGGGCTTCGGAAACGAATATCCATAGCATGGTTTTGTCGGAAACGCTGGTACACATGGTCTGTTCGATCATGGTGAGTATTTTCCTGATTTTTCTTTGTCGGGATATCATTTATGATTTATTGGATGTTTCGGTCGAAACGTTGTTATTATCCAAAGGGGCTTTGGTACTACTGGGGGTTTGCGTGATTGTGTTTCTGGTGACCGGCTTGGTTCCGGGCTGTTTGTTCGCCCGTATTCCGGTGGCTGCCGCGTTCCGTAATTTCCGTGAAAGTCGCCGTGTCTGGAAACTCTGTCTGCTTTTCCTCCAGTTTATTGCAGCGGGTTTGCTGGTGACCCTGTTATTGATTGTCGGCAGACAACATGCGTATATGGTGAACAGTGATCCGGGTTATTCGTATGACCGGCTGGCCTATTGCAGTATTTCGGCGATCGATTCCACGACTCGTTATAAGGTGCTGGATGAAGTGATGCGCCTGCCGGAAGTAGAAGCGGTGTCGACTTCCTATTCGTTACCTTTTTGGTCGATGTCGGGCAATAATATCGCTTTACCGGAGTCGGAAAAGGAACTTTTTAATATTGCAGACCAGTATTGGGTGAGCAACGGATTCCTTGACTTAATGGAAATACCGGTGATAGAAGGCCGCTCGTTCACCGAGAATATCCCAGTTTCGGACGAAGTGATGGTGAACCGTGCTTTTGTGGAGAAGATGAAAGAATTCGTGGACTGGCCGGACGGTGCAGTCGGTAAATCCATTTATATATCGGAACATGATCGGTATGGCTCGAAGTATTATACGATTTGCGGGGTATATGAGAATTATATCATGGGTTCGCTCATCGATATGGATGCACGTCCTTCCGTCTTGTTCTACCGTCAACGTCCTTCTGCCCATTTGTTGGTGAAATTCCACCGGATGACTCCTGATGCAGTCGGAAAAGTAAATGAGAGATTGAAAGAGCTGATGCCGGACCAAGAGCCGAAACTGACGGTTTATTCCGTTCAGATGGTCGACCTGTACAGCAGTTCCCGGAAGTTCCGCGACGAAGTGATGATCGGGGGATTAATAACGCTGATAATCTCCCTGATCGGATTGATCGGCTATACGAACGACGAAGTGAACCGACGCCGCAAGGAATTGGCCATCCGCAAAGTGAACGGGGCTACGATGAAGGATATTCTACGGATATTCTTGAAAGACGTCCTTCGTATCGCCCTCCCTGCGATTTTATTAGGATGCGGCATATCTTATTTTGTCGCGAAACACTGGCAGCAGCAGTTTGTGGAAAAGATACCTCTTAGTGCGTGGATCTTCTTGGCAGGGGCATTGTTTGTCTGCCTGGTGGTCTTGATATGTATCGTGTACCGCATCTGGGATGTCGCGAACGAAGATCCGGTCGATAGCTTGAAATCGGAATAATCCGGGATCTCGTTTTCCCGGCGAGTGTCTAATATCTTTACACCACTGTCCAAAAATTAGACACTCGCGGAAAATATTGAAATTATTATAGGGTTGTAAATAAATGGTTTATGTGCTTTGGCACGCTGTTTGCCTATAGATAGGCAAGAAGAAGCAATAATAAAAAAAACAGATACAGTCATGATTAAAATTGAAGGATTAAGTAAGTTTTTCCGTACGGAAGAGGTGGAAACGATCGCGTTGAACGGCGTGTCGATGGAAGTGAAGGATGGTGAGTTTGTGGCAATCATGGGCCCTTCCGGCTGTGGCAAGTCCACCTTGCTGAATATCCTGGGCCTGTTGGACAACCCGACATCGGGCAACTATTACCTGGCGGACAGGGAAGTCGGACACTTGAAAGAAAAAGAACGTACGCAGGTGCGTAAAGGAAATATCGGTTTCGTGTTCCAGAGTTTCAATCTGATCGACGAACTGAATGTCTTTGAAAACGTGGAGTTGCCGCTTACCTATCTCAAAGTGAAGGCAAGCGAGCGCAAGCAGATGGTCAATGACATCTTGAAGCGCATGAACATCAGCCACCGGGCCAACCACTTCCCACAGCAGCTTTCCGGAGGTCAGCAGCAGCGTGTCGCCATCGCCCGTGCCGTTGTTTCGAATCCGAAAATCATCCTCGCCGATGAGCCGACCGGTAACCTGGACTCCAAAAACGGAGCCGAAGTGATGCAGCTCTTGACCGAACTGAACAAAGAAGGAACCACCATTGTTATGGTGACACACTCCAAACACGATGCGAGCTTCGCCCACCGGGTGATCAACCTGTTCGACGGAAGTATCGTGTCGTCCGTAAACGAATTCATTTAATTTTTGTAAAATAGAACATAGACACATTCTAATTGTTTTGTGATCATATCCGGCTTGGGAAAGTCGGATATGTTCTTTGTGAGATATGAGTTTGGGGTTATGAATTATAAATGGAATACACTATGAATAATCTGTTAAATATAAAATCTTTTCTGAAATTCCTGAGCCGGAACAAGGGGTATACGGCGATCGACGTCTTCGGGCTGTCTGTTTCGCTGATGTTCGTGATCCTGATTGCGGTGTATGTGGAACGGGAATTGAATATCGACAAACAACAGGCGAATTACGACCGGATCGTTGCCATCGGCAATGAAGAGTTTTTGGAATCGGGTGTCCCGGTTTCCTATTGGCTGGAAGAGCGGTATCCGGAGATCGAGAAAGTCTGTCCGGTCATCACGGATCAAGGGAAGAGTAAACAAATTTTTTATGGAGACAAGAAGTTGACTGCCGATCTCGTATATGCGGATTCGACGTTTTTCGGCCTCTTTTCATTCAAGATACTCGATGGCGACCGCGACCGGCTTTTGGAAGATCCTTATAGCGCGGTCGTTTCGGAAAGCTTTGCCCGTAAGATATTCGGCAATGACGATCCGATCGGGAAGAGCTTGCGCATTAGCGACTCGACGAGTGTCATGGTTACCGGTGTCATGGAAGACATCAACCGTTCGGTGATTCCGAATGCGGACCTGTTGGTGCGTATCGAGCGGGTGACGGAGTTCAACCAATCACTGTCGAAGACGAATCCGGGTAACGCCGGCTCGTGCGTCTCGTTCCTGTTGCTGAAGCCGGGGATGGACTTGAAGGGGCGGACGGATGAGATACAGAGCTTTTTCAAAGAGCGGTATTGGATTTACCGGTATGATTTCGTGAAGGAAGCACGCGTTGTTCCACTTTCGGATATCTATTTCGGAAATACGGCGTCGCATAGCTTGAACCAAGGCGACAAGCGCTTTTCGTTGGTCTTGATGTCCGTCGGCATTCTGATCCTGATTTTCGCGATCATCAACTATATAAACCTGACGGTGGCACAGGCCGGCCAGCGGGCGAAGGAGATGGCGACACGCCGCCTCTTGGGGTCTTCGCGTGTGGAACTGTTCCTGCGGTTGATGTTGGAGGCTACTTTCCTGACAGTCGTTTCGTTTGCCATCGGGCTGATGTTTGCCAAGGCGGCACTGCCGTATGCCAATGACTTGTTGCAGGTGCGCTTGACGTTCGATGTGTTGGCGACACCGCTTTGGATAGGGGCGATCCTCCTGTTTATCGTGTTGACGGGAGCCTTGTCAGGGGTGCTTCCGGCATTGATGATCTCATCGGCCAAACCGATCGACGTGGTACGCGGGACGTTCCGCCGGCAGACGAAGATGGTGTTCAGCAAGGTCTTCATCACGTTCCAGAATGTGATCACGATCGCCATGATCGCCGCCTCGCTGACGATGTATCTCCAGATCGACCATCTGATCCACGCGCCGTTGGGCTACAACACGACGAACATAATCGAATCGTATAACATTTTCCGTTCCAAAAGCGAGATGGAACGGGCGGAAGATATGTTGCGCCAGCTTCCGATGGTCAAGGCTGTCGGCCATAGCAACGGAACACCTTCGAGCGGGACGAACAATATGAGTGGAACTTACGAGGACAAATCGCTCAGCTTCCAGCAGATACAGGTCGACAGCGCCGCTTTCCGCATTTTCGGTTTCGAGATCAAGTCGGACAACCGGGTGGCCAACGCCGATGGGGGGTGGTATTTGAACGAGCTGGCTTTTAAACAGATGGAATTGTCGGAAGATGCCCCTTCTTTCAGGTGGGGCGAAGATGTGACACCCGTCTTAGGGGTGATCCGTGATTTCCAGTTGAGGGACATTACGCAGGAAAATTCGCCGGTAATGTTCCGTTTCCGGAATATGGAATCAGGCTGGTGGCCGTGGAGCTACGTGGTCGAGGTGCAGGGTGATCCTGTCGAGGCATACGAGTCCGTGCGCAAAGTCTTCGAGGAGGTGTCGGGTGTTCCTTTCGAGGGACAGTTTATCGACCAGGGCATCCGTACGCATTTCGAATCGCAGATTCGTCTGGCCAAGATCGTGGTGATCTTCGCCTGCATTGCGATCCTGATCTCGCTGTTGGGTTTGCTTGCGATGTCGACCTATTTCATCCTGCAACGTTCGCAGGAGGTAGCGATCCGCAAGGTGTTCGGTTCGGACAACCGGGGAATCCTGGTGCGCCTCGTCGGTACGTTCCTGACATATGTCGGGATTGCGTTCGTGATCGCGACGCCGTTGAGCTGGTATTTCATGAAGCAATGGCTGGCGGACTATAGCTACCGGATCGCGCTTAGCCCGCTGATTTTCATCGTTGCTGGTCTTTTCTGCCTCCTGATCTCCTTCCTGGCGGTATTCTTCCAAAGTTGGAAGGCGGCGAATGCAAATCCGGTAGAAAGCGTGAAAAACAATTGACAATTGTTTACAGTTCTCCCGGTCTTTCCTCCCCCGGCTTGCCGCCGCCTTCCGGCTTTTGGGTGGCTCTTTTGGCGTTGATGGTTTTGCGGGTGGCGAGGATGGCTTTCTGGCGGTCGATGAGACGGTTGATGTTATTGATGATCTCCAGATAGTCCGTCTCGCCGTTCACTTCGGCCAGCGCGTTGAGGCGTTTGACGACAGCGCGGTAGGCGGCATCGGTTTCCTGGCGGGCCGCTTTGGTCGCGCCGGTGACGATGGTAGCCTGCTGGCTGTTGCGGTTGGTGAAGAAGGAGATGAATTTCTCATTCGCTTCCTTCAATCGCATCACCCATCTTTCGAGGCCGGCCATCTGGAGACGGTTCGTGACGTCTTCCAGCGAAACACCGTCCAACGGCGAGTTGGTCGGATCGGACAGTTCGCCGGGGCGTTCTTCTTCTTCCGAGTGGTTGTCAAATTCTTCCAAATCCTGGATCAGGTTTATCACAGCACTGTTTTCAGCCAGGTAAGGCAGTGAGCAGGGATCGCCGTTGCGGCGCAGGATGATATTGATTTGGCGGGCGATCTCGGCGATCACCGGATCGAAATCATTCATCGCGACATTGTTCTGGCGTTTTAATCCTCTGTAGGCATCGTCACGGACCTTGTCGAGGCGGGTGACATCATAGGAGAGGACGTTTTCGCCGCCGCTGACTTTCATGGAACCGTCAAATACGTTGTATTTAACTTTGTAGTTGTTTACGAACTCTGTGATTTTGGAGTCTTTGCATTTCTCAAACTCCACGATCGCGAAACTGTGGAAGCCAAAATTCTCGTCTTGGGTAAGACGGGATAAATCAAAACCTTTAATTTCAGACATGGTACATCGTTTAAATATTATTCTTCTGTTTTCATGCTGTCGGGAGTCCCGTCAACGTGTTTTTCTTTGTTTTCATGCTGTCGGGAGTCCCGTCAACGTGTTTTTTTTTGTTTTTGTGCTGTCGGGAGCCTCGCCAACGTGTTTTTCTTTGTTTTTGTGCTGTCGGGGGTCCCGCCAACGTGTTTTTCTTTGTTTTCATGCTGTCGGGAGTCCCGCCAACGTGTTTTTCTTTGTTTTTGTGCTGTCGGGAACCCCGCCGGGATGTTTTTTTCCGTATCTTTATTATCGGGCATCACATCGCTGACAAATATACCTTAAATCGGGCAGGAAACAATTATTTTATCCTTTAATTTTCAACAGATATTGAAAAATGTTGGAATTGCCGGGAGGAAGGCGACGCGAAACTGTCAAAATATTGGACACTCCTGTCTAAAATTTGGACAGAGGGTGTTGGTTGTTGCTTGATTATTGTTCTGTTATTTAATTAGTTACGTGTTGTGGTATAATTTTTGTATCTTATTGGGCAGAATAGAACAAATACAGATAGCGTGAAGGAGTAGTGACTTTTCTTTCAAGAGAAAAGTCACAGAATCAAATCTTTTTCTTGAGTGTGAAGAAGAATGTCATCCCCTTGCCCAGTCCGCTCTTGGCTGAGATCTGTCCTTTGTGGAAGTTTACGCCGTTCTTGACGATGGAGAGTCCCAGACCGGTCCCGCCCACCTTGCGGCTGCGGCCCTTGTCGACGCGGTAGAAGCGTTCGAAAATGCGGTTCACGTGTTCTTCCGAGATGCCGACGCCATTGTCCGAGAAACTGAAGTAGTAGAATTTCGGGTCCTCCTTGTAGCAACTCACCGTGAGATGGATGCCTTCGCCCGCATACGCGATCGCGTTGTCGTAGAGGTTGCGGAAGATCGAGTATAGCAGCGAATAATTGCCATAGATCGTAGGGTTGCCCGGAAGAGCGACCTCTGTCGTGATCTTCTTTTCTTCCATCTCCATCGAACATTCCTTCTCGATCTCGCCGACCAGCTTTTGGATGTTCACTTCCGACAGCTCGAACATTTCGGAAGCCTCGTCCAGCCGGTTCAATACCGAAATGTCGCGCAGCAGCCCCGTCAGCCTCGTGCTTTGCGAGTAGCAGCGTTCGAGGAAGAACTGGCGTTTGTCATCCGGCAGCTGCGGATTGCTGATGATCGTTTCGAGATAACCCTGGATACTGCTGACAGGAGTTTTCAGCTCGTGCGCCACGTTCTGCGTCAGCTGCCGTTTCATCCGGCTCTCTTCTTCCTGGCGGGAGATGTCGTTGATAGATATCTCATAGCTGTTGTCGAGGAACAGAATGCATTCGATCAGGAAAATCTTTCCGTTCTTGTCCACCGTGACCGATTCGCGCAACACTTTCCGCTTGCGGTTCGTGTTCGGGATGTTTTTGGAGAGGAACAGATGGATCGGTTCCAGTTCCGGAATGTCGACCGCGTCTTCCGACTGTCGTATCTGCATGTCGGAAATCAGGTTCGCGAACTGTACGAACAAGATGTTGGACAATATCTCCCTGCCTTCCGGTGTGAACATGGCGAAACCTTCTTTTGCGTACTGGAAATGCTTGATCAGCTTCTCGCGTTCCATCGAAAGCTCGTCCTTGGCCTTCTGCTGGCGGTGGTAAAGCCCGACGATATTCTTCGATATGTCTCCAAGCTCGTCGTTAGGAAAGACATATTCGTTCTTCGGTATGCGGTCTTTCTCCACGTTCAGGGCGAAGTCGCGCAGCTTCGAGATCGTCCGCCCGATGCTGAACGTGAAACGGGAGAGGACGAAGAAAAATATCAGCGTCATCAACGCCATAAAATAGATGAAATCCTTGTCGATCGTCAGTACGCGCTGTGTGTAAGGGTCCCAGGGGAGGGCGGAGCGGTAGATATACCCGCCGATATTCGTCGCCGTGTAGAAATAGCGCTTGCCGGTCGAGTTGGACGAACGGATGGCGAACCCTTCATTGTAGAGGCGTGCCTTGCGTACCTCGCTGCGGTCGTTATGGTTGTTGAATTCCTCGGCTCCGCTATTGTCGAACAACACTTTCCCTGCCGGATCGATAATGGTCACGCGAAGATCCTTTTGGGGGATGTCGTCGATAAACTGGTGAACCACCTGGTTGATATCCTCAGTCTGTTGCGTGCGGCGGAACAACTGGTAGTTGTAATTCCCCAACACGTTGTTCAACTTCTCTTGGGCAAACTCCCGTTCCCGCTGATACTGGAACAACAGGAAGCAAGCCGTGAACCCCAGGAACATGGCGAATATCGACCAGAAAAGTCGCTGGCTGAAAGGTATTCTGCTGTTTGTCGTTGATTCTATCTTGACCATGGGGTAAATTAAGAATTAAGAATTAAGAAGTAAAAATTAAAAATTAAGAAGTAAGAAATCATCTTGGAATGTAAGAATAAGTGCCCGTTCGTTTATTTTTTAATTTTTAATTCTCAATTTTTAATTTTCAAAGCAGTATCCGAAGCCGAGCCGCGTCACGATGTTTTTGCCGTATGGCCCGATCTTTTTGCGCAGGCGGGTGATGTTTACATCGATGGTGCGGTCGAGCACATATACTTCGTCTTTCCATATCCGGGAAAGGATCTCCTCGCGCGAGAACACGTTTCCTTTGTTTTCAAGAAGGAGTTTCAGTATCTCGAATTCCTTTTTGGTGAGCGGGACTTCCTGTCCGTCTACGGAGGCTTTTATGCGCTTCGTGTCGAGTGAGAGAGTTTCATATTTGAGGCATTCGTTTTCCGGCACTTTCTCCTTGTCTGATGTGCGGCGCAGCACGGCTTTCACACGTGCCACCACCTGACGGATGGAGAAAGGCTTGGATATGTAGTCGTCGGCTCCCAAGTTGAAGCCTGTCAGCATATCGTTTTCAGTGTCCTTGGCTGTCAGGAAGATGATGGGGATATCGGCCGTCTTTTCTTCTTTCTTGAGGATGCTGGCCATCTTGAATCCGGATATTTCACCCATCATGACATCTAAAAGCAGCAGTTGGTAGGAGGCTATATCCATCTTCAACGCTTCTTCGGCGCTAAAAGCCGTGTCTACTTCATACCCTTCTATCTCAAGATTGAACTTGAGGATTTCGCATAAATCCTCTTCATCGTCCACTACAAGAATCTTCGGCATATCCATAATCTTTGTCTCTTTTTTATTACAAATATAATTTATTTCTGCAAAGGACGTATTTCTGTATTTCGATGAAATGAAATACGTATTACAATAGCGTTACAAATGCGTCAGATCGCCACATCCTGCCACTGTCCGCCGATCAGTTCGCGGGTGGATTTGAACCCGGCCTTTTTCAGCAGTTCGAATGCTTCCGCACGTCCGTCGTTCACCAGGTCGGGATAGTGGCAGTCTGAGTTTACCATCACCGGAATATCCAGCTCACGTAAGCGGTGCAGATAGTCGGTATGCGGGTAGACCTCCTGTTTCTTCACGAGGTTTTTCGTGTTGACTTCGACCATCAGTCCCTTTTCGGCGATCAGGTGCAGACAGTCGTTGAACGGTTTTTGATACCAGTCCGCTTGCTGGTCGAAGCCTTCGCATTTGTGCCCGTTCATGTATATCTTGTCCATGTGCCCGACGATGTCGATTCCGCCTGCCTCGATCATTCGCCGTGTGGAACTGAAATAGTGGGCGACCAGCTTGCGGATATCTCCGTCGTAGTAGGCGTCGACAGACTTCTGGTACTCCCGGAAAGGACCGTCGATACACACCATATTCTCTTCCGCAAGCGGCTGTGCGATCGGAAGAAAGTGGATGGAACCGATACGGTAATCGAGCGGCAGATTGCGGAAGTAGGGGATGGACGCGTTGTAGCTCTCGTCTAAGAAATCGATTTCCAGTCCTACGTATATTTCCAACCGGTCACTGTATTTCTTTTTCAGTCGTTCTATTTCTGTCAGATATTCGGGCATATCGTCTTTAGACATGTTCCAGAATGTTTCGAACGGCAGTGGTGAATGGGATGAAAAACCGTAGGCGCGGAACCCGTGCGCAACAGCGAATTTAATGAAGTCTTCCGGCGTGCTCCGACCGTCACAGAATGTACAATGGCTATGGTAGTTACTGAGTTGCATAAATTTTTACTTGTAAAAGGGCAAAGATAATTTTTTTATCCCGAAAGACAACCTGTTTGATAAAAAAAGGCTTGATTGCTGCCTAAGGGTTAGCGGCAGAATCAAGCCTTGAAAAACACGTGAATAATGAAAAATCGTATGTTTTATTTTATTACGTTCAGTTCTTTTCCAACTTTGATAAATGCAGCGATTGCTTTATCCAGATGTTCCATTTCGTGGCCTGCGGACAACTGTACGCGGATGCGGGCCTGGCCTTTCGGCACTACCGGGTAGTAGAAGCCGGTAACATAAATGCCTTCTTCCTGCATCTTGGCTGCGAAATCCTGGGATAATTTAGCATCATACAGCATAACGGCGCAGATTGCGGACTGAGTCGGCTTGATGTCGAAACCGGCTGCTAACATCTTTTCACGGAAGTAGCTGACGTTGTTCATCAGTTTCGTATGCAAAGCATCGCTTTCTTTCAGCATCTTGAACATTTCCAGGCTGGCGCCTACGATAGCGGGAGCGACAGAGTTAGAGAACAGATAAGGACGGGAGCGCTGACGCAGCATGTCGATGATTTCTTTCTTTCCGGTTGTGAATCCGCCCATGGCGCCACCGAATGCTTTACCTAACGTACCTGTGAAGATATCGACTCTTCCGTATACATTATATTGTTCAGCTACACCGTGTCCTGTCGGGCCTACTACACCGGCAGAGTGGGATTCGTCAACCATTACCAATGCGTCGTATTTTTCTGCCAGTTCGCAGATTTTGTCCATCGGGGCCACGTTTCCGTCCATAGAGAACACACCGTCTGTTGCGATGATGCGGTGACGTTGTGCCTGGGCTTCTTGCAGGCAACGTTCCAGGTCGGCCATGTCTGCATTGGCATAACGGTAGCGTTTTGCCTTGCAAAGACGTACGCCGTCAATAATGGAGGCATGGTTTAAAGCATCGGAGATGATCGCATCCTCTTCAGTGAACAACGGTTCGAACAGACCGCCGTTGGCATCGAAGCATGCAGCGTACAGGATCGTATCTTCGGTCTTGAAATAGTCGGAGATAGCGGCTTCCAGTTGTTTGTGCAGATCCTGTGTCCCACAGATGAAACGTACGGATGACATGCCGTATCCGTGTGTGTCCATAGCTTCTTTGGCAGCCTTGATCAGACGTTGGTTGTCAGACAGGCCCAGATAGTTGTTTGCGCAGAAGTTCAAAACGTCGCTTCCTGCGTTTACTTTGATGTCGGCTCTTTGAGGAGTGGTGATGATACGCTCGTTCTTATACAATCCGGCAGCTTTGATGTTTGCCAATTCCTGAGTAAGGAAATCTTTCAGTTTACCGTACATAACTTTGTTTTTTGTTAGTATTTTTAATTAAGTTGACAATTATATCTCTATTATCGCAGACAAGTGGCAAAATATTATTCTTGAAACCATTTTTTTCTTTGTCTCTGATTTGTCTGCCGATGCGGCAAAGGTCATATTTTTTTTGAATATATAGGCTAAAAAATACAAGAAATTCATACCGGAATGTTTTTATTCTCTATACCTTTGCCATCGAAAAAACTTAAAAGAACATCAAACGCAATGAAGAATGTATTAGTAATTGGTTCTACCGGTCAGATTGGATCAGAGTTAACCATGAAGTTGAGAGGTATCTACGGTGGAAACATTGTAGCAGGTTACATCCCCGGACAGGAGCCTAAAGGCGAACTGCTGGAATCAGGACCTTCTGCAATTGTCGACATTACAAACGAACAGCAGATTGCTGAGACTGTGTCCAAATATAAGGTAGATACGATTTATAACTTGGCTGCACTGCTGTCAGCCGTTGCAGAAGCAAAACCGCAGCTTGCCTGGAAAATCGGTATGGGCGGTTTGTTTAACGTATTGGAAGTTGCACGTGAAATGCATTGTGCTGTATTCACTCCGAGTTCAATCGGTGTGTTTGGCAATAACACGCCGAAAGACAAGACTCCGCAGGATACGATCCGTAACCCGCGTACTATGTACGGTGTTACGAAAGTTTCAGGCGAGTTGTTGAGTGACTACTACAACATCCGTTTCGGCGTCGACACCCGTTCCGTACGTTTTCCGGGACTTATCTCCTATGTGACACCTCCGGGTGGTGGTACGACCGACTACGCAGTTGATATCTATTATTCGGCTGCCAAAGGTGAGAAGTTTGTATGTCCGATCAAGCAGGGTACATTCATGGATATGATGTATATGCCGGACGGTCTGCGTGCAGCTATTGAAATTATGGAAGCCGATTCGACGAAGTTCGTTCATCGTAACTCTTTCAACATTGCATCCATGAGCTTTGATCCTGAAATTATCTACAACAACATCAAAAAGTATGTTCCTGACTTCCAGATGGAATATGATGTGGATCCGTTACGTCAGGCTATCGCAGAATCATGGCCTAACTCTTTGGATGACACATGTGCCCGTGAGGAATGGGGCTGGAAACCGGAATATGATCTGGATTCCATGACTCAGGATATGTTGGCTAAATTGAAAGAACGTTTCAATAAGTAAGAATTAATTTTCCGATCATTAGCAGATCGGTAGGAAAGAGGCGACTGCCCGCACCGGGCAGTCGTTTTTTGTTTGGATCGTTTTTATCCAGTATTGTAGGCTGTTTCAATCATAATGTGTCTGTTGCTTGTGCAG
The DNA here is from genome assembly GCF_019041495.1 of Parabacteroides sp. MSK.9.14. Taxonomy (NCBI): domain Bacteria; kingdom Pseudomonadati; phylum Bacteroidota; class Bacteroidia; order Bacteroidales; family Tannerellaceae; genus Parabacteroides; species Parabacteroides sp. MSK.9.14. The sequence continues at coordinate 46,201 of NZ_JAHPXO010000026.1, forward strand.
GGAATGACTAAGTCAAAAGTGTATGAAAAATTATGTTGTAAAACATGAAATGGTTAAATCAGGTTAAGAGAAAGCTTTTTTTTGTGGAAATATTATGCTGCATAACATAAACTCTCTATATTTGCACTGTGTTTTTCATGGTATTAGATTTAAGGTTAACAATGAAGATTGGCTGTCTGTGAAGATAGCCTTTTTTTGTTTTACGCGGTTGATGTTGTTTCCTCCGAGAAGCGATCATTTTATCCGAATTGCCCGTTCTTTTGGTATTCTTGATTATATTTGTATATCTGAAAAGATTCATTGTAATAAAAATATCTTTATATGGAAATGTACAAAGCAAATGATAACCGGTATGCCGATATGGCTTATAGGCGTTGTGGGCGGAGCGGATTGCTATTGCCGGTCATCTCTCTGGGATTGTGGCATAATTTCGGCAGTGTAGATGTGTTCAGTAACTTTATTCAGATTGCGTATGCCGCTTTCGACAATGGGATTACACATTTTGATCTTGCCAATAATTACGGTCCTGTGTATGGATCGGCAGAGGAAAATTTCGGCCGTATCCTGAAGAAAGGTCTGGGGCAATATCGGGATGAACTTGTTATTTCCACAAAAGCCGGATATGACATGTGGCCTGGTCCGTATGGCAACTGGGGAAGTCGCAAGTATCTGATGGCAAGCCTTGACCAGAGTTTGAAGCGGATGGGATTAGAATATGTGGATATTTTCTATTCGCATCGTCCGGACCCACAGACGCCAGTCGAAGAAACGATGGGAGCATTGGCTGATATCGTCCGCCAGGGAAAAGCCCTGTATGTCGGGATATCGAATTACACTGCCGGACAGACGGAAAAAGCACTTGCCGTATTGAAAGAACATCGTGTGCCTTGCTTGATCCATCAAGCGCGTTATTCGATGCTGGATCGCAGGATCGAACCGGACTTGTTGCCTCTGTTGAAGCAGGAAGGAGTAGGGATGATCGCCTTCTCGCCATTGGCACAGGGCATGTTGACGGATAAGTATCTGAACGGTATTCCCGATAATTCGCGTGCGGCCAAATCTACAGGCCATCTTCAACGTGAACAGGTGACGGAAGAAAAAATAAATAAAGTAAGACAACTGAATGACCTTGCCAAACAACGCGGACAGACGTTAGCGGAAATGGCGATTGCCTGGCTGTTGAAAGACGACCGGGTGACGAGCGTCCTGGTGGGAGCCAGTTCGGTTGCACAGTTGATAGATAACCTGAAGGCGTTACAAAATACAGCCTTTTCAGCGGAAGAAATACAAATGATAGAAAATATATTACAGTAATATACACTGATAAATCATCATTTATTAATCCAAACAATTAATGAAACCATTCTTATATCAGGTTGCATCCCTTTTTTATTCTGAATACGGGGCGGAAGTGAGCCGTCTGGCCTTTGTTTTCCCGAATCGCCGTACCGGGCTGTTCTTCCAGAAATACTTGTCGGAAGTATCTGAGAAGCCTCTTTTCTCGCCGACGATCCTGACGATCAACGATCTGTTTGTACAGTTGAGCGGAAAGCAGGCTGCCGATCGGATCAGCATGCTGTTTAAACTATATGATATTTATTTGAGACATAGCGGTTCTTCCGAAACGTTCGACGAGTTCTTGTATTGGGGGGAAATGCTGCTGAATGATTTTGACGATATCGATAAATATATGGCAGATGCCCGTATGCTCTTCACCAATGTGACGGACCTGCGTGAGATAGAGAATGATTTTAGTTTTCTGAGCCCTGAACAAATTGCGGCTATCCGGACTTTTTGGTCTTCTTTTTACCCGAAAGGAGATACGCCCAACCAGGAACAATTTCTGGCGGTCTGGCAGATTTTATATGCCCTATATACCGATTTGCGGGAAGCGCTTGCCACCGAAGGCAAAGGATATGAAGGTATGATTTTTCGGGAAGTTGTCGAACAGATGGAGAAAGACGAATGTTGCGACCTGCCCTATACAAAGGTTGTATTTGTCGGACTGAATGCCCTCTCGGTGGCTGAAGAACGTTTCCTTTCCGGGTTGCAAAAACGGGGAATAGCTGATTTTTACTGGGATTACGCCTCTCCGAAAGTGACGGATCCGGATAATAAAGCCTCTTACTTCGTGGAGCGCAATTTGCGGCAATTCCCGTCGCAATTAATTGAAAATGGACAATTGACTATTGACAATGAAGATGACGACAAAAAGAAGATCGAGGTGATCGGCATCCCTTCCGGAATCGGACAGGCAAAGCAAGTGTGCAGCATTCTGAACGAGCTTTGCAAGGAAGACGAAATGAGTGCGGAAGAAGCGTTGCGGACGGCTGTGATTCTGCCGGATGAACATTTGTTGATTCCGGTTCTGAATGCCATTCCCGAACAGATCAAACGGATCAATGTGACGATGGGATATCCGTTGGCCGGTACACCGGTCGCATCTTTGATGGAATATATTCTGGCTTTGCAAAAGAATATTCGTTATGTGGACCGGAGGCCGGTGTTCTATTTCCGGGATGTCTTGCCAATCCTGAACCATCGGTATATCTCGACTACTTCTCCGGAGATGGTTTCTAATCTGGTAAAAGATATTTCAGAAAACAACAAGATTTACATATCGTATGACGATCTGAATAAGACGCCATTGTTGTCCATCCTCTTTACTCCGGTGACTGCGGTGGAAACTTTCTCCGATTATTTGATTAACGTGTTGCAGGAACTGAATAAAGCAGTTGAAGGTGGAAAGTTGAAAGTTGAAAGTGTAAATAGTGACACGGAGCCACTTTCAACTTTCAACTCTCAACTCTCAACTATTAACGACATCGAACAGGAGTTTATCTTCCATTATTTCGCTACGGTTAACCGGATGAAGGAAGTCATGCGGGAGGCGAATGTAGAAATGAAAATCGACACCTATTTCCGTTTGCTGAAACGTGTGACGGACACAATTACGATTCCTTTCCAAGGTGAACCTCTTTCCGGTTTGCAGATCATGGGTGTTTTGGAGACTCGTGCGCTTGACTTTGACCGGTTGATTATCCTTTCGATGAATGAAGGAATTTTCCCGTTGAGGAAAGCGGCTAATTCATTTATTCCTTATAATCTTCGTCGTGGATTCGGTTTGCCGACATACGAACATCAGGACAGTGTTTGGGCGTATCATTTCTATCGTTTGATTTATCGTGCCAGCCATGTCAGCTTGCTTTATGATACTCGGAGTAACGGATTGCAGACAGGCGAGGTTAGCCGTTTCGTGCATCAGTTGCATTATCATTATGAGGAGCCGATACAGAATAAGCTGGTTGTTTACAATGTCTCTTCTTCCAAGACTCCTGCCTTGCAGGTAGCTAAGACGGAGGAAGTCATGAACCGTCTGGCTGATTTCCGGAGTGGTGGGACGCGGGCGATATCGGCGAGTGCAGTCAATACCTATCTGGATTGTCCGCTTAAATTTTATTTCTCCGTTGTCGAGGGAATACGTGAAGAAGAGGAGGTAAGCGAGACGATCGAAAGTAATGTTTTTGGAAGTATCCTGCATAAGGTGATGGAAGAATTGTATCAGCCATTCTGCGGAAAGATGGTGACGGCTGATCTGCTGAAAGCGATCCGAAAAGATACGCCTATGTTGACGGGAGCAGTTGCCCGTGCCTTTGCCGAAATTTTCTTTAAAACGGACATTGTTCGTCCACTCACCGGACAAAACTTCCTGATCGGCGAGATGATTCGCAAATATGTGGAGAAAGTGCTGGAACGTGACGCAAAACAGACTCCTTTCCGTTATATCGAATCGGAAAAGAAGATAAAATGCCTTTTCCCATTGACGGATAAAAGCAATATCCAGTTGAAAGGATTTATCGACCGTATAGACGAAGTACGCGATGTCGTCCGCATTATTGACTATAAGAGTGGGAGCGGGACGACGCAGTTTACCTCTGTAGAAGCTCTTTTCGACAAAGCAGATACGGATCGTTCCAAAGCGGTTATGCAGGTCTTTATGTATGCATGGATGTTTAACAGGTCAGTTCAGCTTTCAACAGCTATTCAGCCGGGTATCTATTATATGAGGACCCTCTTTTCTTCCTCTTTCGATCCTGGAATTTACCATCGTACAGACCGGTTCAAAACAGAACAGGTTTTGGACTTCGCCAACTATTGCACGGATTTTGAAGACAGCCTGCGAAATTGCTTGGATGAAATCTTCGACACAGAAACCCCATTCGTGCAAACCCCGAACGGCAAAGCCTGCATGTATTGTCCGTTTAAGGATATTTGCGGAAAATAGTGTTTTTACAGATTTCCCATATATTCATCCACAATTTCATTCAGGAAGCGGTTGAATGGAAGAAGCTTTCGAAAACAATCGATGGTTTCTTCCATCCAGTCCGGCTGGCTGAAAAAACTGTCGGGCTTAATACCTATAACGCTGAAGTCTTTGTGCCTTAATATATGACCGTAAGGAGAATCGGAGGGGAAACCTGCCGGGATACGTTTTAGCATGTCCCCTTCGAGTGACGGGTACAGAGCTTTGAAGGAAGGCTCTTCGATGATGGAAACAAATTCATCTATGTTGTTGTATATTTCACGTCGAAGGACTTTCAATATTTCCGGTTTGGGATACCAGATACCGCCAGACAGTACGCAGTATTCCGGTTCAAGATGAAAGTAGTAAGCTCCCCGGATACTATGACGTCCTCCTTGAGCAATACAGGCTGACATATAAGTCTTGTAAGGCGACTTGTCGAGGCTGAAGCGGATGTCGCGATTAATACGGAACAGACATTTCCGGGCATCCAATCCCCGTATATCAGGATCAAATACGCTGATTCGTTCGATTAACTCTTGTACTTCGTTGATAAAAGCACAGCGAAGTTTGTCATATCGTTCTCTATTTTCATGGAACCAAACGGTATTATTGTTTCGTCGTAAATCGTCTAAGAATCGGATAATTTCTGCATTCATATTAGGATATTCTTTTTTTATTGTATTTTGTATCTCCATTGTTTCGGAGTCATCTGTTTCATCTTTTTGAAATAACGATTGAAGTAGGGAATGTCGGTGAAGCCGCATTGCCAGGCTATTTCGTTAATGTCCTTATCCGGAAAGTTGCGGAGTAAAGTGCCAACGGCCTCTATCCGGTATTCGTTGATGAAGTTTGTAAACGTTTTGCCTGTTTCACGTTTGAAAAACGAGCAGAACGCCGTTGTGCTCATGCTGATTACGTTTGCGGCGTCCGAAAGAGTTATTTTCTCCTTGTAATGCTCGATGACGTATTTGAAGATCAGTTGCATGCGTTGCATGTTTTTGGTAATGCCGTTGAATACCGTTTCCTGCAAACCGATAGGGATTAAATCGGTTGTGGTTCCGATTTGTTGCAGGATGCGGATCAACATCAGCATCCTTTCGCTTGCATTCAGGAGGTTCATTTCTTCTAAGCAGGATTTGATCTTTCCGGCTGTTTCGCCTGTCAGAAGGATGCCTTGCTGGATTGCCGATAACCGGTGAGCAGCATATTCCCATTCGGTAAAAAAAGACAGGCCGGTTTGTAGCAAGTCGGGATTGAATTGCACAACTATGCATCTCCGTTTTCCATCAGGCTCGCAGCTTTCGGGGTTATACATCCAACAATGTGGTTGGTTGGTCGGGACCAGTACGACTTCTCCCTCCTCGAACGGCTCCAGAAAGTCGCCTATCATCCGGTAGCCTGAACCTTTCACAACATAACATATTTCTATTTCGGGATGAAAATGAAGAGGCATTTCGTCTTTCGGGTACAAGCTGGAATAATCGTAGCGTAATGAGGCACAACTATCTTTTTTGATTTGTTCGAATTTTAGTTTCTCGTGCATGTCGGATGAACTTTCTGATAAAACACAGTAAAATTAGACAATAATTGCATAATCTGCGACAATTACACTTAATAATTTTGTTGTTTCTTTGCGGCCGGAAAAACAGAAAGATTGAATAGGTTATGAAGAAAGGTTTGTATGCATTGTCTTTTGGCACATTTGGGTTGGGGATTGCAGAGTTTATTATGATGAGTATCTTGCCGGATGTGGCGGCAGGATTTGATATTTCCTTATCCGAAGCCGGGCATCTTATTTCGGCTTATGCGTTGGGGGTATGTGTGGGAGCACCGTTGGTAGTGGTGGTGGCCAGGAGTTGGCCGCTACGTACGATCTTGCTTGCTTTGGTTGGGCTTTTTGTTGTCGGGAATCTGCTTATGGCTCTGTCGGCCGATTATTGGATGGGGTTGTGTGCCCGGTTTGTATCGGGGTTGCCGCATGGGGCTTATTTCGGAGTCGGTTCGATTGTTGCCAGCCGTTTGGCGGAGAAAGGGAAAAGCACTTCTGCTGTAGCTATTATGATAATGGGGATGACGATTGCCAATTTGTTCGGTGTCCCGGCCGGGAATTTCCTGGGGCACTTTCTGTCCTGGCGTTTGGTTTTTGTGATTGCAGCGTTGTGGGGTGGCGTAACGATTTGGTTTATCCGGAGGTGGGTTCCTGTTTTGCCCGCCCTGCCGGCGACGAATCTGAAAGGGCAGTTTCGTTTTTTGAGAAGGCCGGAACCGTGGATGCTGATTGCTGCTACCATGTTAGGAAACGGGGGAGCTTTTTGCTGGTATAGCTATGTCAATCCGTTAATGACGGAGGTGTCCGGTTTCAGTGTCGGGACAATGCCTGTATTGATGTTGCTGGCGGGTGCGAGCATGTGTGTCGGTAACTATTTGGGAGGGCATTTGTCTGATCGTTTTACACCTGGTATCGTAGCGATGTCCATGCAGTTTCTGATGTTTGCATCACTTCTGCTGATTTATTTTTTTGCTTCGTACGGCTTTTTGTCCGCTTTGCTGATGTGCGTTTGTACTGGTTGCCTGTTTGCAGTTTCTTCTCCACAGCAATTGTTGTTGCTTCAATATTCTCCTGGCGGAGAGATGATGGGCGGGGCGATGGTCCAGCTTGCTTTTAATTTGGGGAATGCCGTGGGGGCTTATTTTGGAGGATTGTCGATCGAACATGGGGCAGGGCTGGAAAGTACGGCATTGATCGGTTCGTTTTTTGCCCTGTTAGGAACTACGGTGTTTCTGGTATTCAACTATATGGTGTTTAAACCTCAGAGGAAATTACTTTTAAAGGGGGGAATATAATTTCCGAGGATCAAGACGGCATTTTTGGACATAGAAACAGCCGTCCGAAATCGGGACGGTGTTTTTGGAGATAAAAAACAGCCGTCCGAAATCGGGACGGTGTTTTTGGAGATAAAAAACAGCCGTCCGAAATCGGGACGGTGTTTTTGGAGATAAAAAACAGCCGTCCGAAATCGGGACGGTGTTTTTGGAGATAAAAAACAGCCGTCCGAAATCGGGACGGTGTTTTTGGAGATAAAAAACAGCCGTCCGAAATCGGGACGGCTGTTTGGATTTATAATGTCTCTTGTTTCAGTTGTTCGACGAAACGATCGATTCGCTGTAGTTCTTTCGGAATATCGATTCCCTGCGGACAGTGCGGATTGCATTGGTTGCAACTGGTGCAATGATCCGCCTGGCGGAGTTTCGGTACACTGCGGTCGTACCCGATCAGATAAGCCCGGCGAGCTTCGCGGTAGTTTTCATCCTGTCCGCTCTGCGGGACATTCCCCTCGTTCACACATTTATTATAATGAAGCAAAATTCCTGGAATATCGATACCGTAAGGACAAGGCATACAGTATTTGCAGTCGTTACATGGGATGGTCGGATACTGCATCATCAAGTCGGCGGTGTCGAACAAGAAACGGTTTTCCTCTTCCGTCAACGGTTGCAACGGGCAGTAGGTGCGGAGATTGTCTTGCAGGTGCTCCATGTAAGTCATGCCGCTCAGCACGGTGAGTACGCCAGGAAACGAACCGGCAAACCGGAAAGCCCAGGAGGCGACGCTCCGTCCCGGTTCGCGTTGCTTCAGGCGGGCGACGATATGGTCGTGCACGTTCGAAAGCCGTCCTCCGAGGAGTGGCTCCATGATGATGGCGGGAATCCCCCGTTTCTGTAATTCCCCGTACAGATATTCCGCATCGGTGTTTCGCGGGTTGATCTCTTTGGCATGTTTCCAGTCCAGGTAATTCAACTGGATCTGGACGAAATCCCATTGATATTCGTCGTGTTTCGAAAGCAAATAATCGAACACCTCTATATCTCCGTGATAGGAGAAACCTAAGTTTCGGATACGTCCTGCCTTGCGTTCTTCGAGCAGGAAGTCGAGTATGCCGTTCTTGACATACCGGTTTTCATAGGCTTCCATACCACCCATGCCGATCCCGTGAAGCAGCATATAATCGAGATAATCGACTTGCAGCTCCTTGAGCGAATTGTTATACATCGCTATAGAGGCTTCGCGGCTCCATGTGTCGGGAGAGAAGTTCGAAAGTTTGGTGGCGATGTAATATTTGTCACGTGGATAGCGGCTGAGGGCGATCCCCATAGCATGTTCCGAACGTCCTTTGCAGTAGGCGGGCGAGGTGTCGAAGTAGTTCACACCGTGCTCGATGGCATAGTCAGTCAGCCGGTTGACCATCTCCTGGTCGATTTCGTCGTCGCTGTCTCTTGCGCTGCTTTTGGCAATAGTCGGCAGACGCATGCATCCATAACCGAGGATGGAAACTTTGTCTTTTGTGGATGGCGTTGTGCGGTATGTCATCCGGTCCGTGGGAATAGGGGTGGAGCTTCCCGAACCTGAGGCCATCCCGCTGTCCGAACTGCACCCGGAGAGCAACGGGGCGGTAGTTGCCGTGCTGATTCCTACAATCTTCAGGAAATCGCGACGGTTTATCGCTTGATGATTGTCTTTTTTCATATATGATGATTCTTTTATTTCTTGATCAAATATTCCGGTGTTGTTCGTGTCCTTCCACATATATGGCGCTGAACGGACGCGACGGGCACAGGTTTTCACAGGCTCCGCAGCCGATGCATTTTTCCTCGTTTACGACCGGAAGTTGAGGCGAATCCGGGTCGTTCGGGTCTTTTGCCACCATCAAGATCGCCTGGGTAGGGCAATGGCGGGCACAGTTGCCGCAAGTGACGCCGTCCCGGTTGACGATGCAATTTTCCTGAATCAGTACGGCATGTCCGATCTGGATAGCCGTCTTGTCCGCTTTCGTGATCGGACGGATCGCTCCGGTCGGGCAAACTTCCGAACATTTGACGCATTCGGGACGACAGTATCCTCGCTCGTACGATACTTCTGGCTGCATAAATGTTTGAAGGTTCCCCGAAGGACGCAGCACATGGTTCGTACAAACCGATACACAAAGCTGGCACGCGGTGCAATGCCGGGAGAAATTGGCAGCGCTCAGCGAACCCGGAGGGGTGATCGGGGTTGTCCGGTCCGGTTTCTTTTTATCTTCGATGATGGCCAGTCCGCCGTCGACTTTCTTGTCCGGGAGTTGTACTTTTTCCTGGGCTTTCAATGCGGCAGAAGTAGCAAGTAATGCCGATACGGTAAAGAATTTGCGACGATCGGGCTTGTCTACGGCCGGTTGGGCGGTCTGTATTTCCGCCTTGTTTGTTTTTCTGCGTGTATATCGGATGGCTCCCTGCCGGCATTTGTCGATACAATCCATGCAGGCGACGCAACGGCTGTAATCGATCTCGTGTGCTTTCGCATTGATACAGGCTGCTTTGCAATTGCGGGTACACAAGCCGCAACCATTGCATTTGGACGTATCGATAACCGGCTTGAAAACGGAAAAACGGGAGATCAATCCCAAAAACGTTCCTACCGGGCAGATCGTGTTGCAATAGGTTCGCCCATTCCGCCAGGCAAGTATGATCAGTATAATGAAGGTAACTGTGGCAATGATAAAGGTTGGGAGGCTCCGTAGCCAGACTTCCGTCTCGTAGAAAGCATAACTGCCCGCCCGTTCCGCCAAGTAGGCCAGAAAGTTGTTCCCCCATTGCCAGAGGGGTGCGAATAAGTTAGAGGCGATACGCCCGTAAGCGCTGTAGGGTGCGATCAAGGCCGCCCATGCCCCTAACCCACTGATCATGGCAAGGATAAAGATCACCATCACCCCGTATCTTAACCAGGACAAGGCGGGGGAATACCGGAAACGATTTTTCTTCCGTTTCCCCGCCAGCCATGAAACGACATCCTGGAATATACCGAGAGGGCAGATTACAGAGCAGTAAACCCGACCGAAAATCCAGGTCAATGCAATGAGCAACAGCACCACGCCGAGGTTGAGTGCCAATACCGCCGGCAGGAACTGTATTTTCGCCAACCACCCGAACCATGCATGCAACGTCCCCGTGAAATCGAGAAACAGCAGGGTGACAAGCGTAAAACAGATAAATGCAGTTGTAAGTCTGATTGTTCGCAACATAATAAGCTCTTTTTTAGATAGTCTGTTATTTTATGTCGCAAAAATAGTGAAAGGAAATGATTTACAACTTATACGAATTACAGATTGATATACCAATATTACGGTTTTGTCAACTTCGGCAAAAAGTCTGGCTGACAAACTTCAGGACTTCCGGCAAAGCCGTCCGCCAATAGATCCAGCTATGGCCGCCGTCGCGCACTCGGAATTCATGCCTGATCCCTTTCTGCCTCATGATCTGGTGCACCTGCATGTTTCCGTCCAGCAGGCCGTCGTCATCACCGCAATCAATGTAATAACGGATTTTGGGCAAGTTGTTTTGGTCCCAGTCGGAAAGGATCTTCAAGACATTGTTTTGCTTCCAGTGTTCGTCTCCCGGTCCGAACAGGCGGTTGAATAAATCCTTATGTGACCGGGCTTTTCGTGCTTCCATGACTGTGTCGTCGAAAACGGCGGCACTCAACGGAGCACATGCGCAGAACATGTCCGGATGATGCAAGCTGTACAGGAATGATCCGTAGCCACCCATCGACAATCCGGCAATTGCCCGGCTTTCTTTGTCACTGCGAATCCGGTATGTTTTTTCCATATAGGGGATAAGTTCTTCAAAAAACATGTCTTCATAAGGTACTTTTCCATCATACTGGTTGATATACCAAGTATCCCATGCGTCCGGCATGACGATTATCATCGGCACGGCTTCCTCGTTTGCGATGGCACGGTCGGCAATCGTTTTCATTTGTCCCATCTGTATCCAGTTGGTTTCATTGTCCGTATAACCATGCAAGAGGTAGAGGACCGGATAATTCCTTTTCGAGGTGTTGTAGTCGGAAGGCAGGTAGATGGAGTAGGAAACTTTCCTACCTAATTTGTTACTTTCGAAAGAGAGCGATTCGAAAACTGTACTTTGCGAATATCCTGCAACGTTGAATAGAAAGCACAGGATACAATAGAGATAAAATTTGTTTTTCATATACTATTAATAATTAGATTTGTTTGTCTGGACAGAGTAAGAATAAGAGAAGAGAGCTTGCCGGAAAACCCATTAGGTTTCGACATACTCTCTTTCCCTTATTGGGAAATTAATCCGCCACCGGATAGGGAAATTCGGTCAACCCTTTGTACATGAATTGATAGGTCGGAACTTCGATTCCCAATTCTTGGGCAGTTCGTACGACATAGCCTGTCAATGTTTCCACTTCGGTGCGATTGCCTTTTTGAAAATCACTGTGCATGGAGGTTGTGGAGTTGTTAGGCATGATCTTCTGGGCGTCGATGGCGGAGAATACTTGACCGTCCGGCAGACGGATCCCTTTGGCTTCTGCCACGCTTTTGAGTTCATAACCTAACGTGATGAACAGATCGATATGGTTATTTACCACTTCGCCAATCGTTTCATTGAAATAGGAGGTGATAGTGGCGGCGGTCGAGATCATGAAGAATTTCTTCCAGATTTCCAAGTCAATGTCATCCGGTATTGTGGTAAGGATACGGGCGTTGACCAATATATCCTGTAAGTCTTTCTGTCGTTTCTTGTTTCCTTGTTTACTTCCGAAGAACATCCGGTCCTTTATGGTGAACTTTTCCACTCTTCCCGGTCTGACCAAGCGGGAACTGATGTAAACGCATCCTTTCCAAACCTCATTGTTCGGTAATAGCTTTTGTATGCGTTCCGCTATATCCGCTCCGTTCAGCAGAGGAATGATAACCGTATTAGGGCCGATGATCGGAGTCAGCTGAACTATATTCTCCTCCAAGTCGTAGCTTTTGGTACAGCAAAACAGGTAATCGACTGGTCCTATTTCAGCAGGATTGTCGGTTGCGAGGGTTGGTTTTGCTTTGATCGTCAGGAATGTATTTTTGACTTCGATGCCGTTCTTACGTATCTCTTCCAGGTTTTCACCCCGGGAAATGAAATAGATGTCAATATCTTCAGAGTCTTTGTAACGGGCAGCTAATAGTCCTCCGTAGTAGCCGCCTACAGCTCCTATACCGGAAATCGCTATTTTAGTTTTATTCATGTTCTTGTCTTGTTATTTTTACAAAGATGAAAAATAAAATTGGAATAACTATATCAGTTTGAGTTCTTTTAGAAAGTTGGGGATACATTGTTCAAAATTAACACCAAAGCGGTAGTCCGTTTTTACATTATATGTCCGGCGTATACTGTCGGCTGTGAAGTTTACGGCTATTTGTGCTGATTCGCTTAAGCTGAAGTTATTCAGCAGGCCGGATAACAGGGCGCTCGCAAAAACATCTCCTGTTCCGTGATAACTTCCTGGTATCCTTTCGGAAAACAGGTAGTCTGTCGAATCTTTCCTTTGGTCGTAGGTCGCAGCTCCCAATTTCTTTTCTTCAAAGTATACACCGGTCAGTACGATCTTTTTCGGTCCGAGCTTGCTTAGTTTTTTTAAGATTTTTTCGATATAAGCCTGCGTATAGGGACCGGGATGGTAGCTCTCTTCCAGTAATAAAGCAGCTTCGGTCAGGTTAGGGACGATGATGTCTGCTTTCCTGCATAAGGATCTCATGCCTGTTGCAAACTCAGGCTGGAATATGCGATATAGTTCTCCGTTGTCCGCCATTACCGGATCTACCAGGATCAGGTTGTTTTTTGATCTGAATAGTTCGAAAAACTCTTTGACGAGGTCCAGTTGTTCGAATGAACCTAAGAAACCGCTGTAGGTCGCATCGAATTGTATATCGAGCGACTTCCAGTGCTGCATAAAAGCCCGCATGTCGCTTGTCAGGTCGCGGTAAGTGTATCCGCTGATTCCTCCTGTATGAGTCGATAATATGGCGGTCGGCATGGCACATGCTTCTATTCCGGCGGCGGAAAGGATAGGCAAAGCAACAGTTAGAGAGCATTTTCCGAATCCGGACAAGTCATGTATGGCAGCCACACGTTTTTGATAATCTTTATTTTCCATTTATATGTTATGACTTTATTTTTCTATAACAACAAAAAATATTTCCGATTTGTTATTTGAGAAATAGATAGGCTATGAGAAATATTGCTATTATTGCACTGTTATTGGCATGTGTCAGTGTGGCTGGCAACGCTGGGAACAGGAAAGAGTTTGATTTAATGAAACAAGAAAATATGAAGATGAAAGACAAGGCTGAAATATATCTGGCAGGCGGTTGCTTCTGGGGTACGGAACATTTCTTGAAACAGATCAGAGGTGTGGAACAAACGGAAGTCGGTTATGCCAACAGCCAAGTTCCCAATCCAACCTATAAAGAGGTGTGCACCGGGAATACCGGAGCGGTAGAAACAGTTAAGGTTGTTTATGATCCGCGAACGGTCGACTTGGATCTACTGTTAGATTTGTACTTTCAGACGATAGATCCGACTAGTGTCAACCGTCAGGGTGGGGACAGTGGTTTACAATATCGTACGGGCATTTATTATATCGATAAAGACGATGCTCCGGTGATCGAAGCTGCCATTAAGGATTTGGCAAAAGACTATGCGAAGCCGATCGCCATCGAGGTGATGCCACTCGTTAATTTTTATGCTGCGGAGGAATACCATCAGGATTATTTGGATAAGAATGTGGGCGGTTATTGCCATATTAATCCGAAATTGTTTGAATTGGCACGGAAAGCTAATGCCCGTCCTGTTTATGCAAAGCCGGATGATGTGACTCTTAAGAATAAACTTTCGGACATACAGTATGCCGTAACGCAAAAAAATGCCACGGAGCCTGCATTCCGCAATGAGTACTGGAATGAGCATAGGGAAGGAATCTATGTCGATATTACGACTGGTGAACCGCTTTTCGTATCTACCGATAAGTTTGATTCCGGCTGTGGCTGGCCCAGTTTTTCCAAACCGATTGATAAGAAACTGATTGTCGAAAAGCCGGATACTTCGCATGGAATGACCCGGACAGAAGTACGCAGCCAGACGGGGAATGCTCATTTAGGTCATGTCTTTCCGGATGGTCCTGCCGATAAAGGAGGTCTACGATATTGTATAAACAGCGCTTCACTGCGGTTTATCCCGAAAGAAAAGATGAAAGAAGAAGGTTATGGGGATTATTTGCCTCTTCTGAAGAAATAAAATCAGGCTTATATATTGATGAGGCAGTATCCACTGCCTCATGTTTTTTATTTATTGTTCGAGAACATCCAAGTCCATTTATGCCATATGCTTTCCAAGGGACCTTGTTTGTGGCTTGCCAGCCACCATTTGCAGAACGAAACTTGTAACAGGAAGAGGGCGAACCCGATTAGTAAACTTATTGTATAGCCACAATAAAGAGCTAAATATAGTCCGAACGGGAAATAGATGATCGCTCCCATGATTGATTGCGCGATATAATTTGTCAGGCTCATCTTACCGTAAAAACGCAGAGCTGAAACAGCTTTCCTGAAGCATTCTTTCTGGTATAAGAGTACAAACGAGGAAACGAGGATGAATGTAAACGCAAATTTCTGCCACATGTCGAAAGCTGTCCCTACGGTTTGCTTGATCAAGGCATTGTCGCTTGCCATGATCTGTTCTTTTAAGGAATACAAGGGAGCGAAACAGATTGCAGCAATAATAAGAACCTTTACCCAAAAACGCAGGTGTGTTTCGCTTGTAACGAATAGTTCTTTTCTGCCGATATAAAGTCCCACCAGGAATAGACCTGCCGTCTGCAGAAAACGTCCGGCTCCGATAGCCCAGTACAAACTTGCTTTTTGTCCTAACGTGATATTGCCCCAGATGAAGTCCAGGAAATTTCCGGCTTTGGTATATTCGGCGACCTCACTGTACATGGCGCCTACGCCGAGATCCGGCAGAGCATGGGCAGGATTGAGCAGACTCATGATGTAGTGATACCATTCTATAGGTTGGATTAATAATATAATAGCTGTGATCAAGATCGCTTTGTCACTCCATTTGCGGACCAGAAATAAAACCAAACCTACTACGGCAAATAACAACAGTACGTCTCCGGCCGGGAAAAAAGCGGCATTCAAGGTTGCGAAGCCAAGCAACAGAACCAATCGCCATAAGAAGCGGTAGCCGAAGTCTTTTCCTTTCTTTGTCTGATTATGACATTGGATATAGAATGTAAACCCGAACAAAAGAGCGAAAATAGCATAAGCTTTTCCTGCAAACAGGGAAAAAATGACGTTAAACACTCCGTCGTTTAAGACGGCTAGCCATGCTGGTTGTTCTGTTGGATAGACTGGAAAGATAAAATGTTCCAGATTATGCACTAAAATAATTGCCATGACGGCAAATCCTCTTAGTGCATCGACTACTTCAATACGTGGGATTTTACTTGCTGATAGTTCCATATAAGTTGTTTATTAAGTTTCAATGTTCAAATATAGGTAATTTTGATTTCAAAGCATCCATGTTTTGAAATTGGAAAAGTTCACAAGCAGTATTCAAGCGATATTGGGTAACAAATTGTGAGAATGCATTCCTTTGCATCGCTTGGAAGCAGGACTTTCGGGCAATAAAAAAAGCCACAAATCATTGATTTGTAGCTTTTTGTCCGTTCGCTGACCATTTCTGTCCAGTAGGTTCTGCGGAGAAAGCGGGTTATGAACCCACTCCCTCATATCTTTCAAATTCAATGCGTTATCAATATGTCAAAGCCTTAGGGGGTACAACTTAGGTTACAAGAATAACGCGTTTCTGTCACCTTTTGGCTGTTCGTTGTCTGCCTAAAACTACGGTTCAAAGATACGGCTTTCTTTTGATATGTGCAAATCATTGAAAATAAATATTCTGCGGTTAGTGCAAGGTGCAAGCTATATATAGATATATACTTGCACCTTGCACTACATCTTTAGTTTTTTAGAAAGATGAAGTGTTATCAAGAATTTAATTGATAATCCGATAGTATAAGTTCAGGGAAAAACGCTATCTTTGCAGAACTAACAGAAAAAGAAATAGTTGTTCAACAATATGAAATGGCAGTTGTGCATATAGCTACGCCCAACGAATAGCACTTCCAATTATTGCTATTCAGCAATAGACAGGCTTATGTTTTAAGTTTGCCTGTTATTGTCTTGTCATTATCATTATCCCTTATTATAATCTATAAGATTGTCGTGCTGCTTAAAGCGGCAGGATATATTGTATCATATTGGTTTGAACAAATGAATTATACCTATAAGAAAATCTGGCTCATCGTTTTTCCTGTAATGATGAGCATCCTTATCGAACAACTGATAAATATTACCGATGCTTTGTTTTTAGGGCATGTGGGTGATGTGGAACTGGGCGCATCTGCCCTTGCCGGAATATGGTTCTTGGCAATTTATATGCTCGGCTTCGGGTTCAGTTTGGGGTTGCAAGTGGTAATTGCCCGTCGTAACGGAGAACAGCGGTATGCAGAAACGGGAAAAACGTTCTTTCAGGGATTGCTTTTTTTGTTGATGCTGGCTGTACTCCTCTGTCTGCTGTCCAAGATATTTTCTCCCGTTCTGTTGAAACATCTGATAACTTCGGATGATGTTTATAATGCGGTTATCTGCTATTTGGATTGGCGTATTTGGGGATTGTTGTTCTCTTTCCCGTTCCTTGCCTTACGCTCGTTTTTGGTCGGTATCACACAGACAAAATCCCTGAACATGGCGGCTTTCACTGCCGTACTGGTGAATATTCCGCTGAACTGGCTCCTGATATTCGGCTTCGATATGGGTATATCGGGAGCGGCTATCGCTTCTTCATCTGCCGAAATGTGTTCGCTGGCTGTATTGGCTGCATATATGTTTAGACACATTGATAAAAAAGTGTATGGCTTATACTGGCGTATTGATATAACGATATTGAAAGAGGTATTTTCTATCTCGGTATGGAGTATGCTCCAGTTCTTTACAAGTGTAGCCATTTGGTTTCTGTTCTTCGTGGCTATCGAACGTTTGGGAGAAACGGAATTGGCAGTATCAAACATTGTAAGAAGTGTTTCCGCACTGTTTTCTGTTATCGTCAATGCGTTGGCAGGTGTCACCGGTTCTTTAGTGAGTAATCTGATTGGAGCAGGTGAAAAGAAAAAAGTTTTTCCGCTTTGCCATAAGATTATCCGTTTAGGATACGCAACAGGCATTCCATTGATTGCTTTTGCGTTGTTCTTTCACCAGCCCATTATAGGGGCTTATACGGAAAATCCCGGTATCGTACAGCTTGCATGGGCGCCTTTTCTTGTCATGCTGTTAAATTACTTCTTTGCACTACCCGGTTACGTCTATCTGAATGCCGCCACAGGAACGGGAGCGACACGGACAGTATTCATTTTTCAGGTGACAACTACGATTGCTTATCTGTTCTGCTTATGGGGATTAGATTCTTGTGATGTCCCGTTAGCGACATATTGGGCTGTGGAATACTTATATGTGATACTGCTTGGTACACAATCCGTCATTTATCTTAAATATAAACAATACTAAGAACTGAAAGTTATGATGAGCAAGATATATCCCCGTAAGGGTGACACGCAAACCGTTTATTTGAACGCTGTCGTAAAAGACCCGTCTATCAAAATAGGCGACTATACCATTTACAATGATTTTGTTTCAGACCCGTGTCTGTTTGAGCAAAACAATGTGTTGTATCACTATCCGATTAACCACGAACGGCTGATAATTGGAAAGTTCTGTTCTATTGCTTGTGGAGCAAAATTTCTGTTCAACTGTGCCAATCATACCCTAAAATCACTATCGACATACACATTTCCGCTGTTCTATGAAGATTGGGAATTGGATAAGGTAAATGTGGCTTCTGCTTGGGACAACAAAGGCGACATCGTGATAGGCAATGACGTGTGGATAGGATATGAAGCCGTAATTATGGCTGGTGTCCATATCGGTGACGGGGCTATTATTGGAACAAGGGCGGTTGTGACGAAAGATGTGCCGCCCTATACCATTGTGGGTGGTGTTCCTGCCAAAGAGATACGAAAGCGGTTCAATTCTGATATGATAGAACAGATGCTGGCTTTGAAATGGTGGAATTGGTCGGTAGATAAGATACAGGAGTTTTTGCCTTATCTGATGAATGGCGATTTAGAAAAAATAGTGGCAATGAAAAATAGGTAGCTATGAGAACAATAGCGGAAGAAATGTTGTCCCGGATAAATGCTGAAATAAAATTGCTCAATTATGACAATGATATTACAGCAGATGATGCTTTGCACATGGTAAAGTTCATTACTCCGCTATACAGCCAATTAAGAAAGTTTGTATCAGACTATGTATTTCCAACAAATGAAGACGAAATTCTCTTTTTCAAGGAAATCAAGCCTAATATCCTCGACAAATATCTGTATTTCAGTAAGGTTTACAGTATCGAAATGAAATGTCCCATTGGTAACAATGAGATTATCAAAGAATATTTGAACCAAGAATTAGAGGAATTAACTCGTTTCTTCCGTGACAATTTGGATTTTTACCAATACTATCGGTCAAAATCCACTTATATGGATAACTTGTATTTCGTTCGCAAGAAAACGGATATTCAGTTATTGCTTGACAGTTTCCAATATGACCGTGACCCGTTGTTTTCAACGGAATACGATTATAAGATTGCGAAGATATTATGTAACGAAATGTTGCGCATATATTTAAATCAACGGTTGGTAAAACTTGGGAATACGAATCAGTTAGAACACAAGCTGCAACAACTGGATAAGTATCTTTTCCGCTTTACAGGCAAAAAGGCATATCTTATTGAATTAGGATATTCTCTTGTATCTTCGGGCGACATAAACAATGGCAACGTGGAGATAAAAGAAATGATGAATTTCCTTAGCACGATATTCCACATTGATTTAGGAGATTATTACGCTTCATACATAGCCATGAAGGAGAGAAAAGACCGAACGGCATATCTTCATCATCTGATAGAAAGCCTTGTTAAGCGGATGAATGAGGATGATATGAAATAATCTCCAGTATTCCAGTATGTAGAAGTACCATGTTCTCCCCAACATGGTACTTTCTTTTTATAGTGAAATCTACTTTGAAAAATGACATTTCGGGGAGCTTTTACGCCAATATTCTCCTAAAATAACCTGAAAAAAAGTAATACCATGATAGATACAACCATGACTTTTAGGTTATTTCTTATCCCGAACTTTGCAGCAAATCAATAAGTTACAATATGGAGATTATAACATTTGAGTCAAAAGCCTATAAGGAACTTGACAACAAGATTACCGCCATAGCAGACTACATCTTCAATCACTTGGACGAAAACAAGACCGATGAAGATGAAATTTGGGTGGATAGTTACGAAGTCTGCACGTTCCTGAAAATCAGTGACCGTACTTTACAACGCCTAAGGGCGGCAGGAATGATTTCTTACTCCGACATCAAGGGGCATTACTTTTACAAGATTAAAGAAATAAAGCGAATGTTGGAAGAACGCCTGATTAAGCGTGATAAGGAGTGTATAAATGAACTGATAACCAATCATCAGAAATATGTTAAGGAAAGAAGAAATTCTAAGCAGAACAAATAACGGTCTGCTTGTTTTCAAACATTACTTACCCGGTGACTGGCGTATTGGCAGGCACTTTCTTAATCCTTTTTATCAGGATAAGAAAGCATCCTGTAATATCTACTTCGACCGCCATAGCGGTATGTACAAGATGAAAGACTTCGGTAACGACAATTATAGCGGCGATTGTTTCTTCTTCGTGGGGCAGTTAAAGGGGCTGGACTGTAATCGGGCGGCTGACTTCGTAGGGATACTGGAAATCATCGACCGGGATTTGGGCTTGGGGCTGGCTTCCGGCACTCCGGTTTCCCTTCCCCCGGCAACCGTCCGCCGGGCAGTGCCGGACAAAACCGAAGAAACACCCGAAAAGTCTGTCAAGCCCTACCAGTTCCGGGAACAAAAATTCCCGCTTGTCGAGTTGGAATACTGGCGGCAATATGGCATCACGCCCGAACTGCTGGAACGTTACAAGGTCTGTTCGCTCCGGGAATACAACAGCGAAACGGCAGAGGGGAAACCGTACATCTACACTTCATCGGTGGCAGAACCCATGTACGGCTACAAAGGCAAACAATATATCAAGTTGTACCGCCCGTTCTCCACACCCCGCTTCCTCTATGGTGGCAGCTTCGGCGAAAACTATTGTTTTGGGCTGGAGCAACTGCCCGCCAAAGGTGACACACTCTTTATCACGGGCGGCGAAAAAGATGTGCTTTCGCTGGTGGCACACGGTTTTAATGCTATCTGCTTCAATAGCGAAACGGTGACTATCCCGCCTACGCTGGTTTATCGGCTAACATTCCGTTTCAAACACATCATCCTACTTTTCGATATGGATAAAACGGGCAAGGAAAGTTCACGCAAGCAGGAAAAGCTATTGGAAGAATTTGGCGTGAAACGTCTGTTGCTACCGCTTCCGGGAACGAAAGAGGAAAAGGACATATCCGACTACTTCAAAGCCGGGAATACCCGTGAAGATTTCCTGACACTGTTTATCGAATTTTTAGACAACCTGTATAGCGACACATTGATTATGCTAAAATCATGCGAGATAGATTTCAACAACCCGCCTGCCAAAGCGCAAGAAATTATTTCAGCGGGTGACGTTCCGTTAGGAACACAAGGCAACCTGTTCGGCATCACCGGGGGCGAGGGAACGGGAAAGAGCAATTATGTAGCCGCAATCGTGGCAGGGTGTATCTGCCCGGCTGGTGCGGAAGTAGATACGCTGGGCGTACAGATAACCGCCAACGGCAGGCACAAGGCGGTTTTGCTCTATGATACCGAACAGTCGGAAGTGCAACTGTTCAAGAATGTAAGCAACCTGCTGGCACGTGCTAAACAGCCGGACAAACCCGATGAACTGAAAGCATTTTGTCTTACAGGTATGTCACGTAAAGAACGCTTGAACGCCATTGTGCAGAGCATGGATAAGTTCTATTACCAGTATGGCGGCATTCAGTTGGTCGTCATTGACGGCATCGCAGACCTTGTAAAGAGTGCCAACGATGAAGCGGAAAGCGTGGCGGTGATAGATGAACTTTATCGGTTGGCGGGCATCTACAACACCTGTATTCTTTGTGTGCTGCACTTCGTTCCGAACGGCTTGAAGCTGCGGGGACATTTGGGTAGTGAGTTGCAGCGCAAGGCGGCTACAATCCTTTCGATAGAGAAAGACGATGAACCCGCCCAGTCAGTCGTAAAAGCCCTGAAAGTAAGGGACGGAAGCCCGCTGGATGTTCCTCTGATGCTCTTTGCATGGGACAAAAAAGCCGGGATGCACGTGTACAAGGGTGAGAAACCCCGTGAGGAAAAAGAGAAGCGCAAGGAAAGGGAGCTGGTAGGCGTTGCCCGTGACATTTTCGGGCGACAGACACATATCACTTATATAGACCTTTGCGAACAGTTGCAGCAGGTCTTGGATGTTAAGGAGCGCACCGCAAAGAGTTATATCCGCTTTATGCGTGAACGGGAGATTATCATTAAAGACCCGGTGAACAAAAGCTATTTTATGATAGGTCTTATTTAATCCGATAGCCTTATGTATATAGATAAAGAAAACTTCGTGGCTTGGATGGAGCGTATCATGGATAGGCTCGATATGCAGGACAAAAAGATAGACCGTCTTTTAAGCGGTTACAATTACCTAAACGGTGAAAAACTCCTTGACAATCAGGATTTGTGCTTTATGCTGAAAGTGAGTACCAAAACCTTGCAACGTTACCGGAAGAAAGGAATACTACCTTACTTGACGTTAGACGGAAAATATTTCTACCGTGCAAGCGACATACACAAGTTAATCCGTGAACGCATGGATTGAGTGATAATCAATATCATATATTTTCATCTTGAATCCTGTCTTGTTATGATAATAAGGCAGGATTTCTATTATTTGCAAGGTTATTCCAGCGTTTTTCGCTACTTTTGCAAAAGTAACATAAGAGAATAACGGCGGTTGAACAGTTTCGGCTGTAATATCGTCTTTATATATAACATATTCGTTCGCCGAATATCTCAAAGTAGAAAACTGGCACTTTTCAAAAAATGACGAGATTTTCAGCGCAATGTCTATGCTATGCTTTGTCATAGCGTGGGCTTGCCTGTTTCGTCATTTAGGGTATGCCAGTACCTCTACTTTGGAGCAGTGTAAGTTCACGCTTCTTTTTGGGATGCTGGCGGACAGTTGAATATAGATTAGTAAACTGTTTAATACCCGATAGGATGAAACAAATTAAAGCGCATATCGCCGTATCTCTTGACGGACATACAGCAACTTTAGACAAAGAACTGGACTGGTTGCCCAATGAAGTAAAAGCTATCATCGGCAAATACTATTTGGATGCAGATTGCCTGCTTATGGGGGCGAACACCTACAACTATATCTTTGAACACTGGGGCGGGTGGCCGCACAAAAGCAAACGGTCTTTTGTGGTGTCACACTACGATACCAACGTAACACCGGATTGCGACGTGAAGTTCCTGACCGAAGAACCGCTGCAAAGGATTTATGAACTGAAACAGGAAACCGACATACTGGTGGTGGGTGGCGGCAAGCTACTTACTTCATTGATTAAAGCCGGATTGCTGGACAGCCTGACAATATACACCGTCCCGGTCATAGCGGGCAAAGGCATCGGCTTTATCGGGGAAACATTCGGCTCGCTGTGGAAACTCTCGGAAAGCAGGGTGCTGGATAACGGGGTGGTCTGTTCGACCTACCTGTTTGGCGGAAGCGTATAAAAAATGCGCCCGGTTCCCGCCGGGCGCAACCACTAAAATTTCAATTATTATAAGTTGTAAAAACCTATCACAATGAAATTCCAGCGGCAAAGATAGGTTATTTCTTCGGTTTCGCTTGCTTTTCGGGGAATGAAAAACCGACATTGAACTGTTCGTCCAGCACAAGCGAAGCATCGAATGCCTTATCGTTCTTGCCCTTGAAGCCCTTGATTAGCCCGGTTTTGCGTTTCGTCACCAGCTCGACAATCTGCTTGTCGGAAAGCTGCTTGTCGCACTTGTTGCGGAATATGGTAAGTGTGCAGTCCACGTTGGAACACTTTGCCACTTTCGGGTAGAACAGGATGCGCCCGCTGCCGCATTTGGGGCAGGAACAAGTTTCGCCATTGGCGATAGACAACTGCACCGATAGCAGTTCCGCCGTGATTTGGGCGGCGTACACCTCGATACCCTTTCGGAACGTATCGGCATCCATGCTTCCCGCTTCTATCTTGGCAAGGGCGGTTTCCCACATACCCGTCATTTCGACATCGGCAATCTTCTTGTCCCTGACTATCTTGTAAACGGCAAGCCCCTTGTCGGTAGGCACAAGGTTCTTCTTCTCACGCACGATGTACTGGCGGGCGAACAGCGTTTCGATAATCGCCGCACGGGTGGCGGGCGTGCCTATCCCGGCATCTTTCAGGCTGGCTTTCAGTTCGGCATCTTCCAGTTCCTTTCCGGCGTTCTCCATTGCGGCAAGCAGGCTGCTTTCCGTGTGCAGCGGTTTCGGCTTGGTCTGCTTCTCCAACAGTTCCACGTTGGAAATCGGCAGGCTTTCGCCCTCTTGAAGCGGCGGCAGGCTGGCGGCTTCTTCATCCCCGCCTGTTTCCTGCTCGCCAAACACGGCACGCCACCCGGCTTCTTTCATCACAGACCCTTTCACTGTGAAGTCGGTATCTCCAGCCGACAATATGGCGGTGGTAACGTCTTTCACGCACTTGCCCGAAAAGGCTTCCAGCATACGCCCGGCTACCAGCTCGTAAACCGCCCGCTCGTCTTTGGAAAGTTCGCCGGGCAGGTTCTCGGTAATGATTAAGGCGTGGTGGTCGGTCACTTTGCCGTCATTCACGCTGTGGCGGTTCAGGGGTGTGCCGTCCAGCCCGGCGGCATACCCGGCAAAGCGGGGGTATTGCCCTAACAGGGCGACACGCTCCGGCATTTCATCGAAAACGTCCTCCGGGATATAGCGGCTTCCGGTTCTCGGATAGGACATCACTTTCTTTTCATACAGGCTTTGCGCTATGGAAAGCGTCTTGTCAGCCGAAAAATTCAGCTTCGTGTTCGCTTCCTTTTGCAGCGTGGTAAGGTCGTACAAAAGCGGCGGTTCTTGGCTGGCTTCTTTCCTCTCTACGGATTTCACGGAAAGCTGCCCTGCATTCTTAACCCGTTGCAGGGCGGCTATGGCTTCGGGCTGCTGTTCCCACTTGGCGGTCGATTGGGCGGTGAAACTTATTTCCCCGCTGGCGGTATGGGCTTTGAGTTGCCAAAACTTGGCGGGTACGAAATTCTTGTTCTCCAAATAGCGGCTGCATATCATCACGAGCGTGGGTGTCTGCACCCTGCCCAGCGAGAACACCCCCTGCCCGGCGGCTACGCTCAACGCTTGGGTGGCGTTTATCCCTATCAGCCAGTCCGCTTCGCTGCGGGACTTGGCAGAGAGGTAGAGGTTATCGTAACGCTCTCCCGGCTGCAAGTTATCCAGCCCATCACGGATTGCCTTGTCGGTAAGGCTGCTTATCCACAGGCGCACGAAAGGCTTCCGGCAGTTCAGGTAATGGAAGATATAGCGGAAGATTAGCTCACCCTCACGCCCGGCATCGGTGGCGACAATAATCCGGTCGCACTGGTCGAACACTTCCTTTATCACTTTCAACTGTTTCAGCACGCCGGGGTCTGCCTTATAACCTTTCTCCGCTTTCACCTGACGGGGGATTAATTGGAAATCGGGCGGCAGTATGGGCAGGCTCTCCCTGCGAAAGTTCGCCACGCCATAGGCTTCCGGCATGGCAAGCTGGATTAAGTGGCCGAACGCCCATGTCACCATATACCCGTTGCCGGAAAGATAACCGTCATTACGCTGGGTCGCACCGATGATGCGGGCGATGTCCTTTGCCACGCTGGGCTTTTCTGCTATCAATGCAATCATGTTGTTTCTTTTTTATGGTTTGTTACAGACTTGATTTCCCGTAAAATTTTACGGTCATAATAAATATGGTAGCCGCCCACGTAATACTGGCGGTTGTGCTTGTCTATTTCTTTCCAGTCGGTTTTTAAAGAAAGGACTATGAAGAAAATCAAGACGACAAGCGGAATAGCTATAATATAGATTAGCTGCATACCTTTATAATTTCATGCCTTTGGACTTCTTGGGTTTGTCCGCTTTCAGGCTTTTGTCCTGCGCTTTGTCTTGTTTCTCTTTCTGCTTGGCGGTGGGCTTGTCCTGACCCTGTTTCAGCGGCTCTTTGCCCTGTTTGGTGGCTTCGTTGGTCTTGCCCTCCGAATTGACCGCTACCTGCGTCCGGCTCTCGGCGGCGGGGGTAACATCTTTCGGCTGTACCTTGTCGGGGGATTTGCCCTGTGCGCCGGGCTGCACATGACCGTTGAACTCAACGCCCTTGCCGTCCTTTATCCCGGCTACCTGCTGTTCTCCGGGCTGCTGTCCCTGCTGCAAGAACTGGACGGCGGCACGGGGCAGGAACTCCAAGCCACGCTCTACCGCACTGACCTGCAAATAGGCACTGCGCTTCGTGCCGTCCCTGAATTGCAGGTTTTCCATTTTCACCGCTTGCCCGGCTTCAAAGGCGGCTTTCTGCTCCGGGCTGACTTTCACGCCGCAAATGGTGTCGGGGCATTTCCACTTGTCAGCCCGCATATACTCCAGTTCGTGCGTGTACCTGTCCCGGCTGACGAACACGGGGATTTGCCCGCCGCTTTTCGGGTCTTTGATTTCAGCGATGCCGCCCAAGTTGCCAGTGCCTTGCAAGTTGCCCTGTTCCTGCTTGGTGAACCCGTGTTCGTGGAACGGGCGTTGCAACAGCTTCTCGTCCTGCTGCACGCCGTGCAGCTTGGGTACTACCGTGCCGTCCTTTGCCTGATAGAAAGAGAGCTTGACATCGGTAGGTTTGAGGTAGAAACCGCCCACCGTCCCCGAAACGGTGTAGGTGTTGCGGGACTTGTAGCCACGCATCACCCGGTCGAAATCCTTCGTGTTTTTCAGGGTGTCGGCGATGATGCCGACTTTTTTCAGGTTCTCCCAGTCAATTTTTGACGGGTCGAAGCGGTAGCCCTGCTTGAACTCGTGGAAGTCAGGCTTCGGAACTCTTAACATTTCAACCCGCTTGTCGCCCTCCGGCGTAGGGTTGCGGTGGTTGTTCTCGATTGCCTTTGCGTCCTGCTCCGCTTGGGAAGCCTTTACGCTGAACAGTTCCAGCCCGGAAGTGTCCTGAAACTTGCGGAAGAAATTGGAAATGAAGTTGCTGAACACATCGCTGTTCTTGTCCACCTGCATGAACTCGCCGCCGTGTCCGGTGGTGGGTGGCACGGTCTGTAAATTGCCGTCCCTGTCGATACCCTTAACGGCACTCACCTTTCCCTGCTGTTTATCCAAGACCAGCAGCACGTCTTTTTCCTGCCCCTCTGCGGGCGGGGTCATTCTGTTTGCCATAAATAATTGAAATTTAGCGGTTACGGGAATAGTCCCGCCCAAAGGTAACGACTAAATATGCTATATTTGGACGAGTAAAAAGGGCTGTCCGAATTTGTCCTGCGATGTCCCGATTTGTCCGGGTGGATGAAATTCCGCAACCATTGGTTGCAGAATTGAAAAGGGCATAAAAAAAGAGAGCGAAGTTAATCACTCTCTTTGGGTGAGCCATTTGTGAGCCATTTAATTATAAGTTTTACGCCTTATAATCAATAGCTTATCAAGGTTTACATTATACTTGCGATACGTTAGTGAGCCATTTAGGTACATAATAAGTTCCTTTTCCCACTTTGCCCTGCATTTCCAACCAACCATTCATTTGCTGGAGTATGCGGGATGCTGTTGGCTTGCTTACCCCCAAAATATTCTGTACGTCCGAGTTCGTGACACGTCCGTTCTTGGCTGCATACTCGACAACTGAAATATACCTTTCATCCACCCGCTGCGCCAATAGCTGCGAACGTATATCGGTATAATAGGTAATCATCAGACCGCTTAACATTTCAAGTTTGGGCGGCAACAACTTGTATGCGCTGACAGCTTCCAAGATACGCTTGTAGCCACGTCCCCAGCTTTCAATATCCCCGCTTCTGAAAAAGGCGTTGGCGATTAACGGATTATAAGGAGAAGACGGGTGGCTTTCAAAAAGTTTTTCAGTCGTCCAGCTTTCCGGCAACTGCCCGGTGTTCCAAAAGGTGATATGGTCGGGGAACACGCTAATCTGAATGGGTACGGCACTGGCATAGTCTTTATGTGCCACACAATTCATCAGTGATTCCCTGATAGCTTCCACCGGGAACTGCGGTGTTTCACGCCGGGAAATGCCCTCGTATGAAATGCGGTAAATCAGGTATTTGGTCTTTATCAAATCCATTGCCTTATCCACCTGCTCCATTAAAGAGCCGTGAACCTCGTCCTGAAACTCCAAGTTACCCTTATCATCCCGGAAGAAACCTATCTTGATATAAGCCCCTGTTACAAAGCGTTCCGGGTCGGGGTGGAACAACAGCAAGGCGGCACGGGTCGGGCGGTTGGTTTGGGTGTCAATCAGCCGCAAATCGTGTAACAGGTTTTCGGTAGTATCTTTCAACACATCTTCGTCCACACGCCCGCTTCTCGCCGCTTCCTTGCGGAAACGTTCTAATGCGCTGGGGGAAAGTTCCTCTATGCCTGCCCACTCTATGGGAAACTCGTCCCAATGCCTGCCAGTACGTTGCAGGATAAAACGGTTCAACGCAGCACCTTTCAACTCCTGTTTCGTGCTGCCGCTGCGATAGTGGTACTGACCTTTGTAATTGATAGGATTGGAATAAGGCGGTACGTCAATCTCGATATATTTCAGCCCGTTTTCTTCCAGCAGGTTCACGTCCACGATGATACCCAGCACGTCACGCACTTTGTTCGGTATATCCTCCAGCAGTTTGTCGGCATCGGCAACGCCGACTACCTTACCGTTGTCATTCATACCTATATATATCTTGCCGCCTGTGGCGTTGGCAAAGCCGCATATCCATTTCAGATACTCGTCACGCCAGCTTTCTTTCCATTCCGTATTTTGGTTTTCATTCATAATCATTTCTTTGTCTGCAAAATTAGTAAAAATACTGTCTGTCAGGAAAGAATATCGGTTATTCTTCCTCTTTAATTAAATGGCATAGTTTCGGGTCGTTCTTAATCCGGATTATCTCGTCCTCGACAATCTGCCGGACTTCCTGACGGATGCGGTCATAGTTGGCTTGTATCTCCTCCTGCATCCGGTCGTTGCCGTCCTTGTCGGTGAAGTCGATTATCTGCGGCAACTTCACGTAACGGGCGGTTTCCCGCTTCACCTTTTCATTGTCCACCACGATTTCGCAGTGGAAAATCTTCTGTTCTATCCGTTCATCGAAGTTGTCCGCCACAGCACCCACGAACATACCTTGCGTGAGGTTGGATATTTTGCTGGCGGGTATCAGGCTGTCCATTTGGGTGCTTATCGAGGTGGATTTTTCCCGTTGGTTTATCGTCATGCTCTGCCGTTTCTGCAACATCTTACCGAAACGCTCGGAAAGGATTTTCGCCGTTTCACCGACTACCTGACCGCTGAACACGTTACCCACTGTATTTTGTATCACTCGGCTTTCCTTGTCCCCGTAGTCACGGGTAAGCTGGCTGTAATCCTGAAAACCCAATAGAACCGCAACCTTGTTGCTTCGGGCGGTGGCAATCAAATTGTCAAGCCCACGAAAATATATAGTCGGTAATTCATCTATTATCACCGAACTTTTAAGCTGACCTTTCTTGTTTATCAGCTTCACTATTCTACTGTTATATAATCCCAGTGCCGCCGAATAGATGTTCTGACGGTCGGGATTGTTGCCGACAACCAAAATTTTAGGCTCTTTCGGATTGTTGATGTCGAGTGAAAAATCATCGCCCGTCATTACCCAGTAAAGGGCGGGTGAAATCATCCTTGAAAGCGGGATTTTCGCACTGGCAATCTGCCCCTGCAACTGTTCTTGGGCATCTGATTCCCAAGCATCTACGAACGGGGAAAGGTAGTTTTCCAGTTCAGGATAGCTGCGCAAAATGGTGAACACATCGGCGTATTTCTTATTTAGCAGTTCAATGGCGTGGGGGAACGTACAATACTTACCGTCCTGATAGATACGGAGATACCAAATTATAGCCGCCAAAAGAATAATCGGGCTTTCCACGAAGAAGTCGCCCTGCTTGCTTATCCAAGAGCGATTAAGGTTAAGCATTATCGTGTAGCTCGCTTCATAGGCATCCGCAATGTCCGACATGAAGCTGGCATTTATCGGGTTACATCGGTGGCTCTTGCGGGGGTCGTCAAAGTTGATAACGTAAAACTTAGGCTTTACCTTGTAGCCGTCCAAGTGGTTAAGTAAATGATTGTAAGCAATTTCCGACAAATCAGGAAACTTATAATCATAGCAGTAAAGCGCAAAACCTTTCTCGATTTGCTGTTTTATGTAACTGTTTACCACTGCATACGACTTACCACTACCCGGTGTTCCCAGTACAAGGCTGGCACGGAACGGGTTCACGACATTTATCCAGCCATTATTCCATTTCTTTTTATAGTAGAACCGTGTCGGCAGATTTACGGAATACTCGTTCTCGATAAGCCTTGTTTCCTGCTGGAAACTTTCATTTTCCATGTTAAAGACATCATCCATGAGGTTGTTCTTCAACAACCGGGACATCCATGTACCCGCCATGAGCATACAGATATAGCCCGCCGACAGCGTGGCAATATAAAACACGGCATCCGCCGTATGTGGTAGCGGAAGTTCAAGCAGCCACCAGTTCAGAAAGAACAAAGTTACTCCCGCCGCAAGGCTGCAATGTATCTTCGTCCACGTTATCTTTTCCTCTTTCACGCCCTTAGTGCCGATGCACGACAGGGCGAGGAACACCACCGCAAAAAGTTTCGTCCAAAGGGCGGACGAGAACAGCCCGGTGGTGCGCTGGAAGTTCCACAGTATCTTGTCTATCACCTCAAACGTCACTCCCCATTCTTTTAGGGTGGAGTAACAGAACCAGTACACGTTTATTCCCACGAATAGAATACTGATAGCCCGCATAAAGTCCATGACCCGTGCAAGCCCTCTCAAATCATCTTCCTGTTGCATGATTGTAATGTTTTTTAGTTAGTCGATGCGCCTTGTGCGCTTCTTTTTCTTCTTTCTCTTTTGGCGGGCGGTGTCTTGCGGCTCGTCACCGCCTGATGCACCGCCGCCCAGCAAACCGCCGAAAGCTCCCAGCACGGAAGCCACACCTGGAACGATGTCGGCTTTCGGCGTGAAGCCCGGCTGTTCCTGATGCGGGGATTGGTCTTGCTGCGGTGCTGACACTTCGGGCTGGTGCATCTTTCCGGTTTCGCCCGAAAAACGTTCGTTGAACACGTTCGCCGAATATTCCTTGCCCAAGCGTGAACCGTTCAGCACCACCCGGCTGTCGTGGTCGATGAACGTAACGCCATAGATGCGCCCGCTGTCGTTCTGACGGAATATCATGTCAATGCCCTGCTTCCTTAGCTGTTGTTCCAGTTCCTTGCAGCTACGGGCGGTCTGCATGGCAATGGCTACAATCTTCCGGGTGCGCTCTTTCAGTTTTCCGTTCTTGATTGCTTCGCCCGATTTCTCCATTCTGCGCTGCACTGCTTCATAGCCCACCGACTTGCCGATGCGGGAAGCCTTTATCGGGTTGCCCACCTTTTCGCCCTTGTCGTTCATGCCGGAATAGACAATGCCTTGATAGGGGTTGCCGTTCACTTCACCTTTGACTTCCTCGACGCACACGTTGTAAGCGGCAAGTAAAGCCTTGTACTCTCCGAACGACTGGAAGCGGTAGCCGTAGCAAGCCGCTTTCACGGTATTGCCGATTTGGTGCTTCACGTCCCCGGCGGCATAGTCCACCTTTTTCAGTTCCGGGCGTTCGGCACGTTCCTTTCGCTCTGCCGGGCGCAGCCCGTATTTCTTTTCCAGTTCACGGGTGATTTGCTTGCTGCGCCGATGCTCGAACTTGTCATTCAGCGGCTTGCCGTTCTCGTCCACCCGCAAACCCACGATGTGGATATGGTGGCGGTCGATGTCGGTATGCTTGTACACCAGATAAGGCTGGTCGCCATAGCCCAACTTCCGCATATACTCTTTGGCAATGTCGGAAAGCTGCTGGTCTGTCAGCACGTCTTCCGGGTGCGGGTTTATGGAAATATGAAGTATCGGCTTCTTGGTAGAAAGTTGGACGGGCATCTGCATTTCAAAGCTGCGCATACACTCGCCGATAGAGAAATTCCCGTCCTCGCCCAACAGCATCCGGTTGGAGAAAAGCACCTTTGCTTCCTCGCTGTCCACCTTGTTTTGGTTGTACGCCAGTGCGCCGAACATATTGCCGCCCGTGCTTATTTTGGCAACCATAGTTCCTTGCATTCATTGGTTAATGCAATAACTTGGCGGTTCAGTGCCGCCAGTTCGGTGGTCGCTTTCTCCAATTTATAGAGAAAAGCCAGTGCCTTTTTCTCGGAAAAGTTACTGTGCAACGCCTTTACAACTTGATTGTAATTGACCGCTACCGCTCTGAATTGTGCATAAAATTCGGTCAGCCGGGCGCAATATTCTACTGCCGATTTGTCCACTTTCACCACCCGGAACGGCTCGCCGAACAACCGTGCGGCGATGAAACGGGACTTGCTAGTAACGCCCGACTGCTCCCACTGCGAGAGGAAGCGGGCGTTCTCCCGGTCGTTCAGGTAGAGGACATGGCGATGCTTCGCCGGGTCTGCGA
The DNA here is from genome assembly GCF_019041495.1 of Parabacteroides sp. MSK.9.14. NCBI lineage: Bacteria > Pseudomonadati > Bacteroidota > Bacteroidia > Bacteroidales > Tannerellaceae > Parabacteroides > Parabacteroides sp. MSK.9.14. The sequence continues at coordinate 78,285 of NZ_JAHPXO010000026.1, forward strand.
GGGCGGGGCGACCGCCCTTGTTGGTTCTTCTTGTTTCCATGCTTCTTTGGATTAAAAAATTACGACTTCGGAGTGATTTTTACCCCCACAAGGGGCAAGGCGTTTTCAGGCACGGAAAACGGTTCTATGTGCCATAGAACACACCTTGCTATTTTCTGACGAAAATCGAAATCCGTCACGGACGGATTGGGGTTAGCGTGAAACGGTAAGCCCGATTATGCACCAGCCTGATTTTACACCCCTGCCCCCTGCGGTTCGTTACTCCGCTGCAAAGTAACGGTGATTTATAATGCTGTAAAATAGGCGGTTGGTGGACAAATCGGGACAGCGCAGGACAAATCGGGACAAGGTTTTCAGGGGATGTTTTTTCTCCCTTTTTTTGCATCGGATTTCAAGATTGAAAGCAAGATTGAAAGAAATATTCCAATCAGGAAAGAATGATTGAAAGCAATAAACAAATCTATCAACCAATAATGAACGAAAGCAATATGGAAAACGAGAAAACACCCCTTTATGTCGCCTTTTCCACACAAAAGGGCGGGGTCGGCAAAACCACCTTTACCGTGCTGGCGGCGAGTTACCTCTACTACCTCAAAGGCTACGATGTGGCGGTGGTCGATTGCGACTACCCCCAGCACTCCATTGCCGGGATGCGCAAGCGGGATGCCGAGCAGGTCGGGGCGGATGAAGATTACAAGCGAATGGCGTATGAACAGTTCACCCGGCTGGGGAAGAAAGCCTACCCGGTATTGTGCAGTTCGCCCGAAAAGGCGATTGCAACGGCTGACGAATATGTAGCCGCCGGACACGTGCCGGATATTGTCTTTTTCGACCTGCCCGGCACGGTGAACAGCGAGGGCGTGATAAACTCCCTTGCGGGCATGGACTACATCTTCACCCCCATTTCAGCCGACAAGGTGGTGCTGGAAAGCAGCCTGTCGTTCGCAATGGCTATTCAAAAACTACTGGTGAGGAATGAAGCCTGCCGACTTGCCGGGCTGTACCTCTTTTGGAACATGGTGGACGGGCGGGAAAAAACAGACCTCTACACCGCCTATGACAAGACCATTAAGGAATTGGAACTGCCGCTGATGAAAACCTTTATCCCCGATACCAAACGCTACAAAAAGGAACTGGTGGCGGATAAAAAAGCGGTGTTCCGCTCCACGCTCTTTCCCGCCAGCCGCCCGCTGGTGAGGGGAAGCAACTTGGAAGAACTGATAACCGAAATAGTGTACTACATCAAATTACAATGATATGGCAAAGCAAAGCGGCGGGATGCCGAAGATAGACGAGGATTTCATGAAAGAACTTATCTCGCAGGGCGTACCCGCCAAGCGGGAGAGTCAGCCGGATGATGCACCGCAGCCCGGCGGCGAAACGGAAACCGCTCACGAAGGACGGCAGACTGAAACGGTGCGGGTGGAGAAACCGACACCCCGCAAGCGTAAGGGTGGCACGGGTGACTACCGGGAAACCTACTTTCAGAAAGTGGAACTGACCGACAGACAGCCTTTGTACGTGAGCCGCACGACACACGAGAAGCTGATGCGTATCGTGACGGTGATAGGCGGGCGCAAGGTGACGGTAAGCAGCTACGTGGAAAACATTCTGCTGCACCACTTCGAGCAGTACCAAGACGAGATAAACACCCTGTATGAAAGCCACTTCCAAAAACCTGTATAGCTATGGTGGTCTATTGCATACTTACCGGGCTTTTGGTGTACTATATCGCCCTATGGCTGTGGTATCGTTACACGGACAGCCGGACATCACCGGGCAAAACGGATGATGCGCTACTTCCACGAAACGGGGTTTCAGGCTACACGCTGATAGGTGAAAGCCGATACAAAGGTGGACTAATCGGGACAGCGCAGGACAAATCTGGACACCTCCCGCAAGCGGCTGAAAATGATACTATTTTTGCGCCGCAGGCTGACGGACTGCCGGAAGAAACACCCGGTTACGAGAATGACGAACCCGACTACGAGGAGGTTGTGTAAAAAGTAAGCATCAAGTGTTCTTTGACATATTGTATTAAAAAGG
>NZ_JAHPXO010000027.1:0-79577 GCF_019041495.1 Parabacteroides sp. MSK.9.14
GCTTCAGGCGGCGGCGGTTCAATCAGCCGTTGGTGATAAATATGGAAAAGGATTCGAGGCAAGATTAACTATATTGTTTGTGTCCATAGCGGCTCTCTTTCCCATCCTTTTGGAAATCCGAGAGCTGCCAGATTAATCTCCGGAAAATTGGAAAATAGAATATTCATCTTATCAAGCATATCATTGTTCGGTGAAATCTGTCTCTGACATATAATGTTTCATGAAGTGTGGCAATCTTTCCATTAGCGTATTTTGAAAGTAAACGTATATATACAAAAAAGCCCCACGCATTTGAGCATCGTTGAGAGGCTTGGTGGGGACTGACGCTGTAAAGCTACGAATAATCATTGATAATTCAAACATTTTATTAAGACTTAAAATAGCATTTTGTCAGCCAAACAAAATGGACAGAATCCAGTTTGTTCTTCAGATATTTTCTTTCTTGAGGGCTAATAGGCATGGCATTTATGCAATTTTGAAGTACAACTGCAAATTTACATAAACCCTGTTGCGGTACAAATTTCCCAGGGAATATTTTCTCCCGCCTGTCAACCACTTGTGGTAAAACATAAACACAGGAAACTCTTTACTCCAATTCAACCATTGTAAGTTCTTTATGCGTAATTATCCGCTTTCAAAATGTTAAAAATGAGCTACGAAGTACATTTAATTGCTAATTGTTTCTTATTCATGAAACACAATAACTACTTTTGTACAAAAATGATAATGTATGACACAAAGTATCTTCCGCTTTGTCTTGACTGACGAGGCACAGAACTTTATTGAGAGCTTACCTGAAGCGGTATCCTACAAGATTTACTACAACATCAAACGTGTTGCAGGTGGAGAACGCAACAAAGAACTTTTCAAGAAGTTGGAGAACTCGGAGATATGGGAATTTCGTACATTGTACAACAAAACTGCTTATCGCTTGTTTGCTTTTTGGGATAAAGACAAGGACACATTGGTGATTGCTACTCACGGCATCATCAAGAAAACTCAAAAGACACCAAGCAAGGAAATAGCGAAAGCAGAAGCAATAAGAAAAGAATATTTCAAAAACAAATAATTATGGCACAGATGAATCTTACCCCATTGGACGATGTGCTTGACAAGCACTTTGGGAAAGTTGGCACTCCGAAACGTGACGCTTTTGAGAGTGACGTGGATGAAGCGTTGCATGCTTACCGTTTGGGAGAAGCCATCAAGAAGGCTCGCATAGAACAGAACTTGACACAAGAACAACTTGGTGAGCGCATAGGTGTGAAAAAAGCACAGATTTCCAAATTAGAAAGAGGTTATAGCATAACAATACCTACTATGCGAAGAGTGTTTAAGGCTCTTGGTGTGGTAACTGCAACCATTGACTTGGGGATTGCTGGAAAAGTGGCATTGTGGTAATTCATTTGATAGTAGATGAGTGTTTTCTCATTCCTGATGGTATCGGTATCATTGTGACTGCGGTATTGTATAGCTCTTTCAGCAAGTGGGGATTTTTCAAGCATAGATGGATTGTCGTTAAATAGATATTGACGGCGTTGCTTGCGGTAAAAGCACAATCTTCATAAACACAGAAAACGCAGAATAACACAGATCATTTATTCATAAAATTAAATCTGCATTACTCTGCGTTTTCCGCGTCAGCCGAGTGGTGCCGCGTCAGCCAAAGCTGTCAATCGCCAAAATCGCCAACCGTCAATTCCTCAAAGCCACCGATTATTCTCCAACACTCCTCTCAGCCTGTCGAGCATTTTGGAAGGGAGTTTCACGTGGGCGAGGTTCCGGCGGTAGTCGTCGGGGTGGTGCAGGTCGGAACCGACATAGTCGTAGAAACCCTCTTTCATCAGGTAGGCGGCATATTTGGCAGGACGGCTCCCGTACACGCCGGCAAAGGAGAACAGGTTCAACTGGAACTTGTAGCCCTTATCCCGCAGCCGGAAATAATCATCCTCCGTCATATACATATACCGCTCCGGATGAGCCAAGACAGGCGTATAGCCCTCCAGCCTCAGTTCGTAGAGCAAGCTCAGATAGTCGGGGGGCGGCGAAAGATAAGAAGTCTCGACCAGTACCTGCCTGTCCGCATACGTCAGCAGCCCGTCTGCCATCTGCGCACGGAAACCGCTGTCCAGCATATACTCCGCCGCCAACCGCAGCTCGATCCCTTCGGGAGCAAGCTCTTTCATCTTGGCAAAATGCTCCTGCAGAAAACCACGCCGGTTGCCGGGCATGTCCGACATCACATGGGGAGTCATGAAAACCCGCTTGACACCGACCGACTGCATCGCTTTCAAGGCAGCACACATATCTTCGACGCTTTGCACGCCATCATCCACACCGGGCAGCAGATGCGAATGCACATCTGCCGTCCCTTTCAACAAATCGGTGTGAATCAAATTTTTCTTTGGAAAAAGTAAGGAAAACATTTTTTTTATTTCTTTTTATTATGTCCGTCGCCATACCCGTAGCCGTAACCATAGCCATAGCCGTATCCATATCCGTAATGATAACCATACGTGCCATGCTTGTACATCGTCCCGTTCAGGATCAGGCTCATGTTACGCAGCTTGCCTTCCTTGTAGAGTTTCTCCACTTCGGGAAGGGCGCGGCGGTCCATTCTGCCTGCACGGACAACATAGATCGTCAAGTCGGCCACCCGGTTGACGATCACCGCATCGGCGACCACACCCGCCGGTACGTTGTCCAGGATGATATAGTCATACCGCTTGCGCAGTTCGGCTACCAACGTTTCCAACCTGTCGCTCAACAAAAGCTCAGCCGGGTTGGGCGGAACAGGACCGGCATGGATGATATCCAGCTTGTCGTACAGTTCTCCTTTCCGGATGATCTCATCGACGTTGTCGACACGACCGGATAAATAGTTGGTGACTCCCATGTCAGAGACTTTGACATGGGAGCTAAGGGTACCCTTACGAATATCGAGGTCGACCAAGACGACCTTCTTGTGCGTCAGGGCAAAGCTCATTGCCAAGTTGATGGACACGAACGTCTTGCCGGCTCCCGGATTGAACGAGGTGAATATCACCACCTGCATGTTCTTATCCTTCACCCGCATGAAATCCATGTTGGTACGCACAATGCGGAACGCCTCCGAAACCGAGTCGCGCCCATTCTCATGCACCACCACTTCGTTCTTGTCTTTCTTGTCGCGCATCGGGATTTCACCCAAGAACGGAACGGAGAGGACTCCCTCCACATCCTTGCGCGAGCGTACCTTCGTGTCGCTGATCACCAGCATCCACAGGACACCTGCCGGGATCGCACATCCCAACACAATGGAAGCCAGGAAGATCATCATCGATTTCGGAGCCACCGGCACATTGCTTCCTGACGCCGGGTCGATGATGCGCGCGTTGCTTTCCGTCATCCGCTGCGTCAGCTCGTTCTCCTCGCGTTTGTTCAGCAGGTAGAGATACAGCTCTTCCTTGATCTTCTGGCGGCGTTCCACCGAAAGTATCTCCTTCTGCTGGGTCGGCACGGCCGAGATGCGGCGGTTCGTCTGTTCTTCCTGTGCCTGTACATTCTTTATCTTGATGTTCAGGCCGACGATCAGGTTGTCCACCGAGCGGATGATGGTCTGCTTCATCGCGATCAGCGAGTTGTTCAGGTCCTGCACCACCGGGTTCTTGTTGCTACTGTTGCTGATCAGCTTGTCGCGTTTGAGCAACATCTCGTTGTATTCCCCGATCTGCGACTCGATGTTCACGTCCGAGATGCCCGTGTTCGCCGGGATCAGTTCCGAGCTCTTGCCGGGATCAGTCAGATAGTTTTTGATATATTTCGCCAGGCTCAACTGGTTCTCCAAGCTCAACCCCTCCTGCTGGTTGCGGCTGGAGGTCTGCAGGTACATGCCTGTCTCGGACGAGATGTCCGTCAGCTGGTGTTCACGCTTGTAGGACTCGATGTCCGAATCCACGCTGCCCAGCTCCTTCTCGATCACGATCAGACGGTCGTTGATGAAGTTGGAGGTGTTCATCACGATCTGGTTCTTGTCGTTGATCGCGTCTGTGTTGTAGACGGAGATCAGCGTGTTGATCACATCTTCCGCACGGGGGATGGAGACGTCCTGGAGCGTCAGGTTGATGATCGTGGCCGTCTTGCTCGCCAACGTGGCCTGCAAGTTTGCTTGGAAACCGATCGCCACGTTCTGCAACGGCGACTTCGTCACCTGCACGGTCGTGTTGAAATACTTGTCGCCGTAGTAAAGCGACGGGACCACCACTACTCGTCCGACGGGTGTCGTGACGGTGTCGTTCAGCGCCACTGTCATCGGTTCGCCGGCCGACTCGTCGTCAATCACGAAGTCGGACAATACCACCTCTTCCGCCGAGATCGGTTTTGCCCGCAACGAGAAGGCTTGCGCCTCTTCCGCATCGGGGAATGAGAGCAGGACGGGCGACTGGGTGTAGAGTTCCACCGTACGCAGTCCTTCCTTCACCGTGTAGCTCACGTCCAGATGCAGGTTACGCGCCACTTCGGTCATCAATCGCCTGGACTTGAATACCAGCACTTCGTTATCCACATTCCGCTTCGTGCCGAAAATTCCTAAATCCTCGAATGCGGCCGATTCGCTCAGCGCACCGCCTTTCGCGTCGTCTTTTATCAGTACCGAAGCTGTCCGGGTGTATACCTTGGGCGCCCATTTCAGATAGAGGAACGCTGCCCCGGCGCATACCACGACAGACAGGACGAACCAATGCCAGTTGGCCAATACCACCTGCAGGATGTCCTCCAGGTTCAGTTCGTTCTCCTCCACTCGAGTGTTCGTTTCTTGTTCAGTGTTCATAGTATCTTTTCTTTTACTTTTACTTTGTTAATGTCACAATCAGAGACACGATGGAAACCAGGATCGAGCCGGCAGACAACCACACGCCCACCGATTTGTTCTGGTTGATCTCGCTCTGTCCCGCTTTCGAATTGTTAGGTTCGACATACACGATGTCGTTCTGTTGCAGGTAGTAGCAGGGTGAGTTGAAGACGTCGGACGACCGGAGGTCATGGTACAAGATCGTCCGTTGCCCGTCATTTTCGCGGATCACGGCCACCCGGTCCCGTCGTCCGTAGATCGTCAGGTCGCCGGCCATACTCAAGGCTTCGAGCAGGGTGATACGGTCGCCCGAAATGTTGAACGATCCCGGACGGTTCACTTCGCCCATCACCGACACTTTGTAGTTCAGGAACTGCACCGTCACGACGGGGTCCTTGATCAGGTCTTCTTCTGTCAGACGTTGCTTGATCAGTTCCGTCAACTGCAGGCGGGTCAGTCCTGCCACGTGCATCTTGCCTAAGATCGGGAAGTCGATCTCCCCGTTCGTGTCGACCAGATAGCCCAACACGCGCTGCTGCGGTGAGCTTTGGCTGCCGATCTGGTAGGATATCATCGGCATGTTGAACGGCAACGCCAGTTCCGGGTTCTTACTGTTCACCATGATCGCCAGCAAATCGTCGTTGTGGATATACACTTCGTACTTCTGCTCAATCACCTGCTGTTTCAGCGGTTCGACATCCTGCAAATAAACTACTTTCTTGTAAGATGCGCAGGAGGTACAGAGTACTGCCATGCACATCAATATATAATTCCTGATCCTCACTCTTCTGTTCCCGGTCATGATTCCGGCTGCCTGGCCATCGTCATCTTCCCTCCTGGTAAACCCTACACTCGTTGTCGCAATCAAGTTCATCGCTAACATTGCGCTCCACAATTTTTTCTTTTTCATTTTGTTAAAATATTATGTGATTATAATTTTGCTTTCCGATTTATGATTTCTGAATATTATTTTATGATTTCTGCATACGATTTATAAATCAAATTACAAAGATACTAAACATTGTCTTAAATCGGATCGCACTTTTTTTCTTTCTTTTTTGTTGGATAACATCCTATTGTTGTCTTTTTCTCTGTTGGGTCACATCCAACTGTTATCTTTTTTCATTGGATTACATCCAACAGGTTGTTTTTTTTCTTTTTCGTTGGGTTGCATCCAACTATTTCTTTTTTTCGTTGGATTACATCCAACTGTTGTTCTGTTACTTTTGGCTTGATCCAAAAGTAACCAAAAGATCAAGGCTCAACCGGTCGGGCTACTCCGGGCGAAGGCTACGCTGTCGCCTGCGAAACTCGCTTCGCTCAAACAGCACAGGCTCCGGACGCTACGCCTTCACCCTCCGCTTTACGCCCGTCCGCTTAGGCCTTTCCCAGAAAGCAGAGCTTTCTCTTATGATTGCCGATACTGCCTGTTCTTCTCTCTTTTTCGTTTGGTTACACCCAACTGTTGTCTTTTTTCTTTTTTTCGTTGGATTGCATCCAACAGGTTATCTTTTTTCTTTTTCGTTGGGTTACACTCAACTGTTATCTTTTTTCGTTGGATTGCATCCAACTGTTGTTCTGTTACTTTTGGCTTGATCCAAAAGTAACCAAAAGATCAAGGCTCAACCGGCCGGGCTACTCCGGGCGAAGGCTACGCTGTCGCCTGCGAAACTCGCTTCGCTCAAACAGCGCAGGCTCCGGACGCTACGCCTTCACCCTCCGCTTTACGCCCGTCCGCTTAGGCCTTTCCCAGAAAGCGGAGCTTTCTCTTATGATTGCCGATACTGCCTGTTTTTCCTTTCTTTTCCCTTTTTCCACTTTTCCTTTTGCATCCCCCTTTTTGTTTCTTTATATCTCCCTTTTTATTTCCTTGTATCTCCCTTTTTATTTCCTTGTATCTCCCTTTTGCATCCCCACCCCGTAGGGGCAGGGCTCTGCTCTGCCCTCCCGCAAAATCACCAACACCATTCCGCCCTTCCACATAAAATCATCAACCTCACCCACCTCTTTGTGTATAATATCATCAACACCACCTCTTCCTTTGTTTTTTATATCCTCTATCTCTGTATCTTCCTTTTATCCCTTGTATCTCCCTTTTGCATCCCCCCGTAGGAATATGCCAAAACTATCTTGTCCCCGCGCTTGACGCGGGATCGCATGAAAACTGACCGTATAAATATCTAATTGATAAGGCCTGTTCTTTTGCATCCCCACCCCGTAGGGGCAGGGCTCTGCTCTGCCCTCCCGCATAAGATCACCAACACCCCCTATTGCATTATATAAATATTGCTGACTACAAATTGCATCAATCGCATCATATCAATCGCATTATATAAATCGCATCATATAAATAACACAAAACCACCGTTATCGGCAATCCCCAAAGAGCCGTTCCGGCTCTACTCCCGGCCTAAGCTGGCGAGCGTTAAGCGCAGTGACCGTAGTGAGCGCCCGGAGCGTCTGCTGTCTGAGCGAAGCGAGTTTCAGACGCGACAGCGAACGAAGGAAACGAAGTAGCTCGTCAGCTTAAGCCTTGACTTTTTGGTTACTTTTGGGTCAAGCCAAAAGTAACAGACAAGTTGGGTGCAACCCAACAAAAAAGGTACTGAAGGTGCCAACCCTAAAAAACCAATATAAACCAATATAAACCAAATATCAAAAAAGCATTTTTAGGTGCCAACCAAAGCCTCGAATGTTACTTTAGGAAAGAAATTCCAAAAGCAACATTCAAGGCTCCCCAAGGATTCTTACAATCTGCTCCACCTGTTTCGGAGTCAACACCCGTTGTGAAGGCGTCCATCCGTTCTCCTGCAAGAGGCCGGACAGGATGGGGTTGCCTACGATCCACTGTTTCAAACGCCTCGAAGCTACTTCGGGAGCGACATCGGGGCTATATTGTCGTCCCAGCCACCGGAGGGTGGCGGAACGGTTTTTCCATTTTCTTTCTTCTATATCATCTGCCGTACCGGTCATGCCCACCTCCAGTCCATTGTTGCCGGACGAGATGCATCGGCGGAAAGCCCTTTCAACTGTTCCAGGCAATCGTCCAACGTCAGCAGCAGGCGTTCTCTTCTCTCCGTCTCCGAGACATCGGACAGAAGCCCGATCCCTTTGCGGATACGTCCGAGCAACAGCTGTTCGTCCGAAGGCAGTGTCCGTCGTACCGCCTCGCGGACATAGGCAGCAAACGCCTCCTTCCCCAGGCGGCGAAAGAGCGAATCCGGATCGTCTCCTTCGGGCAAACCGATCCGTACGGCCTCCATCCCTTCGCCCATAAAGGCCGGGATGGTCTCATCCGTCCCCTTGCGCCCTGCCTTGTCGGCATCCAGCATCACGCGGACAGATGTCGCATATCGTTTCAGCAAAGCAATGTGCTCCTTGCTCAGTATCGTCCCGCACAACCCTACCGTATGCTTGAACCCTGCCGCATGCATCGCCAGCACATCCTTATATCCTTCCACCAAAAAAACACACCCTTCCCGGCGAATCGCCTCGCGTCCTTCGTACAACCCGTACAACAGCTCGCTCTTCCGATACAACTCGCTCGTCCTCGAATTGACGTATTTCTTCTTCTCTTCCTCGCCCGACAACCACCGGCCGGCAAACCCGACCAGCCGTCCCTCCTCGTCACGCACGGGAAAAACCAACCGGTTCCGCATCGACCACCAATATTTAGGAACCATAAAAGGCGACTGTCCCACCCCAAAATCCAACCAGGTAGGGGTCAATTCCGAACAACCGCTGCCTACCGGCATTAAGGAGGCCAAGAAAATCTCGTTTTCTTTTTGTATCTTTTCAATCGGCAATCGCTTCGCGTCGATATTGTCATCCGTCAACCGCTTCGCGTCGACATTACCCCCTTTCCCCTTTTCCTTTTTCTTAATTGGCAATTGTCCGTTGTCCACAGTCAATCGATTCACATTGTCCACTGTCAATTTCTTCACCGCCTCAATAAAACCGACGTTCTCAACCTTGCTGACAAAGGCGAACACATCACCCCTCTCCCCGCAAGCATAGCAAACAAAGCTGCCCTTCTCTTCGTTGACGGAGAGGGAGGGATGTCGGTCGCCGTGGAAGGGGCAGAGTCCCATCCAGCGGCGACCGACACGGTTCAGTGTCATATAGCGCCCGATCACCTCCCTGATCGACAGGGAGGCTTTCAGTTCTTGTATTTCTTGCTTCGTCATGACAGAGCTAAAGTAGATTGCGTTCCGGGTTGGATATAATCCGTGATACGGGTGAACGAAGGGTTGTAACGGAAACGGGCGATGCCGATCGAGCCGTTGCGGTTCTTCGCTATATAGATTTTGCCGACCCCCACCAGGCTGTGGCCCGTCTTCTCGTCGCGGGTGAAACCATAGCGTTCGGGACGGTAGATGAATGCCACGCAATCCGCCACCTGTTCGATCGTTCCCGAATCGCGCAAGTCGCTCATCACCGGCAGATACGCCTTGTCGCTACGCAACTCGCAGGCACGGTTCATCTGCGAAACCGTCAGCACCGGGCGGTTGCAGTCCAGCGCCAGTTGTTTCAGTGCACGTATATTGCGGCCGACCATCTGTTCCTGCGTCTCGCCTCTCTTGCGTTCGCCGCCCAAGAGGTGCAAGTAGTCCACGACCACCAGGTCGCATTTCCCCAGACGGCATTGCAACATGGCTTTCGCACGTATCTGTTCGACGGTAGCCCCGGCCGTATAGTCGAGATAGAAAGGCAGATCCTTCAAGCGGTCGGCAGCCTCTTCCAAGACACCCAACTCGCGTTCGGTCGGTTTGTTGACACGCAGGTGGTCCGGGTTCACGTCCGTCATCCCCGCCAACACGCGGTTCAGCATCTGCAAGCTCGACATTTCCAGACTGAAGAAACAGACCGATTTCCCGGCACGCGCCGCGTTCAGCGCCATCTGCAACGTGACAGCCGTTTTCCCGTCGCTCGGACGTCCGGCGATGATCGTCAGCTCCGTGTTGTGGAAACCACCCGTCACGTAGTCGAACTCCGTCAGCCCGCTCTTCACCTGTTCCGTCTCCAGCCCGCCGCCGAAACGACGGTGATGCCATGCCATTGCTTCGACGGCAAGTTCGCCGATCGTGCGCACCGGTGCGCCTTCTGACGTGTACTGGCGGAATTCCATCAACTGGCGTTCGGCCTCGTCTACCAGCTCCTCCGGAACGGAAGAGACCTCGCCGGACTTGAACGCCATCGTGCTGAACAGCGTAGCGAGGCATCTCAGTTTATATTGTTTCTTGATTCCATCCACATAGGCCGCCACATTCCCGTCGTGGCGCACATTCAGCATATAGGGCAACAGGAACGACAGTCCGCCCAGCTTGGAAGCCTTCTTTTCGTCCGCTTCGCGCATTCCGCGTTCCACCAACACCATGTCCGGACGGACTCCCGTTGCATGAATTTTCATGATCACTTCGTAGACAAACCCCAACGAGCCGTCGGCAAACATATCCGAGGTCAGCCCTCCATATTCGGCACGCACCGGCGCTTCCATCGAGGTCATCAGAAGGCAGATCAACGCCTTTTCCATATCGTCCAAAGAGACTCCTCCGTTCGTTTCTTCACCGTTCATCATGCCATGCCTCCTTCCTCGTTTGCGGCAGCACAACAATCGAACTGCATGCTGCGTCCGCCCATAAGACGTTCCGCATCTTCCAAAGCCTGGAAAGCTGCTCGCCCCTCCACGGCTTTTTCTGCATCCCGGCGCAATCCCATGATTGAATCATATCCGCCTACACGGACACGAATCCCGCCGTTGAGTCGTTTCACTTCGATCAGATTCTTTTCTTTCAACCAGACCAGGTCTCGGTTCAGGGTTCTTGCGCATATCCCGCACATTTTAGCCAAGTCTTCACTCAGCCCGACAAACTCGCCGCGCTTGCAGGTGTATTGGCGATTGTTCAAGAAAACCGGCCCGTCTTTGAAATACGCTTCCGAGAACAGAGCCAGATACACCATGCCGATCGATTTCTCACGGCCTTCGCCATGAAACAACATCGTCAATACTTTTCGCGGAATGAGGACATACGACTGTCCCAGGAATCCTGCAATCCTTTCTTTCTTTAAGTTCAGATCCATAAATTGATGGATTTTAATGATTAATAAAAATGTTACGGCTTGTCGTTTTATGAATCGAACTTAATGAATTAATAATAAATCCTTTACAATAGCAAACAGACAACTGGTGTCCGCTTGCTCTGTCCGTTCCCTATTATATAATAACTAAAACATACTTCTTATAACTAATTAAAAAAAGCGTATTTTCGCATTTTTTCCAGAAGGACGACTTTCAACTTTCAGCCGTCACAAAATTACAACCCGGACCTCAAATTATGAAAACCATTTCATCCAGATTTTATTTTAGAGCAAAGAATGCCATACAGTGCTTAAAATCAGATTATTATTTACTTTTAAAAAAACTACTTAAATGCCTTAAAATCTGCATTCATCACATTCGTGATCGTTTCAGCCTCCGGATTTTGCTCCTTCAGCTTGTTCAAAAGAGTGATTTCCATGTTCCCGGTGTCGAAAACCAGGTATATGTAGCTGGCCAGACGGACAAACGAGCAATCCCCGATAATCCCGGTTCGCATCATCGCCCCCATATAGCTTATGAACTGTTCGGGGCGGGCCACCCATATTCTGGCATTCCCCGTTCCTTCCTTCCAATAACCGCTATAGCGGTAGAGTTCGTCACTGTAAGTCGCGAAAAAACGATCCGCCAAACGGATCCACGCCTTCACACTCTTGGTTTGCATCACTTTGAACAGGAATGCGAGCAAAAACAGTGTCACCTCGCGTTCGTCGTCCAACTTCTCGATATATTCCTGCAGGAGCGGAAACGACATGTTCCTTCCGACTATCTCTCCTACTTTTTTTTCAGAAACTTCACGAACTCGTCCATGAAGCCGTCACTCATACCTTTTTGTTTATTCATTTTTGTTTCTGTTTTTAGTTAGATTTTTAGCATTATATGGCATTCTTCTTTTATTCCCTATACCCCCGAAACACCTATGTTTCGCAACCAAAACACCTATGTTTTGACTTTAAAACACCTATGTTTCGAAATTCTCTCTCCGCCGGCAAATCTACGAAAATTAATCGACTCTATTCGACTCTAATCGACGCTAATCGACTCTAATCGACTCCGAAGTTTTTCCCTGTCGTATCTTTGTATAGTCAATAAGGGCAAACCCGATCAATCAGATATCCACACGGCCGTTTTTCATGCGATATTAGTTTTATCAATTATTCACCTTTAAATTCCTAATTTTATGCCATTAGTTTACACTCTCGTCAAACGCAAAGACATGAGCAAAGGCGCAACCGAAGGTTCGACCCTTTACCATGCACAGACCAGCATCACGAAACAACTGACGCTGAACAAGATCTGTACCCGTATCGAAAACCTCTGTACCGCCAGCCGCGGAGAGATCATCCTGGTTCTCGACGGCCTGATCAAAGTCATGAACGAAGCCCTCTCCGACGGCGAGTCCATCCACTTGGGCGAGTTCGGCAGCTTCCGCATGGTTGCCGGCAGTAAGGGATCGCCCACCATCGACGGCTTCAGCACCGCCCTCTTCAACCGTGCCCACATCGTCTTCTACCCCGGCACAATGCTGAAGAACATCGTCAACACCGTCTCCTTCGAACGCTACGTCCCCAAAAAAGACGCCTCGTCCGAATCGTCCGGCGGCGGCAACACCGGCGGCACCGGCGGCGATGGTGGCGACGAACGCCCCGGCGAACTGTAGCCCCCTCTCTCTTAATTCTTTAACTCTCTAATTTTCGAAGAAAACAACTCTTTAATCTTCAAAGGAAAAAATGAAGCAAAGCGAATTTTTACACCCTCTCCTTCCCCTGGCCCAAAAGGCGGGGGAAGCCTTCCGGATCAATCCGGTAGTCATCCTTGCACAAGCGGCGATCGAATCCGGTTGGGGCCAGAGCACACTTGCCGTCGAGCACCACAACTATTTCGGCATCACCGCCTACGGCCGTCCCAACGTCTGGTGGAAAGGCGAAGGCATCGAGCTCGGCGCCCACTCCCTCCGTTTCCGCGTCTACGACAGCCCCGCAGACTCCTTCATGGACTATGCCCGCCTGGTCCGCTCCGCCTATCCCTTTGCCGCCGATGCCAGCAACGACGCAAAAACCTTTGCCCGGAAAATCTCCCAAAGCAAATACATCAGCGAAGTCAACGGCGACAACCGCGCCGCCTACCAAGCCCTCTTAGTCAAAATCAGCAAAAAAATCGAAAAACAACTTCATTCATGATCCTTTTCAAGATCCGTTGTTTGGATTCTTCCAGCGTCATGCCGTTCTTCAAGGCCTCCTCCATAGACATGACAGGATATGCCTCGACAACAGGATTTTCAAGCGAATAAGAAACGCCCGGTTCCTGTACGGAAGAACTGTCCTTTTCGGATATGGTATAAGTTTTCAATTTTTTAATCTTTCTACAAAGAAACGATTTATTTCCCAATATCCAAGTCTCAAATCATAAATCATAATTCATAAATCATAAATCATAATTCATGAACATCCTTGAAACCATCCTCAATTTCATCACCACCCTCGCCCGGGTCATCTTTCCCCGGCGTAAACAACCGGTTGCCGGTGACAACCTTTGTCCTTGTCCTCTGCCTGAGCCTCCTATCCCTACTCTCCCTGTGGAGGGGGGATACGGAAATGACTCTCGCCGCTCTGGGAGCGATACTCTCGCTCCTCTCTCCCGGCCCCTCGAAGCCGACTGGCTCGGCCTCTCCGGCTACACCCTGATGCTCTCCGGCGGAATCGCCAGCCTCTACAAAGCCTTCCTCACATAAAGGCCCCTTCTGCATCTACTGCGGGATCGCATAAAAACCGCCTATATAATAAGGTTCCCTTTATGCGATCCCGCACAGAGCATTGGAACAAGTATTTCCTTATATAGCATTTAAATCAGGATTGAATTCATTATAAAACTTCTCTTGCCCGGAACCTAAAGAATCAACCTTTTGACACAAAAGCGTACAACCAAAATCATATATAGGCGTATGAGCAACACGCTTGTGGATACTGTCATTTTCATCAATTTCTATCCAATGTCGTAATTTTTCTTTTATGGAAAGAATCTCTTTATCTAAATCCGTCTTAAGCTCAGACGCCAACGATTCATTTCCCGTAAGAAGTTTTCTTTTGCTTAATAACTGGCTCAACTTCTTCTTAGAGTCAATTATCTCAAGATCGCCATGTTTATCAAACAACAATCCACATTTAAGAGAAAAATAGGCAAGAATTTCACCACATCGTGACTTAATTATATAAAATGCAGTATTTCCTTTTTCATCCTCCTTAAAAGCATTTCCCTGGATCATTTCTTGAAGTCCTGAATTTTTGCAACTTACAAAATTCTCCACTTCTCTCAGATGAGTGTCGTCACTTTTCAACCTTACGCATGACAAACCATCTAACCAATTTAATTGTTGTTCAGTTATTCGCATTTCAGCAGGAATCTACGGAGGCGAATGCGGGCAGCATCTTCTTGAATATCACTTGTCGATAGCTTACGAGAGGAATTCTGGTCGGAAGGGATGCCCTGGCGTGCCCTTTGCCAACTGATTTCGCCATGTGAAAGAATACTTAGACTCCATGCATCCTTCGGGGCATAAAGTTCAAAGACCTTATCAAATATTGGTTGATAAAAATATCCCAAATCCGAACTCAAAGGCTCTCCCAATTTTCCTTTCATGAACTTATTGTGTATATATGAAGAGACCGGACCATATTTCCAAGCCTCAAACGCCGCCGAAGTCATAGGCTTACCTGTTTGTATCATACATTCTCTCTGTGTGAAATAAAGAAGTTTATGAAGTTTCATCTCATCGATGGCTTCCCCATATTCTTCCTTATACCGCTCACAAATATATGCCGCTATTTTCAGTATGCCTACCATATCCTTCTTCTCTATTAGATTTGTGTTCAAAACTAACGATTTTCTCCTACATGAACAAATTAATCAGGTAACATTATTTTATTTCCCCTGCGACAAAGCGTTCACATAAGCGCCGTCTTTGGCTTCGAAGATGGTGCTTGGCTCTTTGACGTCCACGCTATGCCATACGCCCAAGGGAATCTGCACGCCGTATTTGCCTTCGCGCGGGCAAAGGGTCACGCGCGAGACCTCCGTGAATTTCCGTTCCCCTTCGGCTCCATCCGTAGCGGGCACCTCGTCATAGAGGACAACATCCAGCCACCCCTCTATGCAGACCGTCGTTTCCGCCGTCTCCGTATGCCGGTGAACCGGAACGACCGTCCCCGGTTCCAACGCATTGAGCATCCTCTGGCTCTGATCCCGTCCCGAAGTACGCAAATCAAAATTCATCCGCCTCCGCTCACTCGCCACCGCCTCCCGATGAAGCCCCGCAAGCAACTCCTTATCAATCCTTTGTATCTCCATACTATTCAACTATTCTATTTTTCAAGGGACACCCCCCTGTTTCCTATCAATATTTTCTCCAGACCATCTTGTTCACTACCAACCCATTCTTCTATTTATATATTCATCAACCTCATCTGTTGTGTAGTACGGTCCCTCATTTTCTATGTTTTTCATGGTATATTCGGCCACTTTTTGCAACAAATCATCAGGCATCACATATTCTTTATCTTTCGTTTCACGAATATCAACCAAAGACTTAACGAACCTATGCCCTTCCCGAAGTTTATCACCTTGCAGCCCCATAACTTCCTCAGTAGACCGGAAATCACCCCGTTCATAAGCTTTAACTGCGTAATCAGCAGATTTATCCAATATATCTTGCAACAACTGCACTTCAGAAGCCTCTTTTGAAGCCAGTTTTTTAACAAACTTATAAACCTCAGACAACTTTTCCTTATCCAACTTCATAAGTTCCTTAAAAATATCAGCACGTAAAGCATCTATGCCCAGAGTATTCATATCATCTTACATTTTCCAATTTATCACCAACCCAACCTCCAATCGACAAAGTCACAAACATCAGAAGTCACCGTTCCCACAATCATCCTTGTTAAGGAAGCAAATATAAGGATTATTCCGTACCGGCACACCCCTCCTTCTACAATTCTTGCCCCTCTTCTCCAATAATACCCATCACAAGAACAACTCCGTACGAAGATGCATCCCCCTCACCTCATCCAACCTCTCCTGATCCAACACCCCCGACTCCCAAAGCTCATCCAAACGCTCCTCCAACACCTGCGAAAGACGCCCGGTCAATTCCTCTTTTCCTTCCAGCAACTCCAACATCACTCATCTATTTATTTGTACTCATACACTCGATCCTTAATCTCTAACATCATGCTTGTCTCAATCATCTCTTCAATGATTCAAGATATTTCTCGTGCAGATGATAATATTTCTTCATAAACACGAGATATGCTACAGCCAGCAAAACGATCACGATACCCAAATAAACCCAATGAACAACCGCCTGATCCGGTAACACATATACCATAATCAAAGAAACAGCCAACTGCAACACCATATAAATAAGACTGACCACAGGATGAGACATATTCAATTCGTTCGCCATCAACTGGTATGCATGTTTTCGATGTGCCTCTCCCAAATTTTCATGAAGCATTATCCGATGACAGATCGTAAGGCAACCGTCCACTCCGTACACGACAAGAAAAGACAGCCAAGTTATATCTCCGGTCTGCATCACCAATTTCCCAATAGAGAACAATAAGATAAAAGCGATCCCGATACTTCCCACATCCCCGGCAAAACACTTCGCCCGATTTTTAGGACGGAAATTGAACAAACAAAACACCAGTACAGACAGGATCATGACAATCAAAAAAGAACTCTCCATAAAATGTATCTTTTTGTTCATCAACAACAAAGGAACAAGCACCGCCAAAGAATATCCTCCCGTAATACCATTCACTCCATCCATAAAATTGATAATATTCGTCGCTCCCACGCACACGATCAATGCAAGAATCACGATCCACCACATATCCAAATGCAAAATATCCAACTGATGGAACATCAACCCCATAGTTACAAACTGCGCTACAAGACGCACTGAGTCTGGCAAACTATGAATATCATCCACAAACGATATCCCAGCAGCCAAAGTCACCGCCGCCAACATCCACGGATACTGAAAACCATAAAATCCGCTCCATACCCATGCACCAACCAAAAAAATAATACCACCACCACGTAAGATAATCATCGAATGAGATGAACGCTCATTGGGTTTGTCGATGATGTTACACTTATCTGCAATGCGGAAATAAATAAGTTCTGCCAATAAGAGTATGAAAAAAATTAAAATATACATTTTCATTTCGTTTTGTTATTACTTACTATCAATACTATATTCGTATATCTATATTGGTGAAATCTTTTAATCGTGTGTATACCTAAAATAGATAGTTTCTGATTCTATATCGTTTTGCTTGCAATAATCACGCATCATACTTGGACTCTTTTCAACAAGCGTTTACTTTCCGAAGCTCCGGATTGTATCAATCAGACCATCCTTGGCACGAATCGGCATCGCATCAATACCCAATGCAGATTTGATCTTCTTGTTGCTCACCACATAGTTTTCCGTGAGTTTCTGCATACGGAGAGGATTCAACGGCAGGTGTAACCAACCGCCCACCTTTGCCACACCATTCATCAGCCCTTTCGGAATGCGCCAGATGTGTGCTTTCTTACCTATTGCCTCACAAATCACCTCAATAAGTTCGTTGGTAGAGAGAGCTTCGTCATCACCCATGTGGTATATACCCGAAGGAACAGACTTTGTCAACAACCCTTCTATCACAACACAAAGATTACCAATAGAAGTAAACGAGCGACGATTCTCAAACGCTCCCAATGGCCAAGGAATGCCTTTCTTCACCACACCATACAACATATTCAAATTACCCTTATTACCAGGACCATGAATCATGCAAGGGCGTATGATGTAAACTTGTTTATCCGATACAATACTATCGCTATCATCAAAATTGTGGAACGGACGTTTAAGAGCCTTCGGCGCAAACTTTTTGATGATATAGTCCTCCGCCTTAATCTTGCTCTCTCCATAAGGACCCACAGGTGTTGGTACACACTCTTCGGTCAGGAATTCACCCTTCACACGGTCGGCAGCACTCTTCACCGTAGAGAAAAACACAAACTTCTTGGCAGTTGGTGAAGCCATATACCAATCGAAGATTTTCTGCGTCAGTCCTGTATTCACCTTAAAGTAAACATCAGCAGCACTCTTATTGCGAGTGTCATGTGCCATTCCTGCCAAATGAATAATGGCATCAATTTCAGGTAGTCCATTTTCAACGTCTAATGCATCCCAACTGAAAGTACACATCACACCATCCTTCTGAGGTTGTACAATGTCCAACCCATATATTGTATTCTCCTTGGCGAGATATTTTACCAAATTTGAGCCTACAAAACCGTGGACTCCAGTAATCAATATGTTCATATCTTAAAATTCTTTTACCAAATTCAAATATTGGTCACATATCTGCGGCCATGTATAATTCTTTTCTACTATTTTACGAGCTTTCTCACCTTGTTCTTTCAAATTCTCATAGTCATTCTCCACAGTCTGCATATTAGCAGCCAACTGTCCTACATTCTTCACCTCACTCCAAAGACCAATTTTGTATTTTTCCAGAACCTCCATGATGGAAGGAATGCGAGTCACTACAGGAATCTTCCCATACGACATACCCTCAAGAAGAGCAATAGGTAATCCTTCCGAAGAAGATACTAAACAATAAGCCATACAGTTTTTTAACAATGCGCTTTTAGTATCCCCACATACAATCCCTGGAAATATGATGTTCTTGCAACCTGCTGCACGTTCCACGACTGTTTTTCCGTAAGCATTGTTAACATCACCACCTATCACCAGTTGATACTCACCATAATCATGCTGCTTAAAAGCGTCAATCAGTACTTCATAGTTCTTGATAGGATCTATACGTCCTATCGTCAAGAAAAACTTACCTACATTGATGCCATTCTTCTCCAGAACATTAGTATTCAATTCTTTTACTTCAGGCATAAACACACCACAAGGTAACACCCTACATTTCTTTCCGTATCGCTCATACACTTCCTGCGCCTTAGTATGGCTGACGGTAATCACATTGCGCGTAAATGCAAGGGCAATCTTCATTGTGGTTACCATAATTTTCTTCTTCTTTGCACTATGCTTTGGACTATCCTCTGGCAGACTATGAATTATTGCACAAGTCTTCATTCCAAACAGTCGAGCGATAAACGCAGGTATCACAGAATACGTCACTGTCTGATACGATACCATATCTATCTCTTTACGGTGTTTAATCAGATAAGGTATTGACTTGAAATATAAAGTAGGAAGACTCGTGATTGTACCACCATGAGTCTTGTATTGTTTTATGGTGACACCTTTATAGTCTGTTATTTTGTTACACGAACCAAACGCCATCACCAATGATTCGAAGCCACATTTTTTTAGGGCAAGTGCAAGGTTAAAGGTATAAGAGTTGATCCCATTCGGATCCTCATGCGCACCTATGAATACTGTTCTCATAAACTATTTAACGTCCTTCTATTAAATCCATGTATCTCCTTTCGAATAACTCCAATGAATAACTTTCTCTAAGAATCTGATTGCTTTTCTGTCCCATTTTGTTGCGTAAGTCAGAAGAATCCAACAGACGACAGAGTGACGCAGCTATTCCATTCACGTCACCTATAGGATGCAGAAACCCATTCTCTCCATCTATTACTAAATGATCATTGTCACCCACATTGGTTGCCACTACTGGCAAACTCCAGTTTAAAGCTTCCATGATACTATTGCTCGTACCTTCAAAAAGACTGGTAGAGAGATAAATATCAGCATTCTGTTCTAATTCAAATACGTTATTTGGCTTAATGTATATGTCGCTCTTCTTTTCTATGCCATATTCCTTCACCCAATTTCTAATCTGTCCTTCAAGTGAGCCATATCCTACGATGCTAAGACGGAAGTCGTTCCGCTCCAATAGGGCAACACCTGCTATAAGCGTCTCATAATCCTTCTGCGGGTCAAAACGACCGACTGTAATGATGTTTTTCACCTTATGTTCTTGGCGAGCTATAGGTTCGGCTATATTGGGAAAACAGTTCGGTATTACGATGTTCTTGCTCTTATGAAAGCCAAGATTTCCGAAATAATCCGCACCCGAATAGCAGTTGTAAATAGTGCCAGTAGCCCACAGATTATGCGCCAACTTCTCCATTAACATCTTACCTTTGGGTAGGCGAGAATTACGTATGCCATTATATACCCTTATACCACACATACGGCCTACGAACGAACCTACAAAATCAGGCATTGTAAGGTAGTTCAGTAGCACATCTGTTTTTGTCTCTTTCAAAATATTCCTAATATGCCCCATCTTCGAAAGCATATTGCCAAAGAGCTTATGCACTTTCACATTACTTTCAGCAAGTAAATCCACATTGTATTTATATTCCGGATAATCACCATACAACACAATCAAATTCACATCTGTCCGTTTTGATAGATGGGTAGCAAGTAATACCGCTTGTTTCTCCGCCCCTCCTGAATCTATTGTCGATACAAGAATTGAAATTC
Organism: Parabacteroides sp. MSK.9.14; assembly: GCF_019041495.1. Taxonomy (NCBI): domain Bacteria; kingdom Pseudomonadati; phylum Bacteroidota; class Bacteroidia; order Bacteroidales; family Tannerellaceae; genus Parabacteroides; species Parabacteroides sp. MSK.9.14. The sequence goes on from NZ_JAHPXO010000027.1 coordinate 20,458, forward strand.
TCTTCATATATTCCTATTAGTGTTCTCTTTCTTTTATGAATTTTGCAGGATTACCTGCCCATACCTGGTATGGTGGAATATCTTTTGTAACAATACTACCGGCTCCTATAATAGCCCCTTGTCCTATAGTAACCGAATTGCAAATTACTACATTCACTCCGATGAATACATCGTCCTCTATATGGACCTCTCCGATCCGAAATCTTCTGCCTTTTGATGTTGGATCAAGATAATGGGTCAATATCTTTGTACCTGCTGTAATTGCTACATTATTACCAATAAAAATTTTGTCTGGAGCAACTGTATCAATTAACGTTCCACCATAAACCAAAGCTCGTCCTTTAATATTTACCCCCCCCATTTTCAGGAACTTAGCTCGATATTGAGGAAGCATAGGAAGTCCAGCAAGACCTAACCAAATCTTTCTCCACATGCGCTTGGGAGAATAAACTTCAAAAAAGTGTTTAACTGACATAATAATTATTAGATAATAATATTCAAAACCTGTTCAATCGTTGGAGCCATATCAAAATATTTATACTGACCGAGACGACCTCCAAAGATGACGTTTTCTTCCTGTTCAGTCAATTGACGATATTTCTCAGCAAGGGCATTATTACAATCATCATTTACTGGATAGTATGGTTCCATGCCTTCCTTATACTCTGTTGAGTATTCCTCCGAAACAACAGTCTTTAAACAATCATAAACCTCCTGACCAAACATCTCGAAATGTTTGTGTTCAATCACACGAGTATAAAGTTCATTGTGACTAGTGTAGTTCACCACAGCATTTCCTTGATAGTTAGGAGTATTCTCTACACGAGTTTTAAAACTAACAGTACGCCAGTCGAGCCTACCTAATTTGTAGTCAAAATACTCATCCACTGCGCCTGTATAAACGAGTTTGTCGGCATACTTCTGCCAATCTTTGTATTCAGAATGGAAGAAATCGACACCAATTTCACATTCAACTCCTTCAAGCAATCCATCAATCAGTTTGTTGTAACCTCCAATAGGAATTCCTTGATATCTGTCATTGAAGTAATTGTTATCGAAGATCATGCGCACCGGCAGACGCTTGATAATGAAAGCTGGAAGATCCTTGCAGTCACGTCCCCATTGTTTCTCCGTGTACTCCTTTATGAGCTTGTAGAAAATATCCTTACCCACAAGACAAAGTGCTTGTTCCTCCAAGTTCTGTGGTTCACGACCATCAAGAGCAGCTACAGCTTCTGCTTTCTGCTCGTCAATCTTTACTTGAGCCTCGGCTGGTGTATGTACCTCCGGCCACATACGATTGAAAGTATTCATATTAAAAGGCAAATTGTAGAGCTCACCTTTGTAGTTTGCCATAGGACAGTTTGTGTAGCGGTTAAACTCTACAATAGAGTTCACGAAATTCCATACCTCTTTGTTGTTGGTATGGAAAATGTGCGCACCATATTTATGCACGTTAATGCCCTCAATGTTCTCGCAATACACATTACCACCAAGATGTGGACGTTTATCAATAACAAGCACTTTTTTACCTGCATGTTTAGCTTTATAAGCAAACGTAGCTCCAAAAAGACCAGAACCAACAATCAAATAATCGTATTTCATAATTAATATCCTTTTCCTGCAATTAAACCATTTTGTGACACAATTCTCCCTGGGTTACCAGCAACACAAGCATTATCAGGGACATCTTTCACGACTACACTTCCTGCCCCGATCACAACATTATTTCCCACATGTATAGGTCCAACCAAAACAGCATTTGCCCCAATCATGACATTATCACCAATAGAAGGAACGCCTTTATGAGTCTTTCCTATTGTAACATTATGGAGTATTGTGCAATTCTTTCCTATTATAGCTTTCCGATGAATTACAACTGTTCCATAGTGAATCAATCTAAAACCTCCCCCAATTCGTGTTCCCAAAGGTATTTGTCTTCCTGTTCTACGCATTTTTCTTCGATAGAACAAAGTGAATATAAAACGTAAAAACCCATGATTACTATATTCTAACCAACTACCGATTCGAAACCAAAAAGTAAAAGAAAAAGATTCATTGAATAGAAGGTTCTTTATTTTTCCCCCCCCATTGTTAATAGCATTTAAATCGCTATTATTCAACAATTTACACTCGATATATTTCATCATCTTTCCAATTCTGACACAATATGTTTAGCAAAATCCATACGCCCTTCAGGAGTAAAGAAATGCTTGTAGTACTCTTGTGCTTTTTTAGCAAGTTCCTTATATTCTGGAGAAGTTGCCTTAGATAGTTTTTCTTTGAAATCGGAGAAATCCCATTTAAGTGGAATGTATGTTACTCCTGGCTGATATGCATTAGGATAAGTAACGCAATGACTCATGTCCTGTTTGATCATACAACCGCCATACACGAATGCCTCAAAGTCTCGACCACAAATCTCTCCCCAACCAAAAGGTGAAAGAATGCACTTGGAACTCTGTCCTTCCTTGATAAATTCTTCTTTGGGTATACGCTTAGTAATGTCCGAAATTTTGATGATAGACTCCCCCATCATCTCCATCATCAGTTCTCTACTACGAGAACGTGGATAGCCTGCAATAGGAGAATAACCACTGCCACGATACTGCACATCCAACGGACGCTCACTATCAGGACTCAAGAATTTTGGTTTCGTTACACTAAATGGATGCATGATAAGTTGAATAGGTTTAACGGCATATAAATCACCTATACCTACATTCCAAGCCACACGAAGTTTACTCAGATACTGCTTCTCTGTATGTGGATAGTATCGTTGAGTAATGACATCATCCTCAATCTTCAGCATGTCATGATAATATTCGCAAAATGTACGTGTACCATATACATCACGACAATAATCTTCAGTATTCTTAAGTACCTGTTTCTTGAAATAGAGATCAACGTATGGCATTACGTCGAACATACAAGTTCCTGTACTATCCGCTGTATCTAACCAAACGAGAGTATTACAATGAGCCTTGATTTTCTTCAGTACTTCAGCACGCTTTTCAGCTGTTAGTTTCATGCAAAAATCCGATGTGGAGTGATGGAAAGCCATCATCACAATATCAAATTTTCCCTGACATGCAGACTTTATAGAAGCATGTTCCAATTTCTTCTGAAGACTTCCACGGAAAATAGGAAAGTAATCTACAATACTTTGATACTCTACTTTATATCCTAATTTCTTAAATTCCTTGCGAGCAGCAAGCATAGGTTTTAGCCATCGATAAAGATAATGATGGCGTTCATAAATGAGGGTTATAGTACGCATGTATAATAAGGGCATTATTTAGTTGAACATTATTGACAGTAATTTTGCTGTTTCCGTGGTACTATTGAACTCCTTCATAGCCACCTCTTTACCTGTAGCAGCAATAATATCAGCCCGATCTGAGTATTCTGAAACTTCCATCATCTTATCAGAGATACTGGTAACATTACCAGGTTGAGCAATGAAAGCACTTTGTCCATCAGCAAGGAAATCCAAGATGTTTCCAACATCAGTCAGGACTACAGGCCTACAGGAAAGAAGATACTCACCAAGTTTTGTCGGAAAGCCATACTTCGCTTGAATGTTATCAGGACGTGCAAGAACTAACATCTCTGCATTCACGAAATACTGAGGTATTGCAGTAGGAGAAATGGAGTCTGTAAAAACTACGCTATCAAGAACGTTCGATGACCTCAAAAATTCTTCATACTCCTGCTTCTGTTCTTGCGACACGATAGGACCAATAATATAGAGTTTTCTGTCTTTATACTTCTTATGATATCTAACAAATGAAGCTATCAGGTCTCCAACACCATCCTTGCTATCCTTGTTGACATTACCACAGTAAGCAATATACTTTTCAACATTAGGGTCTCGCTTTATTCCTTCAAAACGAGATGAATCCACTATCATATTGATAATATGAATTTTCTTAGAATCCACGCCATAATCTACAAAATACTTCTTCAGATTACTCGAAATGACGAAGATACCATTCAAACGTTTCCAAAGTCTTTTATAGTAACACCATGGATAATTTTTTGGCTTAAACAAATCTGGACACTCTGTCAATTCAAAGTAAGTCTGTCTCCGCCTAAACCACACAAGGAAAGGCAGATATTCTGCAGATCCATACAGTAGCAATCTATCCTCTTTCTTTACTTCAGTAAGCAAAAACCAAATGGTGGTGAAAAAGGATAATAATTTAGAGAATATTTTATTTTGAACTCTACAAGGTTTTAGCCCTCTGATTGTGACTCCTTCCCTCGGATGGCAATTCTTCAACTCCATCCTTAGAAATACCACAATATCAACTTTATATCCTTGTTCAGCCGCACTATTAGCGTACGCTAATAATCTGTTGCTACTGGCAGAACCATAGCTGAACACCCAATTTAGAATGTAGAACTTTCCTTTTTTACTCATTTATTCAATTCCCATTTTTATTTTAAGACACTTTATTGCATCTGCCCTTCTTTTCATCTCACCACTCAGCGACGAATACCAATCTGACAATTCTTTTTTTTTCACCGCAGGCATTCCTGTGAGCAAAGCATTACCTTCAGGGAAGGATTTGGTGACTACGGAATTAGCAGCCACAACAATATGATCACCCAACATATCACCCCCTGTAATCTTTGCACCAGTAGATAAACTCAAACCTTTGCCTATTATTCTCCCTGTATCAGTAATACAAGTGGAGGTATGTAAAACGGCGTATGGACCTATCTTATTAGTGTTTCCCACAACGATGGTTCCATAGTGAGGAATGACCAATCCGTAATCGCAAGCATTATATCCGATACTGAATCCAAGTTTACGAGACAATCTAAAAAACAATAACTTATTGATTATAAGCAAAATACCCCCCCCGGAAATTTACATTGAGAGTAATATTGTACCTTTCTCATTATTTTAAGAAACTCCATGATGTAATCTGGAGCAACAAGATGCAATAACTTCATCTTGAGAGGTTCTTTGAAGTACCCTCTATTCATCATCATGTCCGCCTGAAGATAGAAGTGGAGGTGGTTGCGAGATCGTATATACATAATTTATCAATGTTAATTAGTTTGTTGACTGCTCCAACGAGCAAACAGAACTATAAGCATATAGAAATACCAATATGCCAATCGCCCAGCAGTCAGTGGCTCTAATGTAGAACAACAAGTCGCTAAAAAGAGTATCAATGATAAAACAATTGGTCTTTGTGATTGTCGATTCCATACTAGCTTTAAAGGATATATTAATAAGGATATAAAGAACAATAAGCCAGCAATGCCATAGTCAACCAACCACGCAATATAATCGCAGTGAAAGCCAAAACCTCCTGGAATTGCAAGTTCGAAGCCCCTCCTATATCCTATTCCAAATACTTTTTCAAGTAAAGACAGTTGTGAGTACGCATCTAACTTTGCTGCCCAAATAATTGTTCGAGCATTTCCAGTACCGTCATCACTCATAACTCTCTCTTCAAGTACCTTGAATAATCCCATACTATACATTATAACAACACTCAAAAAAACAGCTATAACTATTCCAAATTTTGAACTCGTTTTGATTCTTGCGAATAACGTAATAATCGTAATTGCAACAGCCATTGAAAGAAATGCTCCTCGTGAGGCATTAAGAGCAATCATTATCACTCCAATAATAACGATAAGCAAACAGAGATATTTAAATTTTTTGTTCGTATAAAGGTTATTTATAAGTACGTTGTAGGCAAGAACAATACCCATACCACATACATTGCCAAGATAATTAGAATCCTTCCATGCCGTTCGACCATCTTCAGAAACTTCTACAGCTCCACTCTGGCCATAAGTGAAGAAATATAGACATATAATCAGAGATACCATAATGAAGCTTAAAATATAAGAGCTTTCCTCATGTCCTTTTTTACTCACAAAAAAGAAAGATATTAATACAACCAACATGCTATAATCAATATTCTCTAACCTTTCTCCTCCCAGCAGATCAATACATAAAACATATAAACAGAAGCAGGTAAACAATATTGATGGACGTTGTGTTTTCAAATTTCTTTGCAAACCAAAGCCCAATAAAAGAAACATAATTATTAAATAATAATATAACTCTGTTGGCATATACGAGCATGAGAATCCATATGCCGCTATACCTGTGAAACATATCAATACTGGTACTATAAGATTGGGAGCATACAAATATGCAGGTATAATTAGAGCTGCCAAATACACCAATCGAATAGGCATAGGAGGAGCAACGATTGTACTGAACCATGTGCACAATATTACCAACAAAAAGAGATAATATTTATAGTATCTTTTATAGTATCTTGTTTCATTCATGTTTTTTTAAATCAAAAGTTTGTCAATTTGTGATAATATATACTGCTCATCAAAATCAATCGAAATATGTGGATTAAATCTTCTTTGTGTATGAATGATATTATCGATTACATCAGCCATTACCGTTAATGAACATATTTGCCCATCTTGTCCCTCTACAATAAATTCATGCGCTGAACCAAAATTATTCGTCACAACAGGAAGGTTTAATATCTTAGCTTCATTAAAAATCATAGGACATGCTTCTGAGCTGGATGTTGAAACTAACAAATCCGCCACCTTGAAGTATGGATATGGATTAGTTTTATTACCTAAACAAATGACCTCATTTTCTACGGAATAATCTGAAATAGCCTGCATCAATTTCCGATATGGCTCTATTTCATGCTTTCCTCCAAGTATATACCATTTAAAAGCAAGACCTCTTGTCTTTAGATTTGATGCTATTGAAGGAATAAGATTAAATTGTTTAACAGCAGATATTCTGCCGACGGAAATTATTGTAAATTCTTCTATACTAAAACGATCATCATCTATTGGTTCTTTCGATTTCTGGATAATCGCACTTGAGTCCATTATATTGTAAATAACTACCACTCTTGATTCAAGAGATGGAAGTAATTTACAAAATGAAACTCTTGTATACTCTGAAACTGTTACAATTTTGCAATATTTTGAAAACACTGCATATTCATCCATTTTATTTGTAAATATTCTCGAATAATCACAATGTATCCATGTGATTTTATTGGGATTGGAAAACTTAGCAACAAAAGGTAGTGACGCACTCTCCTGAAATGAGATAACACAATCATAGTTATCCTTTTCTATACTCCTTATGGTTGATGTTTCTATACAATTAGAGAAAAATTTCCCCAAAAAAGGTATTTTCAATATTAGTTTGAATAATATCAATATCAACTTCCGAATACCAGAACTATTTACGACATTGGCATTAAGCAAAGATGTACCAAGATTCTTTCCAATAGAGAATTGGGCAAGTTCTGATTGTAGGTGTTCACCATAGGTGTTCATCACGAAAAGATGGATATCGTATCTCTCAACAAATGTCGAATTAAGTAATGCAATTAATGAAGACAACACTCCACCAGTTCGACACCCCGGTACTACTATTAGTATTTTTTTCATATTGAATTCTGAATAAAGGAACGATAACGCTCTTGTTCACTTTTTAAGACTATGTTTACATGAACGTAATCAATTGGACAAAGAAGTTCCTCTTTTCTTCTTTCAAAATCTTCAACGCTTTCTACATACCTATATTCCAGCGAAAATAACTGTAATAGTGAACGCAGTCGAGTAAACTTTTTTTCTGATGCACAGAACACAAAGAACTGTTTGTTGAAGATGAGACTAAGAGCCAATCCATGAAATGAATCTGTAATAACGTATTCAGAGTTTCTGATTCGTGTAAGCCAGTGTCTTGGACCATTTAGAATCCTAGAAGAAAAAGAAGAGTGTACAAACAAGGGCAAACCAAGGGTGTTTGCAATATGATTCGCCTTCTCCTTCGCCTTACTATCATTCAAGAGAAGAAAAGGAAACACTTGATGCAGAGGTTTGTGATTTAGAACCAGATCCTCAAACTTTCCATATCCGAGTGTAGGGTCAGGAAGATTGATTGCTTCAAGTTTCATTATGCTATTGAGTATCTTGACCCCAGAAGATTCACGAACAGAAATAGCACAGAATTGCGAAAGCAAAGCTTTCGCGGCCGCTGTATACTTTTTGTCCTCGTCCCATACCTCTTTTCCAAAGCTTGATGACATAGCAACTTTTCGTTGGCCATTTACAAAATCAAGAAAAAAAGAATATCCAAAGCAACCTGTAATGTCACGATTCCATACTTGATCACTTCCTACAACAGTAACATCCGATTTAGGTAGATTGATCTCCTCAATAGAATATGCTTTATTTGTAAGTTTCGAAAAATACTTTTTCTTGAAAAACCAAAACTGAAATTCTCGGATACAATCCATCCAGTAGTGAATACTCTTCCAATTCCCTTTTTGAGAAGGATTGATCAGATTGATTACCCTAACAGTATGACCTGCTTGCTCGAGCATTCTGCAAGTAGCGAATGTCTGCATAACGGCACCATAGCATTTACCATAATGTATAGTCAAAAGATTTACTTTTGTCATATTATCGTATTATTTCAATTTCTGTTTTATCTGTCTTGTACACCTTTCTCATAAACTCAAGATAAAGAGGGAATGCGATATCGGCACCTTCATCAATCCAACTAAAAATAATTGGATTCTTTTGGCTTACATAGGGGGCTATAGATTTATATCCAGTGAGAGTACAAATCAAATTTTTTCTTTGATTACTTCTTCCATCTTCCGTTTTTATGAATAGTCTTGCGAATAATCCATTTACAAATAAAACTATTTTTAACCACAAGGCCATCCTCCCATTAATAAAGCATCGGTTTACAGTACAGCCGAGATTTTTGGAATATCCTTCCAATCGCTTAGCCCTATCTTGATCGTTTTCTTCTGCCATTTGTTGCATCTTGGCAGCATCACCAAAAGTCACCTTGAGAACAGTAGAAATGATCGTGCCTTCAACTTCATGTTTCTTGAACACTGAGTTTCTAAATTCATATTTGAAATCTTCAGGATGAAAAATCTTAATGGTGCCATCCTTCAGTACAACTCTTGCGCTCACAAGTAATTCAGAAATACTATTTTCTCTACATGAACTATTATTCACAAGTGCTGCTCCAACAGTACCTGGAAGTCCTGTTAAATATTCAAAGCCTTTAATACCTTGCTTTATCATTTGCTTGGAGAGGTTTATTACTCCCACACCGGCTTCACAGAAGAGTTCCCCATTTTCTACATGGAAATACTTGCACTTTGCAGTAGAGACCACAACAGGGATATTACATTCGTTCAAAATGTAAAGGTTGGAAGTGTGCCCTATTAATAGAAATGAAATCTCCTCCGAATAAAGGAAAGATACAATCGTCTCCAGTTCATCTGCACTTACAGGCGAGATAAATATACCTGCTATACCACCTCTATGAATCCAAGTTCTTTTTTTAAGATCAACATGAGTCTCATATTGAATCTTTTTGGTATCTAAGTATTTAGTCAATAATTTGTTTATCATTCTTTCGTTTAATAAAGTTCAAGAACATAGTCCTTTCAGACTTGTCAAGGACTAAAATATATGAAACTGTAATAGATATCAAAACACTCATAGCACCAGTCAGGAGCAAACGTAAGAAGGAAATAGGGAATATCATTGTAATAGCAAATGGAAGCAAAGGAACAAGGATCACAAAGGCCACACACGGGATAATTACTTTTCTACAATATTCCTTCAAACTATACGGATACACCTTTTTCAGAAGCAGATTACATACAAGTTGATTTACGATAGTAATAATAAGACTTACCCAGTAAACTACAACAGGATCAAAACCTAATTTCAAAAATACCCACGAAACTGGTAGGATAGCGCAAACCATCAAACAGGTTCCTATCTGATAGTTCTTCATCTTTCCTGTTGCATGAACGACCTGAGAGACAGGAGTATTTAAACTACTGATAATCATATTTACAAGTACTAATATTGTAAAGGGAATAGTATAGTCAGGAATGGTATCACCTAGCCACAAATGAAGAATATATTCTATCTCTATAATAACTGGTATTGAAAGCATAGCCAAAAGAATAAAAGACACCTTTGACAAACTATAAAATAGTTTTAATACTCTCTCGTTGTCTCCTGTTGCATAAGATTGTATCAATTGTGGACGGAAAGCAATTACAATATTTGATTGGAATCCCTGAATAGCACTCATCACCATATTCGAAACCCCACGAGCTGCATTAACTATAGGTCCAAAAAATACATTTAGGAGCATATTTAAACCTTGACTCTTTATCATGTAAGCAAACGAGCCCAATCCATTCCATCCTGAAAAAAACAACATCGGTTTAAAAAGTTGCTTTCTGATAATAAAATCAAACTTTAAATCTTGAAAGTGACATTTGGCATAACCATAATACAAGAAGAAGCAGATTAACGATACAAGCATATTAAAAGCTCCATAGAGAATCAGTTTATCAAATGTTGTATACTTAATTACATAAGCGACGCCTAACTTTGCCAACACCTCAAAAATACTGAGGTATGCATAATAGTCCATCTTTTCATACGCCATAATAGCAGCACTATATGGTATCTGAAGAACAAGAAGTATCAGTGATAGCACAGAAAACTGGAATACCCACTGAGCAGCAGCGAATCGGTCTATTGGAATAACCATCTGAGTATGAATATACCACATTCCAAATGTTTCAAGAAGAACCAATAAGATTACAACTAAAATACCTTGTATCTGGAGAGCTGTATTATATACATCTTTAATACTGTATCCATTCTTTCTTCCAAGAGAAAAATTATAAAACCTCTGTACACCATTAGACATTGAGGTATTCAAAAACGCAAACATTGTCACGAAACCACTGACAACATTATTAATTCCATAATCTTCAATGTCCAAAGCCTGTAGTACCACCCTAGTACTAAAGAGCGACACTATTAGCACCAATCCCATTCTCAAGTAGAGAAAGAGAGTATTCTTTGCTATTCTTTTATTATGTAATGACCTGTCTGACATTAGATACTATCTGTTGTTTTTGGCCAACAATTATATACACAAATAAATCCTTAACTTTATAAATTTAAACGAATGCCCATTGAAACCACTCACCTTAATAATATATAGTGGATTCCTTCGTTTATTTCACCATCTACAGCGAAGTCGGCAACTTTGCTCCTAAAAACTCATATAGTGAATATGGACATACTAATAGTGAATCATTAGCCCTAATTTTATAAAAGGTTATTTCCAACCAAATACAAAAAACATTGATTGCAAAAATTCAGTATCATTTGTATACTCGCCAAAACTACTTATGAGATATAATGTAAACAACACTATCCTCAACAAACTTCTCTTGAGCATCCGTGTTATTCTTTATCTTTAAACCTTTTCCCAAACAAGCACTAGAAGAAATATAAAAGTAACAAAGTATATATTCCCTAATAGGTATAATGATGATAAATCATTCGTAAATTGTCATATTCTATCCGTTATTTATACGATCCGAATAGTTATACAATACCAATTCATGTAACCTAATTTCTTCATTGGTGAATTTTTTCTTAATTACCTTAGCAGATATACCTCCGATAATTCTATATGGGGACAACTTTTTGTTACTACTGAACCTGCAGCCACAATTGTTCCTCTACCACTGATAACACCCTTGAGTATTGTCACATTAACGTCACGCCATATATCTTCCTCTATTACCACATCCTAATCATTTTCAGGAATCTTATCAACATTCCTTATTGAATCAAGAAATTTTCCAACCTTAAAATGATGAATACTTATAAAGATTACATCTGCACAATTCCAACCTTGAAATTCAAGCGTATTCCACTTTACTCCATATTCACTTTGGAGTTCCATGATCATATTTTCATGAGGTAAAAAAACTTATTAAAATTTCCTCCACACCATCTTATTAACAATCCCCACATAAGACTGTACAATCTTCACAACCTTTGTACTGACGTTCTCATCGACATAATCGGGAACCGGAATTCCGTGTTGACCGTCACGGCAAAGTTCAACGGCGGTATCAACTGCCTGAAGAAGACTTTTCTCGTCAATGCCAGCGATGATGAAGTCGCCTTTGTCTATTGCTTCGGGGCGTTCTGTTGATGTACGGATGCAGATGGCAGGGAAAGGATGACCGACACTGGTGAAGAAAGAGGATTCTTCGGGAAGAGTGCCTGAGTCACTGACTACTGCAAAAGCATTCATCTGAAGGCAATTGTAGTCGTGGAAGCCGAGAGGTTCGTGTTGGATGACACGTTTATCGAGTTGGAAGCCGGAGGCTGCAAGGCGGTTACGGCTGCGTGGGTGGCAGCTATAGAGTATCGGCATGTCGTATTTTTCTGCCATTTTGTTAATTGCAGAGAACAGGGATATGAAGTTCTTCTCTGTGTCGATATTCTCTTCACGATGGGCAGAGAGGAGGATATACTTTCCTTTTTCCAAACCAAGACGTTGATGAATATCACTTGCTTCAATCTCTACGAGGTTATTATGCAAAACCTCTGCCATAGGAGAACCGGTGACGTAAGTGCGCTCTTTAGGTAAACCGCAGTCGGCAAGGTAACGACGGGCATGCTCGCTATATGCCATGTTTACATCGCTGATGATGTCGACGATACGGCGATTGGTTTCTTCCGGCAGACATTCGTCTTTACAACGGTTACCCGCTTCCATGTGGAAGATGGGGATATGCAGACGCTTTGCTCCGATAACGCTCAGACATGAATTGGTATCTCCTAACACCAATACGGCATCTGGCTTTGCCTGTACAAAAAGTTTGTATGAGCAGTTGATGATATTGCCACAAGTGGCACCAAGATCATCACCTACGGCATCCATATAGACCTCCGGCTCTGCTAACTTCAAATCTTTGAAGAAGATGCCGTTAAGGTTATAATCGTAGTTCTGGCCTGTATGGGCAAGAATGACATCGAAATACTGACGGCATTTGTTGATAACAGCTGCAAGGCGAATAATTTCAGGACGAGTGCCGACTACTATTATCAACTTCAGTTTACCGTTATCTTTGAATTTTATATCTGAATAATCAAATTTGGGTTGCTTCTCCATATTATTCTAACTTTATTTCTGTTCTACTTTATCGAAATAAGTATCCGGCTTATTCGGGTCAAATATCTCATTGCAATACATAACAGTCACCAAATCTTCTGTTTCTGAAAGGTTGATGATGTTGTGGGTATAACCGGGGAGCATGATGACTGATTGAATCTTATCACCGCTCACCTCGTAGTTAAGTATTTCGTCTGTTCCTTCCTTACGGAGCTGAATAAGTCCATGACCGCTTACTACGATGAATTGTTCCCACTTGGTGTTGTGCCAATGTTCGCCTTTCGTGATACCCGGCTTTGAGATGTTGATGCTGACCTGTCCGCAATTCAACGTGTGGACAAGTTCTGTAAATGAACCTCGACTGTCAACATTCATTTTCAAATCAAAGATAGCCTTTTCCTTCGGTAAATATGAAAGGAATGTACTGTAAAGACGTTTGGCAAAAGAATCTGCGGGGATTTCGGGTATCATCAGTGTCTTGGGCATATCCGCAAACTGATGGAGCAGGTCTACAATCTCACCGAGTGTCGCCTTGTGCGTGACAGGACAGTAACAATAGCGACCTTCGGCTGAAGGGATCACTTCCAAGCCGTCAAACTCACAATGATGTTCTTCACCCTTTAACGCGTGAATCATTTCGTCAACAAGGTCATCGATATAGAGCAGTTCGAGTTCCACACTTGGGTCGTTGACTGTAATAGGCAAGTCATTGGCGATGTTGTTGCAGAATGTGGCAACGGCTGAATTGTAATTGGGCCTACACCACTTGCCGTAGAGGTTAGGAAAACGATAGACCAAGACCTTAGCTCCGGTTTCCTTCCCATATTCAAGAAAGAGGTCTTCGCCTGCTTTCTTACTTCTGCCGTATTCGCTGTTGCCGAAACGACCGGTCAAGGATGCTTGCTGAGAGCTGGAGAGCATGACCGAACAATTATTGCCGTGCTTCTTCAAAGTGTCGAGCAATGTGGAAGCAAAGCCGAAGTTGCCTTTCATGAACTCGTCGTTATCTTTGGGACGGTTGACACCTGCCAAATTAAAAACGAAGTCACACTCCTTACACCATGCGTCAAGCTGTTCGGGCATAGAGTCAAGATCGTACTCAAAAACCTCGTCGATCTTCAAGTCGCCATAACAGCGTGCTTTACCGTCCTTGATATTATTAAGTTGGGCACAAAGGTTCTTACCAACAAAACCTTTGGCTCCTGTAACTAAAATCTTCATACTTCGATTATTACTGAATGAAGTTGCCTTCACCGCTTAATTCTTTCTTGATATAATCTAATGATGCAATCTTCGCCTTGGTTTCCTCAAGACTAAGAAGATAGGCATTATTGGAATTAAACTCGTCAACTTCGGAACGTTTCGTATCACCTTCCTTAAAATACTTGTCGTAGTTCAAACCGCGGTTGTCGGCCGGGACACGGTAGAAGTTACCCATATCTTCTGCTTTGGCACATTCTTCTTTTGTGAGCAATGTTTCGTACATCTTTTCGCCATGACGGATGCCAATGACCTTGATGTCTTCTTTCTTGCCTCCGAACAACTCGCAGACTGCTTCTGCCTGAATCTGGATGGTACAAGCCGGTGCTTTCTGAACAAGAATATCTCCGTTCTGACCATGTTCAAAGGCGAAAAGCACGAGGTCTACGGCTTCTTCCAAAGACATGATGAAACGAGTCATTTTCGGTTCGGTAAGGGTTATAGGATTACCGTTGCGAATCTGGTCTATCCAAAGAGGGATGACAGAACCACGGGAACACATGACATTGCCATAGCGGGTACAGCATATTTTTGTCTTGCCGGAGTAACGAGACTTTGCTACTGCTACCTTTTCTTCAATAGCCTTGGAGATACCCATGGCATTGATGGGATAGGCTGCCTTGTCTGTCGAAAGACAGATTACGGCTCCAACGCCTGCTTCGATGGCTGCGGTCAAAATATTGTCTGTACCGATTACATTCGTTTTTACTGCTTCCATCGGGAAGAATTCGCAACTCGGAACTTGTTTCAATGCGGCTGCATGGAATATATAGTCAACACCCGGCATTGCGTTACGGCATGATTGAATATCGCGTACATCGCCAATAAAGAACTTTATCTTGTTTGCAACATCCGGATACTTGGACTGATATTCATGACGCATATCGTCTTGTTTCTTTTCATCACGTGAGAAAATACGGATTTCACCGATATCCGTACGAAGAAAACGATTTAATACTGCATTACCAAAAGAACCTGTTCCACCGGTAATCATAAGGGTTTTGCCTGCAAAAATGCTCATTGTTTTATATTTCACTTGTTTAACTTCATTTTTTATAATACCGCACATACCACTCGGTAAAATGCCTCAAACCTTCCCTCAGACTTGTGTTTGGTTTAAAACCAAAGTCTTGCTCCAAAGGTGTTGTATCTGCATAAGTTACAGGTACATCGCCCGGCTGCATTGGTACAAGTTCTTTATGTGCTTCGAAGTCGTAGTTTTCGGGAAGTACTCCTGCACGGAGAAGCTCTTCTTGGAGGATGGTTACAAACTCAAGTAGGTTTTCAGGGTGGCTGTTGCCGATGTTATACACCTTGTACGGAGGTATTGGCAACCCATCTTCACCATTCTGCTTTTCTGGAGCGTGCTGCATTATGCGGACAACGCCTTCTACGATATCATCCACATAGGTGAAGTCGCGTTTGCAATTGCCGTAGTTGAAAATCTTGATGGTTCCGCCTTTCACGAGTTTATCGGTGAAGCTAAAGTAAGCCATATCGGGACGGCCGGCCGGACCGTAAACGGTAAAGAAACGCAGACCTGTTGATGGTATGTTGTATAGCTTAGAGTAGGCATGAGCCATAAGTTCATTGCTTTTCTTGGTGGCAGCATAAAGAGAGACCGGGTTATCGACCTTATCGTCTGTTGAATAGGGTACTTTCTTATTGCTGCCATACACAGATGAAGAAGAGGCATAGACGAGATGTTCCACTTCGTGGTGGCGACAGGTTTCGAGTATGTTGTAGAAGCCTATGAGGTTGCTTTGGATATAGGCATCGGGGTTAGTGATGCTATAACGGACTCCTGCTTGGGCTGCAAGATTCACAACAACTGCAATATCATTTTCCGTGAATATCTTTTCTACTACGTCTTTATCGGCTATAGATGCATGCACAAATGTCCAATCACGATTCAATGACTCGATTTCTTTCAGGCGTTCATATTTGATGTTGACATCATAGTAGTCGGTGATAGAGTCTATACCGATAACTTTGATGTTCTGAACATCCTGAAAAAGACGCTTGACAAGGTTGCTACCGATAAAACCGGCGGCACCTGTCACAAGGACTGTCTTACCTTCAAGTTTTACATTATACTCTACCATATCTTAATCTCTTCTGAAAATATCTCGCGTATAGACTTTACTTTCCACATCTTTCAGGCAGTCGTCAAAACGATTGGCAATGATGGCCTTGCTCTGTAGCTTGAATTCATCAAGGTTGTTAACGATTTTACTACCAAAGAATGTGGTGCCGTCTTCAAGGGTCGGCTCATAAATGATCACTTCCGCACCTTTTGCTTTGATGCGCTTCATGATACCTTGAATGGCTGACTGACGGAAGTTGTCCGAATTGGATTTCATCGTCAAACGGTATACACCGATGACACAATTCTGTTCCTTGCTTGCATCCCACTGACCGTTTTCAGCATAATATCCCGCTTTACGCAGCACAGCATCTGCTATGTAGTCCTTACGGGTCTTGTTGGATTCCACTATGGCTGACATCATGTTTTGGGGGACGTCTTGATAGTTGGCGAGCAATTGTTTCGTGTCTTTGGGTAAGCAGTAGCCACCGTAACCGAAAGATGGATTGTTGTAGTGCGTTCCGATACGGGGGTCAAGGCCTACGCCTTCGATGATTGCTTTTGAATCCAAACCTTTCATTTCGGCGTATGTATCCAATTCATTGAAATAGCTTACGCGAAGGGCAAGGTAGGTGTTGGCAAAGAGTTTGACGGCTTCGGCTTCTTTCATTCCCATAAAAAGCGTGGGGATGTCTTCTTTGATAGCGCCTTCCTGCAAAAGAGAAGCGAATGTATGGGCGGCCTTTTCCAATGCCGGGATATCGGCTACGGCTTTGATCGCTTCGTTCTCTTCTCCAAACTGATCGTTGCTGATTATCTTGGGTGTGCCTACAATTATGCGGCTTGGGTAAAGATTATCATAGAGTGCTTTGCTTTCACGGAGAAACTCCGGAGAGAACAGCAGGTTGAACTTCTTTATGCCCTTGCTTGCATACTTGACATACAGGCTACGGCAATAGCCTACCGGAATGGTGGATTTAATCACCATGACGGCATCGGGATTGACACTTAACACCAGATCGATCACCTCTTCGATATGGTGGGTATCAAAATGGTTCTTGACTGGATCGTAATTGGTAGGTGCCGCAATCACGACAAAGTCTGCATCGCGATAGGCTTTTGCTCCATCGAGCGTGGCTGTCAAATCCAATGGTTTTTCAGCCAAATACTTTTCAATATACTCATCTTGAATCGGTGATTGCTTATGATTGAGCATATCCACTTTCTCAGGTATAACATCCACGGCAGTCACTTGATGGTGTTGAGCCAAAAGGGTCGCTATACTAAGACCTACATAACCTGTTCCTGCTATTGCAATTTTCATACAAAATAGATTTAATTAATTCATTATTCCTTTCCAAACAACCATATTATGGTCGCTATAAGATTTTTCCGGGGAGTAGCATTCATGGCCTTTTAACGGTTTCGAATAGAAAACGTAGTCGATGCGCCAGAGTTTGTATAACTGCCGGAATGTGTATTGGTAGCCGCTTCCGCAATCACGGAAACCGTCTGTCAGGCCTTTTCGGATCTGACGGTAGGTGTAGGAAGCGGGGGTGTCGTTGAAGTCGCCACAGACAAGGACCGGATATGGGGAGCGCTCGATCTCGGCGTGGATCGAATCGGCTTGATCGGCTCGTTTCCGGTAGTTGTCTTTCATTTTCAGAATCAAATCTTTGGCGGCTTTGACACGGACTTTCAGGGTCTTGCCGGGGGCGGTGATGATGCCGCGATAGGCGTTGACGCTGGTGGTCTCGAAATGGTTGTTGATCACACGAAGGTGGCGATCGTTTATCCGTATGTCGGCTATCATTGACATGTTCCAGGAGTTTTTGTAATAGGTTGTCTTTACCTGATGGATCGGATAGCGGCTATAGATCGCTACGGGCGAATGGTCCGTGCGCCGGCTGATAGACCGGTAGGGTGCATAGGCAAAGGCTTGCCGGATGCTGTCCGGGTGGTAATAGCCGTTATCGGGGGCTTCCTGGAAACAGATGATATCGGGTTGCTGCTTCTTGATATAAGCGGCGGCTTCGTTCATGGTGTACTTTTTGTTCCAATAGAAATGGCTGGCGTTGTAGGTGACTACGGTCAGCGGGGTTCCTTCTTGTGGGACGGCAGCCGGTCTATTCCAATATGGGGGTTGATAAACGGCTGACAGGTATTCTGCGTGAAGCAGGACCGCCAACAGTGGAACTATGCTTTTCCATTTCTTCTTGGTGAATAATTGTATCGGCAGCAACAACAGGTTGCCTGCCAATATCGGCCAAATCGACAATGTCAGAAAGGATAGCCAGATACATACGCCATCGGCATAACAGCCTCCGAGAAAACAGAGGATGGACAATACCGCAAAAAATGTAAGCAGAAAGTTATTCAACTTTTTCCAATCAAGGCTATCGGGCTGAATTCATTGTCATAACAAACGTATTCCTGTTGTTTGGGCTTCTACGGTGACGGCGGAGTTTTCGTAATCGCCGATTATGTCGATTTTCTGATCGCCTAATGTTTGCTTCAGACGGGCTTTCATCCGAATACGGTCCAATATTCCTTTTTTAGGAGATTCTGTCCGGATCAAGAGATCGATATCGCCTCCTCGTTTCGTATCGTCGGTACGGGAGCCGAACAGGTAGACGGATACATCCTCGCCATAGATTTCTTTGGCAATCCGGACTATGGACTGTATTTCTTTCGAATTTAAACGCATTCAGAACTCTTTTGTGACAAAGATAGGAATTTTTATTCGATTTCTTTGATCATTCGGATGGTGCTATTGCGCATTGCCATCCTTTATATGAGAAGTATGAACCTGTATAACATGAATTCTTTCCGCTATACATAAATCAGATCCTTTTTTATTGACTTTTCCATACGGGTTCCAGCTATAGATTCGCGTTTACGAAACAAATCTACAGAGCAGCCCAGGAGTTTTTCAAGCTCCGATTTTAAACGGCATAGTGTAAACAGGGTCATATTGGAACTCTCATAATAAATATCAATGTCACTATCTACCTTTTGCTCATGACGGGCTACAGAACCGAACAAACCCAGATTGCTAATCTGATATTTACGAAACAAATATTCTTTTTTGTCTCTCAGTATACTTAAATATTCTTCTGTAGTTCTCATATTTCCTATTCTTGAAAGGCAAAGATAAGGATTTTATTCTTTGTCGAGAGCTTCGTAGACTGAATTCTTGCTTTTGAACTCGGGGACGATTCCTTTCATCATTCGGACGGTGCCCATCTTGTCGACTCGGACTGCAAGATCGATCAGGGGGGTGATGACCGTGCAGATGTCTTCGTAATCGTATTCGCGGACTTGGGCACGGAAGATCTTTTCGTTTTCTGTAGGCAGGGTGTTTTCTTTGGTTGCCAAGAGTTCTTCGTAGAGCTTTTCGCCCGGACGGAGGCCGGTGTATTTGATCTCGATGTCTTTACCGGGGACAAGGCCGGCAAGCTCGATCATGCGGCGTGCCAGGTCGGCTATCTTCACGGGGGTCCCCATGTCGAACACGAAGATTTCGTTGCCTTTGCCCATAAAGGCGGCTTCCAGGACCAGACGGCAGGCTTCGGGGATCGTCATGAAGTAGCGGATGATGTCGGGATGGGTGACGGTCAGGGGACCGCCCTTTGCCAACTGCTCGCGGAAACGGGGTATGACGGATCCGTTGCTTCCCAAGACGTTGCCGAAACGGGTGGTGATGAAGCGGGTCTTACCGGGGTAGCGGCCTTTGCTGATGGCGACGCTCAGGCTTTGCACGTACATCTCTGCCAGGCGTTTGGAGGCACCCATGACGTTGGTTGGGTTGACGGCTTTGTCGGTCGAAACCATGATGAACTTCTCCACTCCGTATTTGACTGCCATATCGGCCACGTTGCGCGTACCGTAGACATTCGTATGGACGGCTTCGCAGGGGTTCTCTTCCATCAGGGGCACATGCTTGTAGGCGGCTGCATGGAAGACGATATGGGGATGGAAACGCTGGTAGACGTTCTCGACACGGTGGATCATGCGGACATCTCCCATGACGGGGACGAACTCGACATCGGGAAATTTCTCTTCCAGTTCCAACCGGATGTTGTGCATCGGGGTTTCGGCACTGTCGAACAGGACCAATTGCTTCAGGCCGAACCGGCAGAGCTGGCGACAGAGCTCGCTACCGATGGAACCGGCGGCTCCGGTGACCAAAACGACTTTGCCTTTCAACGAATTGGCGATCTCGGTCATGTTGATGCGGATCTCTTCGCGTCCTAACAGGTCTTCGACACGGACTTCGGGAAGGGAGTGCAACTGTATCTTGCCTCCACGGAGCTCGTCGACGGAGGGCAGGAGCAACATGCGGATCTTCTTCTTCTCGCAGAAACGGACCAGACGTTCGCTTTCTTCTTTGACGACCTTATAGTCGGTGAAGAGGATGGCCTTGATGTTATGGAGGTTCATCAGGCGGTTGAACTCGGCCTGGTCGGAGATGAAATAGACTTTATAGTTGCCTATACGCATGGAGATCCGAGTTCCGAAACGGAGAAAGCCTTCAACCTGGTAGGATGAGTTTTCGCGTAAGAACGCTTCGTTCAAGAGTGACGGATAGGATTTATCATAGCCGAAAATAAAGATTTTGTCTTTGCTGCGGGATGTCATGCTGCTCACTACAAAGGTATAGGCGGTAATGAGGAAGACACGGAAAATCGTCAGGATAAAGAAGGTGAGAAAGAAATCGATGATGCTTCCCAGCAGGAAGCCTCGGAAGGTGAAAACATCGGTTATCAAAAAGAGGGTCGGCAGGATGGTCGCTCCTTTCAGGGAAGAGGCCATGGCGATACGCCCGGTCTCGGTAAAAGCGGAGTGACGGATGATTCCTTTATAGGTCTGGCATATAAAAAAACTGACAAGGCTGCAACAGACCGATGCCAGGAATACGCTGAATACTGTCTGATTTGAATAATCGCAATCTAAAATGTAACTGATCAGAGCCAAGGATGTGACGGTCGAAAAAACAGAAAGGAACAGGTCTATCAAAAGAATTACCCATCGGTTAATGTACTTTTCCCGCGTCAGCCTCGATAATAAATAGTTGATTTTCATATAATTAAAGTATTAATAGTTCCACACGAAAGCTCGTCAGTCCCATTAATGGGTAACGTACTTGACTTGCTTTGGCACCGATCTCCCGAGATAAATGTCATTAAATCGTTTAGAAATTGTGATATTTTGTGCGGGATGCACAAAATATCATAGGCGGAAGAACGCCTATGATATTTTGTGCGGGATGCACAAAATATCATAGGCGGAAGAACGCCTATTTCGGACGACAAATAACATTTTTATTTCAGTAAGACAAAGATATTTAAAATCTTCGATATTCATTTTTTTATAATCTTAACTGCCTAATTGATAGGCAGTACCAGTATCTTTCAAAAACATATGATAATCACGTGACAATTCAAATTTAAACTTATATTCACAAGAATATTTTTCTTTTTATCACAAGCGGATACATACCGTTTTTCACCGATCATATACCGATTGATTATCTTTATTTATTGAAAAAGTTTTATTTCAAATTTTATTTAGACTATTTCTAAATAAAATTATTCTGCTTGCTCTTTATTCTGCCGTTTGAAAAGGAAAGATGATCGTTTTTGCTTTTTTCTTTGTTAACCGTTTTCGGTAAAACGCTGATTTTAAACTAATTAACATTCAATCTACCCTATACAAAAGTCCGTCAGTCCCATAAGAAATGAAGACATAACGTTCTGACTACATGAAGATTAAGCATCTTCAAAATGACTAATGAAAACGTACGTTTTCGGTAGTCATTTTGACGGAGCAAATATACTTAAAATATTTGAAATCAGAAAACTTTGTTTGTCTTTTATTTTTCTGTTTATCAATCTGATCGATCCGATAAGACGTCGTTTCTTGAAAACCAACGGTTAACAATCTTTTATAAATAAAATGACTAAAAAAAACGTACGTTTTCGGTAGTCATTTTTTTGTTGTGGGAGTTTCGTATGGGGGATGGTTTCGTTCTTCTTTTCGGAGGGGCAGGAAAAGGGGATTACGTATGGATACGAATTAGGGCGGTATCGTCAAAACGTACTTGTCTCCCACGCTGACGCGGGAACAAGGCTGTTTTGACAACACCGCCCTGAAAAAGCAAAAGAGAAGGTCTTCTTTATTCTATCGTGCTAATCGTAGAAATCATACCGAACTTTCCGTTGTCGTTCAGACTCCAGATAACTTCTCCTTTATCGTTGATCTCGAATACCTGGGGGCTCTTGGCCTCTACGGCATTCTTGTCGTGTCCTTGCCAGTTGCAGACGTACAGGCCGCCATCCTTTGCCGGAAGCAGTCCGGCAACGAAGAACAGGCGGACGCCATCGATATCGTTTTCACCGAAGCGACGGGCCACTTCGCCGTTGTCGAGGTTCACTTCCATCAGGGAATGACCGTCGCCACAGGCTACCCAATAGTTACCACCGTCCAACTCCAATGTGGTGAAAGGCGTTCCTTCGAGGCGGGTGATCTTCACCACTTCGCCTTCAGGAGAGAGCTCGCGCACGTCGGAGGTGGCAAAGAGGGGCATCAGGTAGTTGCCGCGGGCATTCTTGTTCAGTTGGCGGAACTGGGCGTGCGGATGGTCGATGCCTGTCTCGTATTCGGTACGCGACAGGATATCGCCTGCCGGGCTCACTTCCATGATAACGGCCGGATGGCCTACCCAACCCAAGAGGTAGTTGCCGTCGGGCAACACGCGGGCGGTCTGCATCTCGCAGGTATCGGGGGCGGCAATGTTCCATATCTCCCGGTGATTGCGGTCGATCAGTTTCGCTCCCCTGGCATAGGCGAAGAGGATGTTTCCGTCGGGGGTGGCGACTGCCGAGTTGCATTCCCAGCCTTTTTCAAGGGGATGCTCCCACTCTATCTGCTTGGTGTCCTTGTCGATGATCACGATCTTGTTCCAGCCGGAACCGCCCAACAGCAATTTTTCTGTCTTCTTCTCGCAAGAGGTAGCGGTCACCAACAACAGTGCGGAACAGAGGTATGTAAATAGCTTATGCATACTTAATAATTTATCAATGAATCGATCGGCTCATCATTTCTGTAAATCCTTGAACATTTCGAAACCCTGTTCAGGTGTCAGGCCTTCGTGAACGACAGCGTGGACGGCTTGGATCATCGCGGCCGGGTTTTCACTCTGGAAGACGTTGCGTCCCATATCGACACCGGCTGCACCGTCGTTGACAGCGTTGTAGCAGAGTTCGAGTGCTTCCTTTTCGGGCAGTTTCTTTCCGCCGGCGATCACAACGGGAACCGGACAGGAGGCGGCTACTTTCTCGAAGCCTTCGCAGTAGTAGGTCTTCACGATGGAGGCTCCGTTTTCGGCACATACGCGTGAAGCGAGTGCGAAGTAGCGGGAGTCGCGTGCCATCTGTTTGCCGACAGCCGTCACACCCATGACGGGGATACCGTAGCGGTTGCCCAGGTCGACTGCTTCGACAAGGTTGGCTGCCGTGAGGGCTTCCTGTTCGCCGTCGCCGGCAGAGAACATAACGGCCATGGCGGAGGCGTTGTAGCGGATCGCATCTTCGATATCGATCAGGACGTTGCGGTTCAGCTCGGTCAGGATCGTCGAACCGGCATCCGAACGGAGGCAAACGGGTTTGTTGATGTTAGCGGGAATGGAAGTCTGCAAGATACCGCGCGTACACATGATACAGTCGGCATATTGTACGAGGGGAACGATATTCAGGTCGATACGTTCCAAACCTGAAGTCGGACCCATGATAAACCCGTGGTCGAATGCCAACATGACGGCACGGCCTGTTTTCGGGTTGAAGATACGAGAGAGGCGGTCTTTCATACCCCAAGAGTAGTTAGACGCACCTTTTACATGAAAATTGTCGAATTGGGAAGTTTGTCCGAAGCCGAAATTATTCGCTTCTCTGAACCCATCCATATCTGCCATAGCTTTTTTCCTTTCTTAATTTTTAATTCTTAATTCTTAATTTCTCAAAGCGCTTGTGCGAACGATTCGAACATGCAGCTCCAAGAGGTAGCACCGCTGTCGGCATAACCGACGGAGCGTTCGCCGTAATTACGGGCACGGCCGAAGTTGGCTTTCATTTCTACGGTCGAAGCAGCACCGGCAAGGGCAGCTTTCGCTCCGGCTTCGAGGATTTCCTTGATATCGTCCGAAGGACATGCCTGGATCGCTTCCACAGCCGGGATCAGGGCGTCCATCATGGTCTTGTCGCCTTTCTGGGCTTTCGTCTGTTTCTGCACGTTGGCAAGACCGCCGGCAAACATGGCTTTCACTCCGGCGGCATCCAGTTCCGTACCGGAAGCATGGTCGCTCATACCTAAGAAGAAAGCCCCCAACAGCGTACTGGTGGAACCGCTTACCTGCAACATGACGTCAAAACCCATATCGTTCAGCATGGTTTTGAACTCCGTTCCTTTCTGGGCCGTAGCCACGATAGCGGACATGGCTGTCACGATTGCCTGACCGTGGTCGCCGTCACCGATAACGGCGTCCAGTTTAGAAAATTCGTCTTCGCGTTCTTTGATGTTCTTCAAGGCGTTGTCGAGCATCGCCTTGAAGTTTTCGATAGTCAGTTGTTTCATATCTCGTTTATTTACCGATTGTTGTCCAGTAAGGTGCATCAGCACGTTTGTTCTTCAGATAGTCGATATGATCTTCGTCGAGGATAGCCATGATCATCTGGAAACCGGCCTGTTCCTGTACGGTCAGGATTTCCTGGATGCGGCTTACGACAACCTGGAGGCCACGGGCTTCCAGTTCCTTGTAGGCCTTACGGAAGATGATGTTCAACTCCATGTGGGTAGTCGCTCCTACGCCGTTGATGATAAGCATCATCTTGTCGCCAGCCTTCGGCTTGAGCTGCTGGCAAAGCAGATCTACCATCTCGGCAGCCGTATCGTCGGCAGATACAAGCGGTTTCTGTCCGCCACCGCCTTCGCCGTGCTGTCCCATACCGATCTCCATGATGCCCTGGGGCAGGTCGGTGATCGTACCACCATTCTGCGGATGCGTACAAGAGCGCATGGCAACGGCTAGAGTAGCGACGTTGTTGTTATAGCGTTCGGCGATTTCGACCAGCTCGTCAAGCGTCTTGCCTTCTTCGGCTGCAGCACCTAATATTTTATACAAAGGCACACAACCGGCCAAGCCGCGACGGTCGTTGATGTCGGCACCGATACCGGCGCTGATATCGTCGTGAGTCAGCACTTGTTTCACCTTGATGCCTACACGTTCTGCCAACTGGCAAGCCATGTTCGCACTCATCACGTCGCCAGAGTGGTTCAGGACAACCAACAGGATACCGGCTTCACGCTTCATCAGCTGCAAAGCCTGGAACAGACGCTGTGCACCGGGAGCGGCAAAGATGTCGCCCACGACAGAGCAGTCCAGCATACCTTCGCCTACGAATCCGCTCAATGCGGGTTCATGACCGGAACCGCCCAAAGTCACGATAGCCACTTTGTCTTCGCTCTTCGGATTGGCACGTACGACGATGTTTTCACCACCTAACTTGACCTGGTCCGGATATGCCAATACATAACCTTCCAACAATTCGGGTGTTATCTGTTCGGGATCATTTATAAATTTTGTCTTTATGTCTGACATGGTATATTCCTCCTTTATTTAAGTATGTTATTAATGTTATTATTTGATTTCCATGATTTCGATGGCGATACCTTCTTCTTCGATGAAAGCGATCGTCAGGTGTTCGTCGCATACGGCCGGGCCGAAGATCACCTTCTTGCCTTTCAACTCTTCCTCCAAAGAAGGAACGGTGTAGGCAATGTGTCCCTGTTTCTGTACCAGTTCGGGCAGGCAGCTACCTTCCTCGAATTTCAGGAATTCGATGCGATTCGGACTTTTGCTATAGTCTGTCAACCATACTTTCAGGCCTTCGTTAAACATAGCCCCTTCTACTTGTTCTGTCGTTACGATACCGACATGATTAAATGTTCTCATGACTAATTAATTTTAAGTGTTCGTACTATTTTTTATTCGTTATCAGTTCTCTCAACCTCAAAACATAGATGTTTCGCATTCAAAACACCGGTGTTTCGTTTTCAAAACATATATGTTTCACACCTTCGTCTTCCATCTCCTGTACGAAAGGACAGCCAAGATAACGACTACCCCCAAGGCGATATAAAGATAGGTGAATATTCCATGCACATTATCATTTTGACCGTATGAATGCATTCCGCTCAGGAAATAATTGACACCGAAGAAAGTCATCAGCACGGAAGCGAACGCGATCACGGATGCCAGATTGAACAACCAAAGACTATTCCAGCGTTTCACCAAGTGGAGATGAGTCACTACGGCATAGACGACCATCGTGATCAGCGCCCAGGTCTCCTTCGGGTCCCACCCCCAATAACGGCCCCAGGACTCATTCGCCCAGACAGCACCGAGGAAAGTGCCGACAGTCATCAGGGCAAGCCCTACCCACAACGCCATCTCACCCACAATACTCAGTTCGGTGATACGGGCTTTCAATATCTCTTTGTTCTTCTTTCCGGCGACGGACATCATCACCATATTGGTCAGCCCGATCAGGCAACTGATACCGAAAAAGCCGTAAGCGGCAACAATGACCGCCACATGGAACATCAGCCACGGCGATTTCAGGACCGGTACGAGCGGATTGATCTCAGGGTCCATCCAGTTCAGACCGGAAACGAAGAGGATGATACCGCCGAACAGGGTGGCCAGCGCGAAAGTGATCGTACTACGGCGCACGAACAACAGTCCAGCAAGGACAGTCGCCCATCCCACATAGACCATCGTCTCGTAGGAATTGCTCCAGGGAGCATAGCCACCGATATACCAGCGCATCCCCATTCCGAACATATGATAATGGAAGACGACCAGTACGCCGGCTCCTAACAGCCATACGGCAACCTTCATCCAGCGGGTCCGGCGGAACAGCATCGCGAAAGAAAGGACCAACAACAGTCCGCCCAAGACCAGATAGCCGATCTTGCAATAACGGAAAACATCCATCTTGTTATATTTCAATTCGGCCTGCATGCGCTTCGGACTGATATCGAGTGTCTTGTTCTTGGCTTGCTGGTAGGTGTCGATCATGCCGACCACTTCATCGGCTTTCGCCCAATCGCCGCTCTTCAAGCCCTCCTGCACTTCACCTAAATACCAGTCGAAAATACGGGATACGAACATGGAGTCTTTGCCGGTAAAGGCAGAGAGGTCGTCGCCGGGTGCATACCATTTATGATTCGGGTCGTCTTCTTTCGGAAAAAGGTTCAGCATCTGGTGATTGATCAGCTGATGGAAGATGTTCAACTGCTCGTCCAGTTTCATCAGGTCCTTGTCGAAACGCGTACGCTGGGCAGGCATCTTGTTATAGGCTTCTTCCAGCTTCTCTTGCAGTTTGTAGTTGCCGTTACTGTCGAAGGCCTGGATATAGGCGCACTCGCCGTCCGTCAGGTCATAATAGGCGGCCAACTCCGGATTGGACAGGGCGATAAAGGGAACGCGCATCCACATATCGGGCATGGCTAAAAGGCTCAAAAGGAACTGGTCAGAGTTCAACTGACCGATCTTATCCGACTTATGGAGCTTACGTAGAATCTCCGAAGAGAAGGTATTGACCGGCATCATACGGCCGCTACCCGACTGGATCGGAAGGGCTCCGAAGAGGGCAGCATGTTCCGGGCTCACCGCATATTTCTGCACGGCATCGAGCATCGGGGAAGCCTTCCCGCCGGCATTTACGGACAGGGGTACGGCAAGGAGCGCAAGCAACAGGACCGTTACGTTGGTCGCCTTGCGCAATTCTTTCAGGCGGCGGCTCTGACGCATAAAGCGGGAATCCTTACCGACCAGGCAAAGGATCAGGCCGATGACCAGCAACAGATATCCGGTGTAGGTGATGTTCCGCCCCGCCACGTCGCGGTTGACGGAAAGGATGGTCCCGTGTTCGTCCTGGTCATAGGAGGCCTGGAAGAAACGGTAGCCTTTTACATCCAATACGTTATTCATAAAGATCCGCTCTTCGCGGTCTTCCCCATCCACATGGACGATCACTTCACTCTCGTAGGAAGAGGGACTGGCGGAACCGGGATAGCGGGTTAAGGTGAATTTCTTCAGTTCAACGGAAAAAGGCAGGGTATGAAAGGTCGTGTTATCGGAAGTGCGGACAGCAATCTGGTTGCTTGTCTCCCCTTCACGCAGATGCAAAATTCCTTCTTCGCCGAAAAGGAAAGAGGTCAAGGCGCCGAGAAGGATGATGATAAAGGCGAAATGAGTCAGCATCAGTCCCCATTTGCCGCGTTTCAGGTATTGGTGTTTGATCGTAGCCGCAATAAAATTAACGACTAAAAGGAATTGGAGCAGAAAAAACAGGGGGGAATAATAAACCATTGCTTTGGCTGTCGCTGTACCGTGATACTTTTCGATGAAAGTGGCAACAGCCAGGCCAAAGGCATAAATCAGTAACAGGACGATCGTCGTTACAAAGGAGGAGAAAAATCTTTCGAGATTTGTTTTCATTTACTTTTTTATTAGAGTTCACAGATGCGGCAAATGTACGCAGATTAATCGTTTGATGAAATAACCGGTGGCAATCTGCCACATCTGTGTCCTCTATTAGTTGATAGATATCATCTATACCTTTTCATTATCAATCTTCAATGATCATACGGAAGCCGACGTTGAACACACGCTGGTACGGATAGTAAGCCTTACGCGTATGGGAAGCCGCATATTTCGGACGGTCGATATAAGAACCGCCGCGGGCCACCTTGTATTCGGATGTCTCTTTCGTCTTCTCATTGTACGGATACGATACATAGTCGGAACGGGTCCATTCGGCTACGTTTCCGTGCATGCTGTACAGACCGAAGGGATTGGCCTCATAAGCCTTGCCGCCGACCTGGACCAGGTTACCGTCGTCCACGCTCTCTTCTTTCGGAAGGAAGGTATAGTACTTGTACCACGGGTTGGTCTTCGCCATCGGCTGCGGGTCTACACCGTAAACGGCAAACAACAGCGTTGTCTTGTCCGCCAAATTGTCCTTCTTGCCGAAGTCCGCATGCATGTCGCCATACCAGAAGTCCTGGTCGCTACCGGCGCGGCAAGCCCACTCCCACTGTGCTTCTGTCGGAAGCGTGATCTTGAGACCGGTCTTTTCGCTCAGTTTCCGGCAGAATTCCATAGCATCGTTGTAGCTGACACGGATAACAGGCTGTTCCGGTTTATTGGCCGGATATCCCTGAACCACGTGGTCTTTCCACTGCTGATCGACGAAACGGCTGTCGTGATCCGGGAAGACAACGTTGAACTGTTCGTTCGTCGTTTCCAGCTCGGCCATCCAGAAGGCTTTGTCGATCTTCACCTTGGCAGTCGGATAAGCATCCGGTTCGCCACGGTAACTACCCATCACGAATTCACCGGCCGGGATACGGACGAAATTGACTTTCACACCCGGAGCGATCTCAACCACCTTACGGGTTTCCTTCTCCTTAGCCAGCATTTCCTTGATCCGGTCAGCACCGAAAGGCCAACCTTTCACCTTCAAGGTCTTTTCCTTTACAGGAGCGGCCTTTTCAGGCATTACCGGGGTGATCGGGCCTTGTTTCTTCAGGTAGTCGGCATAGTCGGCGATTTCTTTCTTCCAGTCGACACCGGCTCCGTTCGCATACTTGTCGGTCAATTCCTTACGACGCTTGATCTGGTCGAATCCCTTATAAGGAAGATCAGTCAATACGTTCGCATTGAAATAACCCTTGTCGGGAGCGTTGTAGTCGATCCAGTTATAAAGCGTCTTCCATTCCTTATCGGTCAGTTTCACGTTGTGATGGCCTTTCTTCAGCAAGCGTACCAATTCGCTCGTGTTGGGATGATATTCGTACGGCTGCAAAACGACCATGTCGCCTTCGCCTCCCTGACGATGCACATACGGATGCAAGTTCAGATAAGACGTGCCATAACCTAGCTTGTCTTTCTTTCCACCCCGCAGGTCGAACGCTTTTCCTTCACCGTTATGACAAGCAATACAAGCGCGGTCCAGGATCGGCTGCACTTCCAGGTCAAACGTGAAAGAGCGTGTACCGCCTTCGGGCAGAGTCAAAGCAGACGGAGCTTTCTGCGAAGCGATCACACGTTTCGGGATCGCGATCTGGTTCTGGTCTTCATGACAACCGATACAGGAAACCACTTCGCCCGGCTGACCGGTCACCCAGCTTCGCATCCACTGGATAGCCACGCCGTCCTTATCCAAAGGCTGGATGGAGATCGGTGTATTGGCAGGAGCCTTGAAGATCACGGAACCGTCTTCTTCGACAGGAACCGTCCCCAACATACGCTTGATATCCCAACCGGACTGGATTCCATGCCAGTTATGGTCGGAACGAGTCTTTACATACGCATATTCGTAAGCATGCAGACGCAGAGACTTGACCGTTCCGCGAGGAATACCTTTCAGACCTTCTCCTTCGTAGATATCCTGAATAAAGAAGGTCGCTTCCTTTTCATTCAGTTTCACACGGTCGGGAATGGACGGAGGAGTCTTTGTCTTGCGCACCAGGATCGGGCTGATATAGCCTTCGCCTTCTGCCTGCATCAGACAGGTCACGTTGTCGTAGACGTCCACCAGATAGAGTCCCCACAAGGCATGCGGGTCCAACTTGGCTGCAACCAGGAAGTATTTGTCGTTCAGCGGAGTCGGTTTGATGAACTGCGGCCATACACCGTTTACCAGCTGGTCCTTGATTTCTTCTTTGATCGGACGGTTACGGTGAGGGATTTCCTGTACCATACCGGCTGTGCTCTTACGTCCCTTGGTCGGATCGAAGATGATCATACGGCCTGAACGTGCCACACCGTGGTGGCCGGAGATGATACCGACGAACGCCGAACCGTGGCCGGGCAACGGCTGCACGTCGAACGTACTGTTCGGGAACATCGCACCGCTACCGTAGAGGGCTTTGTTTTCCGTTCCGTCCGGGTTCATGTGCATTACGATACGGGAATAGTAGTGGGTCAGGTCGGTGTACTCCCAGCGGGTGTACATCACGCGGCCGTTATTCATGATGACCGGATTCCAGTTGGCATCCTGGTCGAATGTCAGGCGGCGCATGCTCTTGTCCTTCGGGTCATACAGCACCATGTTACCTACCGCATCGCTACCGTTCACACAAGGAACACCCTGGTAACCGATGTTGGAGATAGCGATCACACGACCGTCGGGCAGGTAAGTACCATCGTAGAACTCCAGATCCGGCTCGTCGTTTTCCACAAGCGGCTTGAAGCCTGTCCCATCCAGATTCACTTCATAGATGTTCCAGCGCTTGTCGTCCTGTGTCTGTGTGAACATCACACGGTCACCGTCCCAATGCAGTTTCAGGTCAGCGATGGAAGAACCGTTTTTCGGTTTGTAGACCTGACGCATCTGTATATCGCCACGCAGATTGGAGAGTTCGACGATCTCGGCATCGAAGCCCTCACGACCGGCAGATTCCTGGTTACTCCAGTTATTGGCCTGAGTCCCCAAGGAAGGAGTCATGATCTGGTGTGCCTTTGAACCTACCTTGAAACGGGCTGCCACGATCTTGTCGGCATCCAGCAACGGGTTAGCCAGCAAGATGGCACGTTTGCATTCCAATGCTTTCTTGGCATCGGCGATAGCCTGTTCGTCACCGTTATAGATGCCTTTGAAACCTTTCTTTTCGAGCCGTACCAGTTCGTTCAGCATCGGTTCGTATTTGGCGGCGTCGTAGCCTTTCTGCTTTTTCATATCGGCGAAAGCCAATTTGACAGCCTCGACGTTCAGCCATTCCAAATCGCTCTGAAGCGTGTACAGCTCCTGTACTTTCTCAACCAGTTCGAGATATTTGCGTATCTGTGTATTGAGATCTTTTTCGTTTGCGATCTGCTTTGCCACATTCGAATAGTAGGCTCCGTCCTTCAATCGGGCGATCGCATTATCCGCAGCCTGCTTTTCGACTGAGGCATCCGGGGTGATCAACCAGGTATCCAGGCCGTCCAGTACCGCACCCAGCATACCGATTTCTTCCGGATACTTGTTGTTCAATTCTTCCGCCACAAAGGTCGGAACCGTATTCAATGCCTGGAAAAACACACTTCCGCCACTTGAAGTATCATCGATACCGACTTCGGCTTCGAAACGGACATACTGGCCACCCACCGGGTATACCAACGTGCCGTTCGCATGGCAGAACACACCGTGTTTGTATTCCTTTCCAGCAATAACGATCTCATGATCGTATGCATTCGTGTTCATCTTGGGTTTTGCCCAACCGGCAACACCGTATTCATAAGGAACTTCGTCCAACCATACGGCTGTACCATCGGCTTTGATCAAACGGGCATTCGCCCATACAGCCTGGTCGTAATCCGTACCATCGGGACCACCGGCCGTTACAAGCACCAGCTTATCCACGCCTTTCAAGTCTACCACGAAAGGTTCGGCTTTCGCCTTATGCTTCATCCAGGTAGAAACGATCGGCATTCCGGATTTCTTCAGCTTTGCCTGTAATTCCGTTTTGGCTTTGACTGAAGCATCAATCCACGTTTCCGCCTTCTTCTGCTTGGGGCCGGCAGACACCATAACAGAAGAGGACAGAAAGAGTGATACTAATAAATAGTATTTGTTCATGTAATAAATTATAAGGTGTTTATTACTTATTATAACGCAGCTTTCGTGTTGGTGAAGCGCAAGCCGTCATTATCGTGGTAGCATGCCCATTCATCAACAATAGCACCTTCAGGACCAGCCATCATAAAGTGGAATGTTTCCAGTTTTTTCAGGCGAAGAACATCACCTACATTCTGTACGACGAAATTTTTGCTCTTGATCGCACCATGGGTAGCAGGGATAGCAGGAGCGTTCGGAGTCTCGTCGCCTACTTCAGAGAAGTTGTAAACCCATCCCTTTTCTACCATCCAGGATTCATGTTTAGCCGGGAATTTGGTCTTTACATGCGCATGTTCGGGGATCATCTGTCCCGGAAGCAGGTAGATCGCGTGAGCGAAGTAGCCGTATTCAGGATCGTTGACCCAGAAAATACCACCCATACCCACGTTTTCAAAATCACCCAGACCGAAATCAGTCACCCACATGTCCTTAGCCATCAGTTCGGTGAAAGGAACACCGTAGAAAGCGAACATGTCTTTCATTGCTTCCATAGCAACATCCTGTTGGAACTTGCCGTCTTTGTAGAAATCGGCATTTGTGTACTTCTTTGAATACTTCATTTCTTTATTAATTTTACAGTTAGCATTGTTGTTACATTCATTCTTGCAGTCGTTTCCGCACTGTTCGGTGCATTGTCCTTCGCCTGCCGCTGCGCAACAGGTAGCCTCGCCAGTAGATGTTTTGCCGTTACATGCAGCCATCGAAAGCAGGAGGGCTCCCATAGCGGCCGATTTCATAAGATTCTTTTTCATTTTTTCTCTTGTTTATTTAGTTAGTAATATTTGTTCTGTACCTATTTCCTACCGGAGAAACTTTGTTTCCATAGGGTGAAACGACTGTTTCCATACGAGGAAACTTTTGTTTGATGCCTATGAAACGTTTACTCGATGGCGATCCCTTCTATTTCGATCAATAACTCATCCCGGCAAACGTCCGCCCACATATAAGATATGGGGATATTCAAATTATATCCTTCCAGCAGTTCGCGTGCCTCCTCATAGAAGGATTTCTCTTTCAGATAGACACGCAGCATTTTCAGTTTCGCCTTACCAATCAGCTGGCCGATGTTTTCCATCGTGATATGGAGCTGGCGTCCGAGCCCTACTCCAACCAGGCTTTCCTCCCCGCGGATAGCTGCCGTACCGGAAATATAAACGATCCGCCGGTCATCGAAAGTCATGCTTTTGGCCCGTTCGAACTTCGGAGTGGCTTTCTTCTGCTGGGCAGCTTCGAGGACCTGGTCCGAATAGGCGTGGGCGGCTATCTGCAATTTATTGTCGATCGGGGTGGCATAGCATTCGGAATGGGCGAACACGGCCGCATCCAAATCGACCAGTATGCCTCCCAAGTTGGCCCCGATACCGGTAGCAGCCGGATAACCGTTGCTCCAGTCCGTCTTTCCATAGAAATCGGCACGGGCGTTGTTGAACATCTGGTAATGCTGGTCCGGCCCGTCGAAGCGGGTGATCTGCTCGATGTAGTTCCACTGGCGGATGATGCAGTTTACGGGGAAGCCTTCCCGGCGCATCACCTCTCCCATCATGTGGAATACTTCGGCGGACTGCTGCTGGATACCGAAGTTTATCACATCCCCATGGAGGCCACCGGCAAAGAGGAAACGGCCATCGGCATTTTCCAGTACGACATACGGGAAGCCGCCGTGACGGCGGAAGGTGATATGATCGTCTTCGTCCGCTTTGTAGCTATGGACTTCCAAGATCAGTCCGGCATTCAGAGGTGGCTGGGAAACATAACTCAATACCGGTTCATGATTCCCATAAAACTTACGGATTTTCTCACGCAGCATGATGCGGCGGGAGACGTATTGTTCGTTGTCGTTCGGCATGCCGAAGAATGCCAAACGGAGAATCTGTTCGTCTTGAGGCAACTGTGCCAGCAGGGCGTCTACCATTTCACCGAAAGTAGCCAGTCCGGTCGTATAAATATTATAATGTATTTTATCGCAATAGTTCATAAAGAGTTCACATATTCGGTTAATGCTTCGATATCTTTCTCTGAAACTTTCTTCTCGATGCCGTGTTTATGGACACTGAACACTTCCTTCATGGTAGCGGCACGTCCGTCGAACAAATAGGGAGCCGTACGCCACACTTCACGCAAAGTCGGAGTATCCCAACCTTTTTCGAACTCTATATCCTCACCTATGCGGTGGTATTTCATATCCGTATAATAAACACCGCTATGGCATTCCCCGCATTTCAGCTTTTCGAAAACCTTTTGCCCTTCCTTTGCCAAATCAGACAGCTCGCCATTCACCAAGTAAGGACTGGGCACGGGACGAAGTGATTTCAAATAGGCATCCACACAAACAGCATCTTCTTCCGAAACTTCAAAAAACTGGATGAAGTTGAATCCTGCCCGCACAGCCCGTTCCGCATGTTCACGGATACCGGAAATCATGTTGGGAGGAGTCACATGACTAAAGAGCATGCTCTTGCAGTTCTTGGAGTTGCCGACACCGTCGTTCATCAAGTCCCAGTTCATGCCATCCGTTCGTCCGTCTCCCGGATGGCAGCCATTACAACTCTGCCAATTCTGGAAGCAGTGCGAAGCATCGTTGAAGTAGCGTTCACCCTTGTTTTCAGCCGTTTCTTCACGTCCGGGATTCAGTTCGACAGACGTCACTTCGTTCGTATTGATATCCATGATGTTCAGGATATCGGCAAAGTAAGTCGGGATAATCAGCTTGTCACCGTTCAGGATCATATTGCGAGGACCGTTCCCCTCCAGCGGGATACGTTCGCGGAGGCCATACAAGAAAGTCAGGTCGTAGTCCAACACCGCCTTATTGGGATAGTTCAGAAATTTCTCCAACATCGCCTTATGGTCAATCACGCTGACCTCGTGCGTTCCCGAATGGGAGATGAAAACAGACTCGTCGTTGCAGGCAATGCTCCAGATACCGGCCGCACCCCGTTCGGGTTCATCCACGACGATGGCTCCCAGGAACTCCTGCTTGTCGACATCGATCACGCTGAAAGCACTCGTGTTCATCCATCCCTGCTGCAATTGAGATGTAGGGACGGTGAAACGCCCCAAGTTGTGCGATACATATATATATTTGCCGTCGGGAGTTATACAGATTCCCCGAAGGGCATTGCTTCCGTTTGCCAACTGGATGTCCTTCACCTTCGTGAAGCCATCCATTTCGATGACGGATACACACGCGGCCACATAATCGAGATCAGCCCGCTGTGCAGGAAGGAAGTTCGTGACGAACATATATTTGCCGTCCTTGCTGAACACGGCGGACTTCGGTTCGCGCAATGCCTTCACCGTACGCATCACCTTCCGCGCAACCGGATCGATTTCGGAGATCGTAGTCTGGAACTGGTTACATACATATATATGCTTCTTGTCCGGACCGAACATCGGATGACATGCTCCCGAACCGGTCGGAATAGAAGCCTCCACCCTGCCCGATTCGAGCGAGAGGATCTGTAAATGGCCTGTCGTTCCGAATGTAGTCACATATGCCTTGTCGCCATCCAAAAGGATACCCGTAGGCGCTTCGTCCATCGGGAAAGAACGCAACAATGTCTTGCCATCAGGCGAAAAAACATCCACCCGCTTTACTCCTTTATCTGTCATCAGCAACTCACCTTTGGCGTTCGCCACGACATCTGTCGGGAAGAACGGTGGGTTGCCTGCTGAAGCAAAGGAGATGCAACAGCAGGCAAAACAAGCCACCAGTGAGTTTTTAAACATGTATTTTCGTGTGTTCATGGTATATTATATTTTTTTTGCTTTACTATATCCCAACTCAAGAGAAATCGTCTGGGCCACTTTCCTTATACAGTCTGCCGAAACACGTACGACCTCTTTCGACAGCCGGTCCTTAGGGCCTGAAATCCAAATTGCCCCGCAAGGATAACCCGTATAATTAAAGATAGGCGCTCCGATGCAAATCACACCGTTCAGTTCTTCCTCATTATCCATGGCATAACCCAATTTCCGGACCTTCTCAAGTTCCTCCAGATAAGCGTCACGTGTAGTAATAGTCCGGGCGTTGTAGCGTGTAAATTCCATATAAGACAAATATCGGTCCCGGACTGTATTCGGCAAATAAGCCATGATAGCCTTTCCCGGAGCCGAACAATGCAAATCGAAAGGTTTTCCCGGCGAGAGGATAAAACGGAACGTATGATGTCCCTGCGCCTGCTCGATAAAGATACCTTTCCGGTCCCCCAGCACGCCGAAGCATGCCGTCTCTTTCACTTGGTCGCGCAAATCGCGCAAACGAGGCAAAACAGTTTCCAGCAAATTGTGTTCATTCAACGATCTGAATCCCAAAGTTAGTAATTTACGGGATAACTTGTACCTTTTTGTGTCTTCATTATAGATCAAATAATCCAGACGGACCAACGTATTTAAAATACGGTAGGCCGTAGTCTGTGAAATATCAAGGGCGGACTTGATATCCTGAAGCGTCTCACCCTGGGTGTGAAGCGACAAGTACTCAAGTACAGCGATCCCTTTTTCGAGATTCGGAACCTTGTAGTTCTCTTCTGCTTTTTCCATATTTGGAATAACGCTTTCCATATTTGAAATATTGTTTCAGATTTGAATCAAATATAAAAGAGAGCGCATAAATGCAAGCAGGATGTTTGTAAAAATTAGTTAAGTATGTCGTAAAACACATTATAGTTGAAAGGTGAAAGTGAAAATGCAAATAGCAACTTTCAACTCTTCTTGTAGCTGACGATGGCCAGTATGTTAAAGAACACTACGAACAGGTAGATGATCCCCCTATTGCCTACCGACATCAACCCATATACAAGCCAGGCGATACAGGTACCTGTCGTGAGCAGGATAAAACCAATAATCCAATAATGTTCCAATATGTCTGACACACGCATCAAAAGCAATATAAAAAAACAGGAGCGCAACAGCTACACTCCTGTTTTAATATCTTTTAGAGATAAACCAAATCTTACTTATCTATTGTACGGGCGGGAACACCTTCGAAAGTCATTTTAACAGGATTTATAAATCCGTTCTCATCGAAAGTCATCCGGTCGATACAAGTCACACGGTGGTCGCGAGTATTGTCGTTCAGCGGGCGGCGATGGTAGACGATATAATAATCTTCAGTATTCGGAACATGCAATACGGAATGATGCCCGGCTCCTCGCGCGATTGTCGAATCCTGCTGGAGAATCGTGGCGATACGATTGAAAGGTCCGAAAGGCGAATCGGCAATCGCATAAGCGACACAATAATCGGGACCTGTCCAGCCCCCTTCGCTCCACATAAAATAGTACTTACCGTTCTTCTTGAACATGAACGGACCTTCCACATATTTATCCGGTGTCACTTCCTTGTAGACCGTCCCGTCTTCAAAAGGAACCAACCCGGTGAAATCGTCGTTCAGGCGAACGACATTACAATGTCCCCAACCGCCGTAATACATATAGTAGCGGCCATCATCGTCACGGAAAACGAACTGGTCGATCGGCTGTGCCCCGTTTACGATCTCGTTGATAAGCGGTTTGCCTAACAGGTCCTTATACGGACCTTCCGGGCGGTCGCTGACGGCAACCCCGATTCCTCCTACTTCACCTTCATGCACGTCGTTGGCCCCGAAGAAAAAATAATATTTGCCATCCTTATGGATGATAGACGGCGCCCACATGGCTTTCTTCGCCCATTTCACGGCGGAGGTATCGAGCACAGACGAATGTTTCGTCCAGTTCACCAAATCCTTGGATGAAAAACAGTCGAAATAAGTCTGCTTCTCATACGCATCGCTCCAGGTCGGGAAAACCCAATAGGTATCACCATAAATGATCCCTTCCGGATCGGCATACCAGCCCTCGAATATCGGATTACCACTGGTCACGACATCAGCAACAGCCTTCTGTTGCTGTTTCGGCTGTCCGCACGAAACTAATGCGGCAGCACACAATAGCACATATAAACTTTTTTTCATTTATGAGTTAGATTTTTTCTGTTCCATATTCTTAGCCAACCCCCCTTCGGATGTTTCCTTATAGAGACTCGGCAGGTCGTTTCCGGTCTGACGCATCACTTCCACCACCTGGTCGAAACTTACACGGTGCTTGCCATCGGAGAAATTGGAGAAGGTGTTCGCATCCAGCGCACGGGCTGCCGCAAAGGCATTGCGTTCGATACAAGGAATCTGTACCAACCCGCAAACCGGGTCGCAAGTCAGTCCCAAGTGATGCTCCAGCCCCATCTCGGCCGCATACTCGATCTGTGCAGGCGTCCCCCCGAACAACTGACTGGCCGCAGCAGCAGCCATCGCACAAGCCACACCGACCTCTCCCTGGCATCCTACCTCGGCCCCGGAAACGGATGCATTCGTACGGACCACATTACCGAACAACCCGGCTGTCGCCAACGCACGCAAGATACGGGAGTCACGGAAGTCGCGGGACTCTTTCAGATGGTAAAGCACAGCCGGCATGACACCGCACGAACCGCAGGTCGGGGCCGTCACGATCTTGCCTCCGCAAGCGTTCTCCTCGGAAACGGCCAGAGCATACGCATAGACCATCCCACGGCTTTTGATACTGCTGCCGTAACCTTTGGCACGGATCATATAGTCGGATGCCTTACGCCGGATTCCCAGACCGCCGGGCAAGATGCCTTCGGCTTCGAGGCCATTACGGACTGCTTGTTGCATCACTTCCCATACTTCGGCCAGATAGTCCCATATCTGCGGACCTTCGCACTGTTCGACATATTCCCAGTAGGAATGGCCGGTTTTTTCACACCAGGCCTGTATATCCTTGATAGTATGCATTTCGTAAACCTGGCCCTGCGTCAACTCGTTGTAGGTTTCGTTTGCCAACGTCCCTCCCCCGATACTGTAAATCGTCCAGTTATCCAGTTCCTCTCCGCTTTCGTCAAACGACTGGAAGAGGATGCCGTTCGGATGAAAAGGCAGGAACACCTTCGGTTCCCAAGTGATATTGGTCTTGGCCACCGGGCTCAACACTTCGAGAATTGCCGCATCCGTCATGTGGCCTTTGCCTGTAGCCGCCAGGCTCCCATAGAGCGTAACATTAAAACGTACGGCTCCCCGATTGCGTTCCAGGAACATCCGGGCAGCACGCATCGGCCCCATTGTGTGGCTACTGGACGGCCCGTGACCGATCCTGTATATTTGCTTGATCGATTCCATTGTTTTGAGATTTATGAGTTATCATTTGTAATTTACGATTTATAGTTTATGCATTGATGATAAATTATAAATCTTTTCACACTTTCAAAAATATATTCCGCTTATAAAGCAGCCACAAAATTACATAAATAATCAATGCGTTCGACGCTGCAATCAAAGCCGGATAATAATTTCCTGTATATTGTTCGAGGCCATGAAAAAGAGAAGTTCCTATACATCTGAAACTAATCACGTTAGCCAGCATATAGGCCACGATCGAATTCATGCCGTAGACTTTCAACCAAGTCAGGTTCTTCCGGTGTCCCTTATAATCGATCCAATAATAGAACAAGCCCATCAACAGGAAACAATAGCCACTGCTGACCAACACCATCGAGCTCGTCCATATCTTCTTGATCACCGGCAACTGCAAGCCCCACAGCCAGCCCAGCGCAACCATTATCACACCGATTCCTAACAGCCATTGCCATTTGTGCTTCCGGTCCATTCCGCTCTTCAAGATATGCCCGGCAAAAACTCCGGTCAGCACCGTCACGCCAAAGTTCAGGCTGCTTAATATCCAGGTATAACGATAAGATCCGGCAAATACGATCTGTCCGTTCTCCACAACAGCAGCATCGCGGAATCGTCCCAGGACCGTACGGTCCACCCATTCCGCCAGGTTACCGTCCGGCGTGTAGTTGCCACCTCCATAACCATCGACCGTAATAAATTGCATGGCTCCCCAATAGGCTAACAACAAGGCGACCGCCGTCCCGATCTGCACGGACAGACGCACATGCAGGAACAGCATTGCCGAAATCAGATAGCCCATCGCAATTGCCTGCAATGTGTTCGAATAAAGATAAATCCGATCCGGGTCCAATCCTAAAAGATTTCCCTGGCACATCATACCGAAGATCCAGAGCAAGGCCACCCGCTTGACGATACGACGGTAGACCGCCCATTTATCCGGCATCACTTTATATCGGGAAAGGGCGAACGGCATCGACACGCCCGCCATAAACATGAAGAGCGGCATCACCAAGTCCCACGAAGAGAACCCCTCCCACTGCACATGCGAGAAGCACCACAAAAAATCGTTATACCAAGGCGCATCTATCGCACGTCCGAGAGGATGCAGAACCCCTTCCAGCGCCACCAGACAAAACAAATCGAAGCCACGTAACACGTCGAGCGACTCCAGGCGTTGATAAGATGGTTTCATGATGATTTATGATTTATGATTTATGATTTGTATAAAAAAAGATTTCAGATTTATGTTTAATGTTATGTTTTCTGGTCATAAATCATAAATCTGAAATCACAAATTTCTTCACACTTTCAGGAAAATTCGTTGACGGTACAGGAAGTACAGGAATCCCCAGCAAACGGCAATGTAGCCGATCGAACTGGCTAAAGGCTGCGCGGCTTCCGGCATCCATCCGACAAGTCCGCCAAACAGGCCTTGGGATGTATAAGAGAAATCGATGAATTTTTGCGCCAAATAGATCGTAATCGAATTAACCCCGATCACCTGGAAGAAGAAAGTCCATTTCCGCCATCCCAACACATCGACAATGTAATAAAACAGGGCGAACATCCAAACCGAATAGGCTCCGACAACGCAGACAAACGAACTGCTCCACAGCTTTTTGTTGATCGGGAACACCAAACTCCACAACACCCCCACCAATAGTAACAGCACACCGGCCAACACCAAGCCTGCCACCTTCCGCTTGTCCGTCAATCCCTCTTTACGCAACTTGATAAACTCGCCCGTAAACATTCCCAACATAGCCGTTACAATCCCCGGCAACGTGGACAACAATCCTTCCGGGTCAAAAAATCCTTGATGCAAACGCCCCGGCAACAACAAACGGTCCACATAGCCGACCCAGTTGCCTTCCAGCGTGAATGGTCCGGCCTCCGCACCCGGCACAGGGATAAAAGCTATCCAAACCCAATAGCCGACCAAGATCGTCCCGGCTATCCACGCCCTGACTGAAGTCCGGAAATGCACGAACAGCAAGGCGGCAAACATCCATCCCAACCCAATACGCGCCAAGACGCTGGCGCAACGAAGGTTCGCAAAGTCAAACTGTAGCAATCCGTTATAGACACATCCCAGCAACACCAGCGTAATTCCTCTGCGGACAATCCTTTTATAGATATCCGACTCGCTCTTCCCCTGTTCGCGCTGCTTTTCCAACGAGAACGGAAACGAGATGCCGGCAATGAACAGAAACAGCGGGAAAATCGTGTCGTGGTGTGTCAACCCGTCCCACTCCACATGATCCATCTGTCCACCTATCGCCTGAAAAAAAGAATTCGGAAACAACGTTGCCAACGCAACGAAAAGAGAAGCCCCTCCCATAATAAAGAACATATCAAACCCCCTCAGGGCATCCAGCGACAGCAGTCGCCGGGACTGTTTTTGTTTTTCCATATATACAATATCTTTTTAAGTTTACCTTGTCGATCAAGTTTGCAAAGATAGGTCTTTTTTCAACACAAGCAATTTATACAAGAAACCTCGTTTCTTCAGATACCCTAAAAATTTTCATTCTTTCCCCAACAGTGAAAATAAATTTTCCATCACATGAAAATTTATTTCCCCACTATGGAAAATTTATTTTCATGCGATGGAAACTTCTCTTTCATGCAATGGTATCAGAACAACGTTCCCAACCGAAATTTTCTTCATATCGGTCGAAGAGGGGTTCCTCTTCGATATTGTATTGACGGAGCAAATCGCGTACGTATAACTGGTCTTCGGGAGTAAAACAACGCTCCTTGCGTTTCAAACGGTAAAAATGAGTCGTCCCGAAATATTCTCTCATCTCCCGCCGTATTTCTTTAGCCTGGCGATAAGGGATATTGTCCAACAGGTGCTCCATGCCATAGGCATTTTTCAACGGGCTGTCGTCCATAAACCCGGAACAATCGCCATCGGGGACAACACGTTCCGGGTTGATCGCTCTCACCGCCCAACGTTCTTTCGGGATATGCCGCGACACCTGATGACGCAGACAGGTGGAAGCATGCAGGCATTTCCCGTTAAAACAGAGTGCAAAGTCGTTCGGGACCAAAGAATAATCTAATTTGTCTAACATGGTATTAATGTATTGATATTCGACAAAGGTACTCACAGATCCGGCGGAAAGCAAACATTTACACTCAAAAAATGATCACAACAACAATGACTATAGGCGAGATGAGGGAGTTCACCGTGCCAACGGCTGCCATTTCATATAAGTTCCGGTCCTCCACAACCACTCCATCGGTCCATAACGGAACTTCTTCAGCCAATAATGGCTGAACAGAATCTGCATACCCGTATAAGCAAGACAAACCAATACGCTCAAGAAAACACCCAGATGACTCCAATCCAACCCGAAACCGGAAAAAATAAAGACACCGATCACGGACTGCACAATATAATTCGTCAAGCCCATACGCCCGTAGCTGACTAACGGCGCC
Organism: Parabacteroides sp. MSK.9.14; assembly: GCF_019041495.1. Lineage (NCBI taxonomy): Bacteria > Pseudomonadati > Bacteroidota > Bacteroidia > Bacteroidales > Tannerellaceae > Parabacteroides > Parabacteroides sp. MSK.9.14. The sequence goes on from NZ_JAHPXO010000027.1 coordinate 64,236, forward strand.
ATCGCCCGCTGCACCTTCTGCAAACGGTATCCCTCCATCACCACAATTACCCATAGATAAGCAGTCAACAGGTTAATCAGATTAGTCGTCGTCGAACTCATCCACGAATAAAAAGAGACCTCTCCCCAAGCCACAGACGGAAGATAAGAACGCGCCACATAGAGCAGTCCCAACCCTGCGAGGGCAAGCAAGGCCCAACGGTTCAGCCGGCCACGAAACTCGTCCATACGTTCGAACAGACGGATGCGTCCTACGATGAACCCTAAGATGAAAAGTCCCAAGGTCAAGTAAATACGCCCGCTCGACACCTGGAAGCGCATTTTTCCGACGATCCCGTCCCAAGCGTTACTCTCGATCGTTTCAGACAGGGTCTGGACTTTCCGGGGACCTGCCGGACGGGAAGCAGGCCTTTCGGCCATACGTTCTTCCACCTGCTCGACCGCCGGAGCCGTCAGGCTTTTGTAAGCCACCGGGACAAGCGTCGCACCACCCAAGAAGAGATACAGCGTAATCCCCGCCAACAGCTTGGTCGGCCATTTATACATCAACACCAAAACAAACCCCAGTATCGCATATATCAGCAAAATATCCACCCGGACAATCAAGCCGTGCAAATAACCGATCGCCAACAAAAGAACCAGCCTCCACAAAAAACGCGGACGGAAGTCAAGTCCTTTCTTCGCCGCCCGATCCATCTGGATAAAGAAACTTAAACCGAACAGGCAAGAGAAGATAATGAAGAATTTCCCGAAAACCAGATAATTGATAAGCCAACTGAAAATCTCGTTCATCGTTCCCTCCCACGGGAACACAGCCTGAGACGTCATCGTCCCCATAGCTCCAAAATGTTGCATAGAATGAATCAGGCAAATGCCGATAAGAGAAAAGCCACGCAAGGCATCGATCACTGTAATACGCTCTCCGGGAGCAAGCACTGTTTTTGTTGTTTCCATATTTTCAAATTTCAGATTTGATTTTTATTCGTTTTCTTCCGGGAACAAAATTACAGGGCATCACTCGAACAGAAGGAATACAAATTACGGTTTTGTGGATATTTTTTACAGTAGAACGGCTCTTGGTTCGGAATGAATCACATAGTGACCTGTTTTAGGATTCAAGAGAAACAAGATTGTAAATTAATTCGTATGTTTGCAGCCGTAACCTAAAAAAATAAAGACAATGACAGTAATCATTTTAATAGCAGTGATCGTGATCCTGGCAATCTGGATCGTTTCTTTGTATAATTCGTTAGTGAAATTGCGCAACAACCGCGAGAACGCATTTGCCGACATCGACGTACAGCTCAAACAACGCCATGACCTTATCCCACAGTTGGTCGAAACGGTCAAAGGCTATGCCTCACACGAGAAAGAGACCCTGGAACGCGTCATTAACGCCCGTAACGGAGCGATCAGCGCCAAAACGATCGACGACAAGATCATGGCCGAAAACGCCCTGACTTCCGCTCTTGCCGGACTGAAGATTACGCTCGAAGCCTATCCCGATCTGAAAGCCAACCAGAACTTTTTGCAGTTGCAGGAAGAAATTTCCGACCTGGAAAACAAACTGGCCGCCGTACGCCGTTATTTCAATTCGGCCACGAAAGAGTTGAACAACGCAGTCGAGACATTCCCGTCCAACCTGATCGCCGGTATGTTCGGTTTCAAGAAGGAAGTGATGTTCGACCTGGGCGAACAACGCGCAACACTCGAAGAAGCACCTAAAATCAAGTTCTAAGGATGCAATACGTCGGTATACAAACCCAACAGAGCAGGAACAATTTCCGTTCCTTGCTCCTGCTTTGCTTGTTTCCCTGCCTGGTAATGGGATTGCTTTTTGCGTTCTGCTACCTGCTCCACCTGCTGGCGATGAACGACGACGGCCTGACGGGGGCCGAACTGCTTGAATATTCCACCGGGATGTTCATCCATTTGGCGCCATACGTGTTGGGTGGCGTACTCATATGGTTCATCATCGCCTATTTTGCCAATACAAGCATCATCAACTCGGCAACCGGTTCCGAACCTTTGTCGAGAATGGAAAACAAAAGGGTATACAACTTAGTGGAAAACCTGTGCATGAGCCAGGGAATGAAAATGCCCAAGATCAATATCATCAACGACGATTCGCTGAACGCTTTTGCAAGCGGCATCAACGAAAGGACTTACACCGTCAGCCTCTCGCGGGGGATCATCGACAAGTTGGACGACCAAGAACTGGAAGCGGTCATTGCACACGAGCTGTCGCATATCCGCAACAAAGACGTGCGCCTGATGATCGTATCGATTGTCTTTGTCGGCATCTTTGCCATGCTCGCACAGATGGCCATGCGTTCCGTCTACTACTCGTCGATGAGCCGCAGGAGAGACGAGAAAAACAACACTGCGATCATCATCGTCTTAGTCATGGTTGTTGCAGCCATCGGTTATTTCTTCTCCATGCTGATGCGTTTCGCCATCTCGCGCAAACGGGAATACCTGGCCGACGCCGGAGCTGCCGAGATGACCAAGAATCCGCTCGCCCTCGCCAGCGCACTGCGGAAAATATCGGCCGATCCCGACATCGAAGCCGTCAAACGAGAAGACGTAGCCCAGCTTTTCATCCAGCATCCGGGCCAACAGGCCAAAAGCGCACTGAACGGTTTAAGCGGACTTTTCGCCACTCATCCACCCATTGAAAAGCGGATACAAGTACTCGAACAATTCTAAATTTAATCAAGATTTAATATCCCTAATCATTCCAATCCCGGCATTAATTTAATATCTTTGATGCCGGATAAAAATAAGTGTTGGAAATGATACAAAAAGAATTGACCGGCGATCTTAAGCTGAAATGGGATCGCATACAACAGGCGATGCGGAAGATAAATGCCGACGGATGCCTGCTTACCGTGGATGTAAATCTGTATTACACAACCGGACGTATCTATAGCGGCTATTTCTATCTTCCTGCGGAAGGTGCTCCGTGGTTCTTCGTGAAACGGCCGAACGGACTGGCAGGCGATCATGTCGAATACATTCGCAAACCGGAACAGATGGCCGAGCTCTTCGCGTTCTACGGACTGGAAATGCCGGAAAAGCTTCTGCTCGAAGCCGACGAACTGACATACAACGACTATATACGTCTGCAAAAGATCTTCAATCCGAAAGAGACCGGAAACGCAACCGCAATGATGCGTGAACTGCGCCGGATAAAGACACCGTACGAGATCGAAATGTTCCGCATCTCGGCCGAACGCCACGCCAAGACATATGCCGAAATTCCCGAATGTTTCCGCCCCGGAATGACTGATCTCGAATTCCAGTATGAAATAGAAAAACGGATGCGCAAGAACGGTTCCATCGGACTGTTCCGCACCTTCGGAGCCAATATGGATATCTTTATGGGAAGTATCCTGGCGGGAGAAAACGCCGAAGTCCCCTCGCCTTTCGACTTTGCCTTAGGTGGTAGTGGTATCGACGCTTCCTGCCCGTTAGGTGCAAACGGAACGCCTCTGAAAGAAGGGACAGCCATCATGGTAGACATGGCAGGAAATTATACGGCTTATATGACGGATATGACACGTGTGTTCTCCGTCGGCCACCTGACCGGGCTTGCTTACCGGGCACATCAGACAGCCCTCCTTATCGAAAGCGAGATCGAGAATATCGCCCGACCGGGCACACCTTGTGCCGAACTCTACGAGATAGCCGCCAAAATCACCGAAAGCCAGAGACTTGGCGCATATTTCATGGGGACCAAGCAACAAGCCAAATTCGTAGGGCACGGCATCGGCATCCAAATAAACGAGCTGCCGGTACTTACGCCCCGCTCGAAAGACATGCTGGAACCGAACATGGTATTTGCACTCGAACCGAAATATGTGATACCGGGTATCGGCGCCGTCGGCATCGAAAATAGTTTCCTGGTTACGGAAACCGGACTGGAGAAGATCACGCACTTCACAGAAGATATCATACAATTAGACAAATAAATCATAAATCATAAATCATAAATCATAAATCATAAATCATAAATCATAAATCATAAATCATAATGAAAAAAACAATCTCACTTCTCCTGTTACTGTCTGTCATCTTCATGCCGGTAAAGGCACAAGATGTAGAAAACGTAAAGCCGGTGAAGAATGTCATTCTTCTAATCCCGGACGGGACATCACTGGCTACAGTCTCTATGGCGCGTTGGCTGCAATGGTATACCAACCCCGACAAACCGAAATTGAACATCGACCCGTATCTCTGCGGAACAGTCCGTACGCATTCTTCAAATGCCCCGATCGGCGACTCTGCTCCTACAACTTCCTGCTACATGACAGGACAACCCAGCCGTACAGGCTACGTTTCCACTTATCCTGAGAACGACGGTGACAACGATATCTACCCGACCGATCCGGCACGCGCTTTCCAACCACTGACAACCGTCCTGGAAGCTGCCAAAATAAAACAGGGCAAATCAACGGGACTGGTTTTCACCTGCGAATTCCCGCATGCAACACCGGCCGACTGCTCCGCCCACAGCTACAACCGTGGCAAATATGAATGGATCGCTCCGCAGATGGCTCACAACGACCTGAACGTCGTGATCGGTGGTGGCGCCAGCCTGCTTCCCGAAGAGAGCGAAGCCTACCTGAAAGGTAATGGATACGGTATTTTCAAGAATGACATCGACGGTATGCGTAATTACAAAGGCAACAATATGTGGGCTTTGTTCGGAGATCGGGAAATGGCTTACGACATCGACCGAGATCCGAGCCAACAGCCATCCTTGGAAGAGATGACACGCAAGGCAATCGAAAAGTTATCCCAAAACCCGAACGGTTTCTTCCTAATGGTGGAAGGCAGCAAGGTCGACTGGGCTGCCCACGCGAACGATCCGGTCGGCATGGCCACGGATATGTTGGCTTTCGACCGTGCTTGCGGTGCTGCCCTCGAATTTGCCCGTCAGAATGGCGAGACTGCCGTAGTGATCGTTCCCGATCATGGCAACAGCGGTATCAGTATCGGCCGTGCCGACTGTAAAGGTTACGATAAACTGAGCAAGGACCAGTTGTTTCATCAGCTTTCTTTGTATAAATTGACAGCCGAAGGCTTTGCCAAGAAAGTGAACAGTGTACCGAATTCCGAAGTGCAAAACGTCTTCCGGGAATATGCCGGCTTCGAACTGACACCTGAAGAACTGGATGCCTTGAACCATTGCAAGAATTACAAAAACAGCCCGATCCCGGAAAATGAACGCTCGATCGAAGGCAAAGGCTCTTTATACAGCAGTTCGCTGACGACTTTCATGTCCAAGCTGCTTACCTCCAGAACCTGTTTCGGTTTCACAACCGGCGGCCACACAGGCGAAGAGGTGTTCCTTGCAGCTTACCATCCCGACCGTACAAGCTTACCTCTCGGTATGCACACGAATATCGAACTGAATCATTATCTCTGTGCCCTGTTCGGCATGACACACGACACGCTGGAAGAACTGACAGCCGGAAACTTCGCTCCTCACACGGAAGTATTCAAAGATTTCAAATGTGAAATCGTTCCGGCTAAAGACGAGAAAGGTTCTCCTTCACTGGTCGTAAAAAACAAAAGGAAGCAGATCAACATCACGCCGTTCAGCAACATCGTGACGATCGGAAAGAAAGGCCAGGAAGAAATCCGCCTGAATTCGGTAATCGTATACGTTGACAAAAACAATACATTCTACTTGCCGACCAAACTGGCAGAATATCTGCAATAAAAATAGAGAAGAGGGTGGTGTGCACACCACCCCTCTCTCGTGAAATTTATCTTCCCCATAAACCTGTCTTCCTCCTCCAAACGCCCTATTTACATAATATACGGCAATAAGTTATAGTTATTTGTTTTTTTTCAATCATTCTTTTCTTAAAATATCTATACTGTATAAATATGGAAGATTTATATAGACATTCAGACAAATAAAACCGCTCTTTTTAAGGTACATTTGCGTCATTTTTAATGAATAAAACGAATATGACAAGAGCAAATGCAAAATGGATACGGCTGATGGCAGTTATCGGCTGTACGACTATGTGGATGGCATCCTGCAAACATGCACCGGATGCACAGATGAAAGCATCTTACGCGACGATGAAAGTTTCTACGGCAAACAAAGAGCTGACAACCCCTTATTCGGCCACGATCCGCGGTCGCCAGGATATAGACATTTATCCGCAAGTATCGGGAACGATCGAAAGGCTTTGTGTAACCGAAGGAGAGGTCGTACGGAAAGGACAATTACTTTTTGTTATAGACCAAGTTCCTTACAAAGCTGCTTTAAAGACAGCCCAGGCAAATGTGGAAGTGGCAAAAGCAGCTTTAGCTACAGCCGAACTGAACTACAACAGTACTAAAGAATTATTTGCGAAAAAAGTCGTTTCCGCTTTCAACCTGAAAACAAGCGAAAACAGCTATCTGACGGCCAAAGCACAACTGGCGCAGGCGGAAGCACAAGAAGTAAACGCCCGCAACAACCTGTCTTATACGGAAGTCAAAAGTCCGTCCGACGGAGTTGTCGGTATGTTGCCTTACCGTGCCGGAGCATTGGTCAGCGCCAGTATTCCCCAACCGTTGACAACTGTTTCCGACAATTCGAACATGTATGTTTACTTCTCCATGACCGAAAATCAATTACTGGCTATGAGCCGCCAGTACAAAAGCATGGACGAAGCGTTGAAAAACATGCCGGAAGTGTCGTTGAAACTGAATGACCAGTCTATTTACGAACAAAAAGGAAAGATCGAATCGATTAGCGGAGTGATCGATCGGAAGACCGGGACAGTCGGCGTGCGTGCCGTATTCCCTAACGAATCCCGCCTGCTTCATAGCGGAGCCTCCGGCAATGTGCTCATACCGCAAACTTACAAAGACTGTATCGTAATTCCTCAAGGTGCAACAGTCCGTTTGCAGGACAAGACGCTTGTCTATAAAGTGGTGGATGGGAAAGCTGTTTCCACATTGATTACTGTAGCTGAAATCAACGACGGTCGCGAATATATCGTACTTGACGGATTGAAGGTTGGCGAAGAAATCGTATCCGAAGGAGCCGGGTTAGTACGCGAAGGAACGCAAGTTAAATAAAGGATCGAAGTATGAAAGGGAATATATTTATCAAACGGCCTGTTATGGCCATCTCCATCTCCATTCTTATTTTGGCGATCGGACTAATTTCGCTCTTTACCTTGCCGGTCGAGCAATATCCTGACATTGCGCCGCCTACGGTCCACGTATCGGCAACCTATACCGGAGCGGATGCCAATGCGGTGATGAACAGTGTTATCATGCCACTGGAAGAAAGCATCAATGGTGTGGAAAACATGATGTACATGACTTCAACAGCAACCAATGCCGGTTCGGCAACGATCGAGGTATATTTCAAACAAGGAACAAACCCCGATATGGCAGCCGTCAACGTACAGAATCGTGTAACGAAGGCACAGGGTTTATTGCCTGCTGAAGTAACCCGTATCGGTGTCAGCACTCAAAAACGACAGACCAGCTTCCTGCAGATCGACGCACTTGTCAGCACTGACGGACGATTTGACAAGACCTTTCTCGGAAACTACCTCGACATCAACGTCATCCCACGTATCAAACGTATCGAAGGCGTAGGTGACGTAATGGAGTTGGGTGATACCTATAGTATGCGTATCTGGCTGAACCCCGAACGAATGGCCCAATACGGCTTGGTTCCATCGGATGTGACTGCTGTATTAGGAGAACAGAATATCGAGGCTCCGACCGGTTCGCTGGGTGAAAACTCGAAAAACGTTTTCCAATATACGATGAAATATCGTGGACGCTTGAAGAGCGTAGAAGAATTCCAGAATATCGTCGTCCGTGCTCAGGAAGACGGTTCTGTCTTACGCCTGAAAGATGTCGCTAAGGTTGAGTTGGGAACATTGAGTTACGGTTTCGACAGCCAAATGGACGGTAAACCAGCCGTGACATTCATGATTTACCAGGTAGCCGGTTCCAATGCTACGGAAGTCAACGAACGTATTGCCGCCGAATTGGAAAAGATGAAAGAAGAATTGCCTACAGGTATGGAATTCATCACGATGATGAGCTCCAACGACTTCTTATTTGCTTCTATTTATAATGTAGTCGAAACACTGATTGTGGCGATCATCCTCGTAATCCTCGTGGTGTATTTCTTCCTGCAAGACTTCAAGAGTACCTTGATCCCGTCTATTTCAATCATCGTTTCGTTGATCGGTACATTCGCCTGTCTGACCGCAGCCGGATTCACGATCAACATTCTGACCCTGTTTGCCCTGGTGCTTGCCATCGGTACGGTAGTGGATGACGCGATCGTAGTGGTAGAAGCCGTACAGGCGAAATTCGATGCGGGTTACACCTCGTCCTATCAAGCGACGAAAGATGCGATGGGTGACGTGACGATGGCCGTTATCTCTTGTACCTGTGTGTTCATGGCCGTGTTCATACCGGTAACTTTCATGGGCGGTACTTCTGGTATTTTCTACACACAATTCGGTGTGACGATGGCAACCTCCGTAGGTCTTTCCATGATCTGTGCATTGACGCTCTGCCCCGCCTTGTGTGCTATGATGATGCGCCCGAGCGATGGAAACAAGAGTGCCAAAAGTTTCAACGGACGTGTACGTGCAGCCTACAATGCCTCTTTCAATGCCGTGTTGGGCAAATACAAAAAAGGCGTCATGTTCTTTATTCACCACCGCTGGATGGTATGGGCCGGAACGATCGCATCCATTATTCTGCTGGGATGGCTTATCAGCAATACCAAAACAGGTCTTGTCCCGCAAGAAGACCAAGGGACCATCATGGCAAACGTGGCCATTGCTCCGGGTAGCACATTGGAAGAAACGGGCAAGGTGCTGGACAAAGTAGAGAATATCCTGAAGAACACGCCCGAAGTAGAACACTACGCCCGCGTAGCTGGCTACGGCTTCCTGGCTGGTCAAGGTACTTCCTACGGTATGGCAATCATCCGTTTGAAAAACTGGGATGAAAGAAAAGGGGCCGAACATGTTTCCGACGCAGTAGTAGCCCGCCTAAACGCACAATTCGCCCAAATCAAAGAAGCGCAGATATTCTGCTTCCAGCCGGGTATGATTCCGGGCTACGGTCTGGGTAACTCTATCGAGTTGAACTTGCAGGACCGTACAGGTGGAGATATGAGCACTTTCTACGGCAACGCCATGCAGTATATCGGAGCTTTAAACCAGCGCCCAGAAGTTGCAATGGCTTATACTTCTTATGCAATGAACTTCCCGCAGATATCGGTCGATGTGGATGCAGCCAAATGTAAACGGGCAGGCATTTCACCTTCGACGGTTCTCGACGTATTGGGTAGCTATTGTGGTGGTGCATACGTTTCCAACTACAACCAATTCGGGAAAGTATACCGTGTGATGTCACAAGCCTCACCTGAATATCGTCTTGACGAACAAGCCCTGAACAACATGTTCGTCCGCAACGGGACGGAAATGGCTCCGCTCAGCCAGTTCGTAACCCTAAAACGGGTACTCGGACCTGAAGTATCCAATCGTTTCAACCTCTTTAGCTGTATCACGGTCAATGTAAACCCGGCACCGGGATATTCCACGGGTGAAGTACAACAGGCCATCGAGGAAGTGGCTGCCCAAATGCTGCCGACAGGATACGGGTACGAGTATGGCGGTATGGCACGTGAAGAGGCCAATACGGGAGGCTCGCAGACACTCTTTATCTATGCGGTCTGTATCTTGCTTATCTACTTGATTCTGGCTTGTCTGTACGAAAGTTTTCTTGTGCCCTGGGCCGTTATCCTGTCTGTTCCGTTCGGTTTGATGGGTTCATTCCTGTTTGCCAAACTGTTTGGATTGGAAAATAACATCTACTTGCAGACCGGTGTAATCATGTTGATTGGACTTTTGGCCAAGACGGCAATTTTGATTACTGAGTTCGCCATCGAACGCCGTCGTAAAGGGATGGGGATCGTCGAATCGGCTTATTCGGCCGCACAAGCCCGTTTACGTCCGATTTTGATGACCGTACTTACGATGATCTTCGGTATGCTTCCGCTTATGTTCGCATCCGGAGCCGGAGCCAACGGTAACAGTTCATTAGGAACAGGTGTTGTCGGCGGTATGGCAGTCGGGACATTGGCATTACTGTTCGTCGTGCCGGTATTCTACATCATTTTCGAATACATGCAAGAAAAAATCCGTCCGCCGATGGAAGTTGAAACCGATATGCAAGTTGCGTTGGAAAAGCAAAAGAGCCAAACCGAACGTGACGGTTTAAACAATGAAAATAAATAAGGTATGAAGAAAATAATCGTATTAACAACCGCAACCGCCCTGTTGAGCAGTTGCGGCATATACACCAAATATCAACCGGCCGAGACGACTCCGGACAACCTGTACGGAGAAGAGGTGGCTGTCGATGATACGACCAACTTCGGTAATGTGAACTGGCGGGAACTTTTTACGGACCCGCAGTTACAGGCTCTTATCGAACAAGGGTTACAAAACAACACCGATCTCCGGTCCGCCCAATTGCAGATCGAGGAAGCGGAAGCGGCGTTAATGTCGGCAAAACTTGCTTTCCTTCCTTCGTTCGCACTTTCCCCGCAAGGAACGATCAGCAGTTTCGACGGTGGGAAAGCGACAAAGACATACACGCTGCCAGTCACAGCCAGTTGGGAACTGGACATCTTCGGACGTCTGCGCAATGCCAAGCAACAGGCCAAAGCACTGTATGCCCAAAGCAAGGACTACCAGCAGGCTGTGCGTACCCAGTTGATCGCCGGGATCGCCAACGTATACTATACATTGTTGATGTTAGATGAACAGTTAGCCATTTCGCAACAGACAGAAGAAGCCTGGAAAGAGACGGTGGCTTCTACCCGTGCATTGATGGATGCCGGATTAGCCAACGAGGCGGCCACTTCCCAAATGGAAGCGGCTTACTACAGCGTACAGACTTCCATTCTTGACTTGAAAGAGCAGATCAACCAAGTCGAAAATAGTCTCGCCCTATTGCTCGCTGAGACACCGCGCCGCTACGAACGTGGAAAGCTGGCCGACCAGCAGCTCCCGGAAGACGTAGCAGTCGGCGTACCGATGCAAATGTTATCGAACCGTCCCGATGTACGTGCTGCCGAACGTTCGCTGGAACAAGCATTTTACGCGACCAACCAGGCTCGTGCCGCTTTCTATCCTTCCATCGTACTGAGTGGAAGTGCCGGATGGACCAACTCGGCAGGGAGTATGATCGTCAATCCAGGCAAATTCCTGGCTTCGGCAGTCGGCTCACTCACACAACCGTTGTTCAATAAAGGACAGATCATGGCCCAATACCGCATCGCCAAAGCACAGCAGGAAGAAGCAAGCCTGTCTTTCCAGCAAGCCTTGCTGAATGCCGGCAGCGAAGTCAACGACGCTTTAGTCGCCTGCCAGACAAGCAAGGCCAAGACCCTTTTGTTCGAAAAGCAAATCCAATCCTTGGAAAAAGCATTGGAAAGCACCTCGTTGCTGATGGAACATGGTACGACGACCTATCTGGAAGTGCTGACCGCCCGCCAGTCCTTGTTGAGTGCACAGCTGTCACAAACAGCTAACCGGTTCACCGAGATACAAAGCGTGATCAACCTTTATCAAGCTTTAGGCGGCGGTAGAGAATAAGAAAACATTTTTTATCCATAAAAGCCAAAAACCTTCTAAACCGGACCTTTTACCTATTCCATAGGACCTGTTTCAGAAAAAGTATCCAAACTTCAACGAAACAGGTCCTTTTTTATCAAATGAAAAATAAGCGGAGCCATGACATTGTCTATTCATTTTTTTATACTTTTGTGGGCATAAGACAGAATATACACAACAATGAAAAGTAAAAGTTATTGTTCAATTATTAGCTAATACACCGTATTTTCACGTGAACAAAACATCAATAATTTACTAATAACCAACCATTTAATTACACAATTAAAATCTTTCAGCTAATTAAATAATCCAAACACGTACATATAAAATATCTTTTTGACGTACTTTTGTGTACTATTTTTTTTACAAATGTTTTACAGCGCACGATTATGGCTACATTCAAATTTTTGGTACTCCCGCATCAACGGAAAGAAGATGGTACATATAACGTAAAAATCCGTATTACACAGAAAGGCAAGTCCAAATACATCAAGACCAGCCACAATGTATCAGCTTCAGATATTATAAAAAAGAAAGACAACGGAAAAGAAAAAATCAAGATCAAGAATCAAGCCGTAATCGACCTAATGGAAGAGATGATATTAGGATTTAAGAAAAAATTGACATCCGCAAGTGTTGAAGCAGAACACTGGGATGTTGATCGAATTGTGGAGTACTTGACTACAGAGGAAAAGAATTTCAGTCTGAATTTCATTTCCTATGGACGAAAAATAGCGGATGATCTTGAGCAAGATGGAAGGTTGGGTACGGCAAAGAACTATCGGATAGCCATAAATGCGCTTGTCAGGTTTATCGGAAAAGAAGAACTCGACATAAACCTAATTACAGCATCTTTTATGAGGGCGTTTGAGAAGTTCCTGAAAAACGAACCTTCTTTTAAGGGCTGCCGAGATGGTGGTTCAAAACCTACTGATAAGCCTAAAGGGAAACGAGTCATATCCCTTTACACATCACAAATCAAAACATTACACAACCTCGCTAAAAATGAATATAACGACGAGGACAGAGGAATCATACGCATCCCATTTTCCCCGTTCTCAAAATACAAAATCGCACCAGTTCCCAAAAGTGAGCATCGAACATTATCTATAGACCAAGTGCAGCAAATAATAGATCTTCCGTATAAACAAAATGCTCGCAATGGAGGTCGGCCTGTTTTCAATTTAGCGAAAGACCTATTTATCTTATCATTTGCGATGATGGGCATGAATAGTGCTGATTTCTATAATGCTCCTACCGCCGAAAACGAAATTATTACCTATCAAAGGACTAAGACACGCACAAGGCGTGAAGATAAGGCAGAAATGAAGGTCAGGATTGAACCGGAAATAAAAAGCCTGTTTGAGAAATACTCCGACCCATCTGGAGAGAAAGTCTTTATTTTTCATAAGTGGTATAGAAGTTCAGAGAATTTCAATAAATCAATAAATAAAGGATTAGATGAGATAGGAAAAATAATAGAGGTTCCAGATCTGAATTATTATTATGCCCGCCATACGATGGCAACGTTAGCAGCAAATAAGGCTGGAATTGATATTGCCAGAGTTGATGAAATGCTAAACCACTCCGATTCAACTTTAAAGCTGGCTCGTGTGTATATCGAACGGGACTACAGTGTACTTTGGGAAGCCAACAGGAAGTTGTTATCCTTGTTTAAATGGGATGGCCTAAAATAAATCAGATCGATCAATTAGGCTTATCCGAAAAAGCTAAACGTATCTTTGCTTGGAAATTTTTTGCAGGAGAGTCTTTTGCTGATTGGCCGGGAGCAGAAAACAGGAAAGAACTATATGAGGTTTACCAAAAAGTTTTTAATGCTATCCTCGATCAAAAGAAAGGAATGTTACTGTTTTAAATGGCATTGATTATCAACATATAAGACAATAAAACTTTAAGATTCAAATATAAAATCTGGATCTTAAAGTTTTTTATTGATACAAAATTGCAAAAAAATTTCATTTCACAACTTAAGCCATTCTTCATAACTTATAACTTTATAGTTATCCGATATTTGTTTTTCATAATCATTATCTTTTATCGTTTTATATTGATTCGTAAAAACATCAACTTTTTTTCTTTGCTTGATAAACATTTGATACAAGTTAGCAAATCCTTCCTTATTTAATACGTTTGTATATTGAGCATGGTTCATAAATCCTACAGTCAATCCATCATCGCCATAAGATATTGTTTTATATTTAAATAACCTAGCGTCTATAAATATGGGGTAAGGTAGTTTTATCTGTTTATACACCTTTCCTGCATTAGCTATATCAAGACAATACTCAAACTCTGGAGAGATATAATAGTTTATGCCTATAGAATTTATATCAAAGTCTACTTTATCTAATATTGAAATCTCAAAAGTTTTTCCCCAAGGACTTACAAATCTAGCTATTAAAGACTTATCTATTTGCAATATAAAATAAACTGAATTATAAGAAGTTCCTTGATGAAAAGATATTATATTCTTAGGTTCCTCTAGTTTATTATATCGTATTCCAAACTCAAAACAATAAGACCAATTTGATAGCGGTCGTATCACTTCCCACGCTAAGTGTAATAACAATTCGCTTAATTGGATAAGAGCATTGTCCAAAACCTTAACATTAAACACTTGCATATTTTTTAGATCAAAATTCCACTTTTCAATTTTAGAATCATAATGTGCACCACCGAATCGATCAGATATTAACCTAATTAATGATTTTGAAGACAGTTCCTTACCTTTAACTTGAAGTATTGGAAGATCGAGCCATTCTTCAATGGATATTGATTTTGTATGCCATCTCGTAGGACGGAGTTGGGGATAGTTTATACCATATTTTAAAACTAATCCTTCAATTGGGAATTTTTGTTCTGATAAAGAATTTATATAAACAATAGGAGCTAATCTAAAATAATCCATCACTTCAAAAAATAATGCTTTACGTTTCTCTTTATCTGTATCCAAGAATATCCCCCTTAATTGACCTGAGATAGTAATTATATGATAATCTCTACCTTCGGATATTAGTTTCAGACAATCTTTCACGATAAATAAACCATGCAATAGTTCTAAATAACGAGTAGCTGATGTTTTTTTCATACCTTTATATTTATAGCTCAAAGATATATAAATTATACATAATCATTTTACATATTAGAAAAAAGTCACATGTGATTCTTTATTAAAGACGCTGTTATTCTGATTTCTACATAACCATCTACCAAATTTTATAATAAAAACCAATACCAATATAGGAAGACAAACCAAGTTGACCGACACCATACCCACCAATTACTCCGAGTCCCCATCTACGATCGGGTATCTTTTTCGTAACATAAACCGTCTTAGGGAACACATCTATACTATCCAAGGCAGCGTTATATCCACTTATCCAAGCATGATAATTCTCCGTCAAGTATTCCTTCTGGTTGATTGGGACAGGTACAACGATCGGCTCTCTCACAGTATCCCCATCGAGAGTGATGTAGATAGGAAACATCTCCGGCACTGTCTGAATTACTGTTTCGTAGACAGGATAAGGGATACTATCTCGAATAGTGTCATACAGGATCAACGTGTCGTTTTTTCCAACAAGTACACCTCCTGCCCTATTCGTGTGCCGACCAGCCAGGAAGCAAAGAAGGCAGAGAGC
>NZ_JAHPXO010000028.1:0-78002 GCF_019041495.1 Parabacteroides sp. MSK.9.14
GTAAACGGGAATCTTCGGCACTTTTTCTGCCTGTTTGAAGCAAAATAAGTCACGTATTTCAACAAAAAAGACGGTATCTCCTACAGAAAAACATCCTCAATAGCTTTTACTTAAAACTTGCGACAAGTTGCAAATATAGCTATAGATGATAAGAATAAGCTACATATTTTATTAATATTGCAGTCTATATGTACTAAATAAAAGATAAATATGAATAGAATTTGCCAACTTTTCGGTATTCAATACCCAGTTATTCAAGGCGGAATGGTTTGGTGCAGCGGATGGCGGCTGGCCTCGGCAGTCAGCAACGCAGGTGGTCTCGGCCTGATAGGAGCCGGCTCCATGCACCCTGAGGTTTTACGCGAACATATCCGTAAATGCCAGTCAACCACCGACAAACCTTTCGGAGTGAACGTACCCTTGATGTATCCGGAAATCGACGCTTTGATGAATATATTGGTGGAAGAAGGTGTGAAGATTGTTTTCACTTCAGCCGGCAATCCTAAAACTTGGACAGGCTTTCTAAAAGGACACGGGATAAAAGTCGCCCATGTCGTCAGCAGCTCCAAATTTGCTGTCAAATGTGAACAAGCCGGTGTCGATGCTATCGTTGCTGAAGGTTTTGAAGCTGGCGGGCATAACGGGCGAGAAGAGACAACGACTCTTTGCCTGATACCTGCTGTACGCCGTGCCACGACTCTCCCCTTAATTGCTGCCGGCGGTATCGGAACAGGTAACGCCATGCTGGCAACTTTCGCTCTCGGAGCCGAAGGGGTTCAGATCGGTACCCGTTTTGCCCTGACAGAAGAAAGTTCCGCACATGAAAACTTTAAACAATTGTGTCTCAACCTGAACGAAGGTGACACGAAGCTCTTGTTGAAAAAACTTTCCCCCACCCGTTTGGTGAAAGGAGAATTCACTACAGCTGTCGAAGAAGCCGAAGCCCGTGGGGCTTCCGCCGAGGAAATGAAAGAACTGTTAGGAAAAGGCCGTTCCAAGAAAGGTATTTTCGAAGGAAATCTTCAAGAAGGCGAACTGGAAATCGGACAAGTCGCATCCTTATTCCGCGAAATGCAGACCGTGTCCGAAGTCATGAAAGAAATCATGGAAGACTTCCGCAAAGGAATGGAAAAGATACAACTGGCGTTATAGGTCAGGACACAAAAGTTTTTTTCAACGTCACTTCTGCCCTATCATCTGCAGAAGTGACTGTTCCATTTGTCATTGATTTCTCGCTCATGTTCGGTTACAATCGGTTCATTCGGTAACCACTATTCAAGTACCAGCACCTCGTTGTCCTTATAGCTTTCATAGCTGGAAACTATTACCTTTTCACCCGCTTCAAGGCCATCGATGACTTCGTAATATTGCGGGTTCTGGCGACCAATCTTGATCTTGCGGCGATATGCTTTCTTGCCGTCTTTGTCAAGAACGAATATCCAGCTACCTCCTGTGCTCTGAAAAAAGGTTCCACGCGGGATGATGATACTTTCTGTCGGCTGTCCAAGTTCCAGATTAATGTAATAGGTCTGTCCGCTACGGATATTATCTGGGCGTTCACCGGTAAAGACGAAATCCGTACGGAACTTACCGTCTCGCACTTCCGGATAGACTTTGCGTACGTTCAATTCAAAATCCGACCCCTGACGTTCGAATGTTGCGGACAATCCCTTTTTCACGCGGTCGATATAATGTTCATCGATCAAAGCTTCGATCTTATAGTCCGACAAATCGTTTATTTGTCCGATCTTCTGTCCGGCCGAAACATTTTGGCCCAACACGACATCCAACAATCCCAATTCACCGTCGATCTGCGAGCGGACATTCAAATGTTCCTTGCGTTCATGAACCAAAGCAATATTTTTACGCATATTAGACAAACTAGTTTCCATTTCGTCCATCTGGATCGTACGGGAGATCGAATCCTGACGCAAACGTTCCACAACCAAGTCATATTTCTTACTTGCCAACTCAAAATCTTCTTTTGCTTTCAGGAATTCTTCCTTTGCAATCAAGTTTTCCTCATACAACTTTTTCTGCTGGTTATAAGCACGACGGTAGCGTGTCATGTCGACATCCAGCTGTGCTTTTTCCAATTGATTGTTCAATTTGTCCTGTTCCATCGTCACCTGTGTATTACGAAGAAAGTTCTGCTTTTCCGCCAACTGTGCCTCAGCATCCAAGATCTGCAGGTCGAGATTTGAATTGGAAAGACGGATAATCACATCCCCTTTCTTCACCTGTGCCCCTTCTTCCACTACTTTTTCCTGCACGATACCACCTTCTTCCGGGCTGAGCTGCACAACCGTAATGGGCTGTACTTGACCGTTCACACGAACGAAATCGTTAAATTGCTCTTTCGTCACATTCCCTATATTGACACCGCGGGCATCCACTTTCAATGTCGAAGCGTGATCACCGAAAACAATCCATCCCACCAAAATCAAGAAAAAAGCACCACCTGCTACATAAGGAATATGCTTCTTTTGAAAACCTTTCTTTTTTTCTAATTGTATATCCATGACTGTATGTTTTTTTATTTTTTAATTCTTAATTTTTAATTTCCAATCAACGGTTGTCCTTTATAGTAATCAACCTGACGGCACTTCATTATGTACAGCAAACGCCTCTGTAAAAGATCAGCCTTTGAGTTCAACAAAATCGTCGCATTTGTCTGCACATCGAGTGGACTCATCAGTCCTTCCTCAAATTTACGCAGGGTTATCTGATAAGCCAAAGCATCGGCCTTTACTTTCTTCTCCATTTGGATCGTTTCTTTAGCATAGCCCTCCCGATCGAGAACGGCTTGCTCTACATCTTTCTGCAACTGACGAAGTGTTTCGGTTTGCTTTTCATAAGCAATCCGGACATTGTTGCGGGCACGGCGCATATTGGTAATCCGAGACAAGCCGTCAAAAAAAGGAAAACTAAAACTAAAATAAATATATTCCCCACGGTTATTTTTAAACTGGTTTTTAAAAGCAACGGGAGCGTTTTCCGATTTCAGATTTTCAAAATAACTGGTACTGATTCCAGCTTCGACGGAAAGAGTCGGAAGTAATTTTCCTTTTGTTATCAAGTAATTCATTTTACTAGCTTTCAATTGAAAAGCGGCCTGCAAAGCAGTCGGATTATTTGCCATAGCATAATCTTGAATGGCACTGACAGATTCCTCGGCCAATATATCCTGTACGGGAGGAACAACCGTATCGACATCAAGTGCCAAATCCGACGGATAGTTCATCGCGTTCTTCAAGGTCATCATCGCCGTATTATAAAGGTTCTGCTGATGCGTCAGATTGTAATCGTCACCAGCTACCTGCGATTCGATCTGGGCAACGTCTGCCTTCCCTTTCAAACCCAATTCTTCCTGGCGACGCGTTTTGTATAAAAGGCGCTGGCTGTCTTCCAACTTTTCAGAACACATTTTCACCAGTCCCTGATAATAGACAACCGTAATAAACGCATCCATAATGCTGATTGCCAAATCATCTTTCTGCTTCTGCAAATCATTTCTCCCCATATAGCGATTCACATTTGCCAACCGCCATTGATTAATCAACTGCCCACCTCTGAAAAGCGGCAAAGAAGCGTATACCCCATAACCGTTATTAAAGGTGGAAGTGTTTACATAGGTATTCGTTTCCGGGTCTACAGAGCGTCCGAATCGGTACTGAGCGTCTACTTGTGTACTTATCGAAGGCAAAAAAGAGGCTATGGCGGACTGATGTTCAGCCTTGTATGTATTATTGGTATAAAGCTGCTGCTTTACTTTCGGACTGTTCTCCACTGCATAGCGCATGCAATCGTCCAAACTCCATATTTTATTCTGCGCCATTATCGAGGCTGCCAGAGCAAAAGAAAGTACTGTTGTAAATATAATTCTTTTCATTGCTATATTATTTTCTACCTGATAAAATGCAAAGAGCGTGCCAAAACAGTCAAAACATTATATCACAACATGTTAACAAATTCAGTACTTTTACCAAGTGTCAAAAAATTAGACAATACTGTAAAAGAATTAGACAATGACCGTCATCCGAGCAGGGTTCTATTCTGCTCGGATAAGTTCGATAATGGCATAAAGATAGTTGGGCATATACCCTAATTAATAATTAGTGGCAGACAAAAACAAGACTACCAGTAAAACAACAAAATTTCTTTTAAATTATCAGTTACTCAGCAGAACAAATTATCTTTGCAGCAGACATACAAGAAAAACAGATGACAAAACAAGGCACTATACTGGTAGTTGACGACAACAAAGGAATCCTTACCGCAGTACAGATGCTGTTAGGCACTTGCTTCGAGAAGGTGATCACGATCTCTACTCCCAATAAAATAAAAGCCACACTGCATGATGAAAATATTGATGTGGTTTTACTGGATATGAATTTCAGTGCCGGTATTAATACCGGCAACGAAGGGTTGTTCTGGCTTTCGGAAATAAAAAAGGAAGATGCTTCGATACAGGTCGTTCTTTTCACGGCCTATGCGGACATCGACCTTGCCGTACGGGGAATCAAGGAAGGAGCGGCCGATTTCGTGGTCAAGCCCTGGGATAACGCCAAACTGCTGGAAACATTGAAAACGGCCTATAATATCCGGACGGCAAACCGTAAAGGCATTTCGATCGCCACAGACAAACTCGTCGTTTCCAAAGAAAGCGGAATGTTTTGGGGGGAAAGTAACGCCATGCAGCAACTTCGTTCCCTAATTGAAAAAGTAGCCCGGACGGATGCCAACATATTGGTGACTGGGGAAAACGGGACAGGTAAGGAGATGCTTGCCCGCGAGATCCATCTACTTTCCAACCGGAAAAAGGAGACATTGGTCCCAGTCGATATGGGGGCCATCACGGAAACTCTTTTCGAAAGCGAATTGTTTGGACATGTCAAAGGTGCATTTACCGATGCTCGGGCAGACCGTCCGGGGAAATTCGAGGTTGCCAACAAAGGCACACTGTTTCTTGACGAGATAGGAAACCTCTCCTACCATTTGCAAGCCAAATTATTGACTGCTTTGCAACGCCGTAGTATCGTCCGTGTAGGAAGCAATACGCCTATCCCGGTCAATATTCGCCTGATTTGTGCCACCAACCGTGACTTACAGGAAATGGTACAGAAAGGAAATTTTCGCGAGGATCTACTCTATCGTATCAATACGATTCATGTGGAGATACCGCCACTCAGAGAACGACCGGAAGACATCGTACCCCTTACCGAAATATTCCTTTCCAAATATACCAAGATATATGGAAAAACAGCCATGTGTCTCAGCCTGGATGCCAAAGAGAAGCTGAAAGCGCAACCTTGGTTCGGGAATATCCGGGAACTCGAACACACAATCGAAAAAGCCGTCATCATTGCCGAAAGGAGTGTGTTGGACGGCAACGATTTCGATTTTCCACGGGCGAAAAAAAAGCCGGTGACAAAAGAGGCGACAACCTTGGAAGAGATGGAATATAACATGATTAAAAACGCGATGGACAAGTATAGTGGAAATTTGTCACTTGTTGCAAGCCAGTTAGGTATTTCCCGCCAGACTTTATACAACAAGATTAAACGATACGAACTATAATGTTGTTGAAAGGTCTTTACCATAATTTCTATCTCCGTATTGCTGTTTTCATACTTCTGACAATAGCCGGTACTTATTTAGTTCTCCAGCAGGAATGGGTGTGGTTTGTCCCGATCTTATCCGTGTGGTCCTTCTTCCTCAGGTTAGTCCTGCTGTCCGACAAGCGAAACGCCCAAAAGGTAGCTTTCATGTTCGATGCGATAGACAACAGTGACTATGCTTTCCGATATGCGACACGTGGACGCTCGTCGAACGACAAACTGGTTAGCGAATCGCTTAACCGCATCACGCAGATTCTTTTTCAGGCCAAAGCGGATGCCGCCCAGAAAGAAAAATATTACGAACTGATTATGAACTGCGTCAATACTGGTATTATAGTGCTCGATGACAACGGTGTGATTTATCAGACGAACAACGAGGCTTTGCGCTTGCTCGGACTAGCCGTCTTTACGAATGTACGCCAACTTGCTCGTATAGACGAGAACCTGAAAACCGTCATACAAAACATCCAACCGGGCGACAAACATCAGATATCTTTTACCAATGAACGTGGCAACGTTCACCTGTCTATCCGTGTTTCGGAAATGACACTACAGGACAAACATGTACGCATTTTAGCAATTAACGACATTAACAGTGAGCTGGACGATAAGGAAATCGATTCATGGATTCGCCTGACACGCGTCTTAACGCATGAAATCATGAATTCAGTCACTCCTATCACATCTCTAAGCGACACACTTCTCTCTTTGCACCAAAACGCGGATGACGAGATACGCAACGGGTTGGAAGTAATCAGCACAACAGGGAAAAGCCTAATTTCTTTTGTGGAGTCATACCGTAAATTCACGCATATTCCAACGCCGGAGCCCACTCTATTTTATGTCCAGAAATTTGCGGAACGCATGGTAAAGCTGGCTCGACATCATACTAATTTTCCCAACATTACGATCAACGTCAGTGTAGAGCCTTCCGACCTGATCGTCTATGCAGACGAGAATTTGATCTCGCAAGTTGTCTTGAATCTGCTGAAAAACGCCATGCAGGCAATCGGTTGCGAGCAAGCGGATGGTCTAATCGAAGTAAAAGCCTATTGTAACGAAGAAGAAGCCGTCCTGATTGAAGTCAGCAATAACGGGCCTGTTATTCCGCAAGAAGAGGCCGAACACATTTTCGTTCCATTCTTTACCACCAAAGAGGGCGGCAGTGGCATCGGACTATCCATCTCCCGTCAGATCATGCGCCTTTCGGGAGGCAGCATCGCCCTGAAGAGCGCACCGGCCGCCAAGCGGACAACATTCGTACTGACATTCCCCTAAAAGGGAAATAATCAGCCGATAAAAATTATCAATTATCATAAACATTTCCACCATTAAATATTTTATATCTTTGGATGGTAAATGAGAATTTATCGGTGTATAATATCGTAGGCTTGCCTTATTTGTTAGTTCACTGATGAATCATCATGCACAACAATAACATAAACTATTAATATGAACATATTAGACAAACTCAAAATCAACCACCGTCCGAGTGCCGGCGCTCTGGACCTGTTAAAGTATATCGGGCCAGGATTACTTGTTACCGTAGGTTTTATCGATCCGGGGAACTGGGCTACCAATCTGGCTGCCGGCTCCGAATTCGGTTATGCCTTGCTCTGGGTTGTCACATTTTCTTCCATCATGCTGATCATCATCCAGCATAATGTCGCCCACTTGGGGATCGTGACTGGACTTTGCCTTTCGGAGGCAACCAACAAATATATGCCGCGCGTGCTGAGCCGTCCCATCCTGATCTCCGCCATGCTGGCCAGCATTTCGACCTCGCTTGCCGAGGTGTTGGGAGGTGCCATTGCTCTGCGGATGCTATTCGGAATGCCAATCAAAGTTGGCGCAGTCATCGTGACGGTTGTCTGCCTCGGAATGTTACTTACCAATACGTACAGCAAAATAGAACGCTGGATTATCATGTTCGTCTCAATCATCGGACTTTCGTTTCTCTATGAGCTGGCATTAGTAGACGTACAATGGGAAGCAGCCATCGAAGGATGGATAAAACCGACTTTCCCGGAGAACTCCATGCTAATCATCATGAGTGTACTGGGAGCCGTTGTCATGCCCCACAATTTGTTTCTTCACTCGGAAGTCATACAGAGCCGCGAATGGAACCTTGAGGACGAATCGGTGATCAAAAAACAATTGAAATATGAGTTCTACGATACACTGTTATCGATGGTTATCGGCTGGGCGATCAACTCTGCCATGATTATACTGGCAGCAGCAACCTTCTTCAAACAGAATATTGCGGTAGACGAACTGGACCAGGCACAACAGCTATTAGTACCATTGGTCGGAAATAATGCAGGTATCATATTCGCCGGAGCACTCCTGCTGGCAGGTATTTCCTCCACAATCACCTCTGGAATAGCCGGAGCATCCATCTTTGCAGGGTTATATGGTGAAGCTTATAACCACAAAGACCTCCATTCCAAATTAGGAGTCTTGTTGTCGTTCATCCCAGCCCTGCTTATCATATTTGTCGTGGGTGATCCGTTCAAAGGCTTGATCTATTCGCAGATGCTGCTAAGTATACAGTTACCAATCACAGTTTTTACACAAGTTTACCTGACATCCAGTAAAAAAGTGATGGGCAAATTTGTGAATTCACGATCCACAACGATCATTTTAGTCACTTTAGGAGCACTTGTAACCTTCTTAAACATTGCGCTTCTGATAAGCCTGATTTAATACAATAACCCTAACCTAAAGACAGCGAGGGTGTGTCAAACAGACATTACCAGACACGGATGACGCAGGTCGGAAAAAACTCCCCCAAAACGGCATTTAAGTACACAAAGAAAAGAAAAGTAAAGTAAAGAAAAGTAAATCTCTCTCACTTCGTTCGAAAAGAGAAATGCGTGCGAGAGCTCTTCCCTTCTGAAAAAACAGGACAAAAGAAAAGTTGCAAAACAGTTGCATTCCGGCCTTTATTTCACTATCTTTGCAAACTTTGAATAGACAAATTAACTACAAAGATGAGCGATATCAAAACAAACGAAGAAGAAGGTAAAAAGAGCTTGAACTTCATTGAAGCAATGGTGGAAAAAGATTTGGCGGAAGGCAAAAACAAGGGACGTGTGCAAACACGCTTCCCGCCCGAACCAAACGGATACCTGCATATCGGACATGCCAAAGCCATCTGTCTGGATTTCGGCATTGCACAAAAATATGGAGGTGTTTGCAACCTACGCTTCGACGATACCAATCCGGTAAAAGAAGATCTGGAATATGTGGACGCCATCAAAGAAGACATCGAATGGTTGGGTTACCACTGGAATAACATATATTACGCATCCGACTACTTCCAGCAACTCTGGGACTTCGCTATCCAGTTGATCAAGGAGGGAAAAGCATACATCGACGAGCAGACTTCCGAACAGATCGCCTCCCAGAAGGGGACACCGACACAACCGGGAACAAACAGTCCCTACCGTGACCGCCCGATCGAAGAGAACCTGGAGCTGTTCCACAAGATGAACAGCGGCGAGTTGGAAGAAGGTTCGATGGTATTGCGTGCCAAGATCGACATGGCAAATCCGAACATGCACTTCCGCGACCCGATCATCTACCGTATCGTCAAGACTCCGCACCACCGTACGGGCGACAAGTGGAAAGCATACCCGATGTACGACTTTGCACACGGACAGAGCGACTTCTTCGAAGGTGTCACTCACTCGTTGTGTACACTTGAATTTGTCGTGCATCGTCCGTTGTACGATCTGTTCATCGACTGGTTGAAAGAGGGCAAGGATCTGAACGACAACCGTCCGCGTCAGACGGAGTTCAATAAACTGAACCTAAGTTACACGCTGATGAGCAAACGCAACCTGCTGATCCTTGTAAAAGAAGGCTTGGTACACGACTGGGACGATCCCCGTATGCCGACAATCTGCGGTTTCCGCCGTCGCGGTTATTCACCGGAAGCAATTCATAAGTTCATCGACAAGATCGGCTATACCACTTATGATGCGCTGAATGAATTTGCGCTACTGGAAAGTGCCGTCCGCGAAGACCTCAATACTCGTGCAACCCGTGTATCGGCCGTGTTGAACCCGGTTAAACTCATTATCACCAATTATCCGGAAGGGCAAGTGGAAGAGATGGAGGCGATCAACAATCCGGAAGATCTGTCGGCAGGTAGCCATACGATCGAATTCAGCCGCGATCTGTGGATCGAACGGGAAGACTTTATGGAAGATGCTCCGAAGAAATTTTTCCGTATGACTCCCGGCCAGGAAGTTCGCTTGAAAAACGCTTATATCGTAAAATGTACAGGCTGCAAGAAAGACGAGAACGGCGAGATTACGGAAATCTATTGCGAATACGACCCGAACACCAAGAGCGGAATGCCGGACAGCAACCGGAAAGTAAAAGGTACGCTCCATTGGTTGAGTTGTGCACACTGTCTGCCGGCAGAAGTCCGTCTATACGACCGCCTGTGGAAAGTGGAAAACCCGCGCGACGAGATGGCGGCTATCCGCGAAGCAAAAAACTGCTCGCCTTTAGAAGCAATGAAAGAGATCATCAACCCGGACTCCTTGAAAGTATTGACAAATTGTTATGTCGAAAAGTTCCTGGCAGACTCCAAACCGCTCGACTACCTACAGTTCCAGCGTATCGGCTATTTCAATGTAGATAAAGATTCTACAGTCGATAAATTAGTCTTCAACCGCACAGTATCCTTGAAAGATACATGGAGCAAGGTAAAAGATAAATAATATCCCAATGGGATAATGTGCCAATGGAAGAATGCAATTGCATTGGCATATTGGCACATTGATTAACAATTATATAGTATGAAGAAAAAAGATATTTCACGCCTGTTACAACGTTATCTGACCGGCCACCAGGAAGGTAAGGACACCTATTTTGATGCCGATGAAATCGATGAACTGTTGGACAGTTTTGAAGAATCTGATGATTATACTTACTATGATGAAGTCCTGGCCCTAGGGCTACGGCTTCATCCCGGTAATCCCGATTTGCAGATCAGGCAATGCAAGTCGTATGTCTACAACGAGGACTATGACAGTGCGCTCGCTCTGATCGAATCAATAGCTGAAACCGACAATCAAGATCTCGACATGCTGCGTCTCGAATGTTACGTCATGCAAGATTCGTATGACAAAGTAATCGGACATGTAGAAAAACTCATCGCCAACAAATGCGAGTATTTAGAAACGCTATTCGAATATATCGCACCAATCTTAGGGGATGTGGAAATGACTAAGGAAGCACACGATTTCATCAATCGCGGACTTATGCTTTTCCCGGACAACCTGATCCTGAAAGACGAGCTTTGCTATAATTTAGAAATAGAGGGCGATATAAAAAGAGCGATCGAGGTCTGTAACGAACTGATCGACAAGAACCCCTACTCCAACGACTACTGGTTCACTTTGGGTCGCCTCTATTCCATCAGCGGAGACTATGAGAAAGCGATCGAAGCATTCGACTTTGCCCTCACATGCGACGATTCGAACGAAGAGTTGAAGATTCTGAAGGCCTATTGCCTGTACATGAACGAAAATTACGAGAAGGCAATCGAGGTATATAATGATATTGCAACGACCGACGATATCCACATTCGCATCACTCCCCTGCTTGCCGAATGCTACATTAAGCTGGAGAACTACGAAAAGGCTTATGTTTTGCTGAAAGAGCTACTAAGACAGAACCGTCAGCTGAAAGATTCAAGCATTTATATCAATTATATCCGATGTTGTGTCGAAACAGGACGTGACAAAGAAGCCTCTGATGCCCTGATGCAAGCGTCCAGGCTATTCCCGAAGAATATCCGCATCCTTTCCTTACTGGCCCTTACATATCTGGAAAACGGAGACGAACACAAAGCTATGGAAGCGACTGAACGCCTTTTCACCGCCCTCGACCAAGTGGAAGACAAGCAGCAAGAAGACTTCGAGAGCTTATACCGTGCCGGCCAATATTTGTTTATGAAAGGAGATATCGACAAAGCCTTGCAATACTATAAGAAAGTGTTGGAAGGCAGTCCGGAAACGCCTTATATGCATCTTCATATGGCAATGGCATATCTGGCAAAAGGAGATATGAAACATTTCGGTGAGCACTACAGGCAGACATCTCCCGAAGAATTGCTCGATTATCTAAAAAATGCCGGGCTCAGTTATGAAGGGATAATCGAGCGTATCGGCAGCAAACATATTCCACCGGAAGACCTGGTGAAAGAATTCCTCAAGAATAAGGATAATAATAATTAAACATGAAAAGAAATCTAAAAGACTACGGCCTCTTAGTTCTAAAAGGCATGGGTATGGGTGCGGCAGACGTCGTGCCTGGCGTATCAGGCGGGACCATCGCCTTCATTGTCGGAATCTATGAAGAGTTGATCGACTCGATCAAAAGTATTAACGGAGCCAGTCTCAAACTGCTTTTTACCGGAAAAATCGCGGCATTCTGGAAAGCAATCAATGCCAACTTCCTGCTATCCATCATTGCAGGGATCGGGATCAGTATCTTCTCGTTGGCAAAAATCATCACCTGGCTGTTGACAGACCACCCTATTCTGGTCTGGTCCTTCTTCTTCGGATTGGTACTTGCTTCCACCTGGTTCGTTTCCAAAGATATCAAGAAATGGGATTGGAAAACGATCCTGAGTTATATCATCGGGATCGTTATTGCATTCTACATAACGGTTGCGACACCAGCCGAGACACCTTCCAACCTGTTCTTTATCTTCCTTTGCGGAGCGATAGCCATCTGTGCCATGATCCTGCCGGGTATATCGGGTAGTTTCATTTTAGTGCTGTTAGGCAAATATTTTTATATCATGGAGGCGGTAAAGACATTCAATATTCCCGTAATGTTAGTGTTTATCTGCGGTGCGGCAATCGGTATCACCAGTTTCTCCCGTGTGCTTTCGTTCGCTCTCCGCCGGTTCCACGACATTACGATCTCCGTATTGGCCGGTTTTATGCTCGGTTCGCTAAACAAGGTTTGGCCCTGGAAGGAAACGATCGAGACTTATACGGACAGCCACGGCATTGTAAAGCCTTTAGTCGAAGCCAACATCATGCCGAATCAACTTGTTTGGGAAGCTGTCGGCCTGATGGTTTTAGGCTACGCCATCGTTTACTTCTTGGAAAAGCTCTCGATGAAAACATCGAAATAATAAATTACAACAAAAAAAGAGGTTCAGCAGCATCATTTTTTGCAGTTGAACCTCTTTTTTATTCTCACTCCACCCCCACCTTATCATAAGGTCGTGTATACAAACGCCTCTACCGCATGAGTAAGGATATAGGCGGCAGGCGTAGGATGGGTTGCCGAATAGCCTTTTTTCAACTCTTCGAGCATCTCTTTCTTTCCCGTCCCCAAGACCGGGACCAGCAACGGCGAATCGTTCAGGATCAGCGGGCCGGTCATCGTGATACGGAACTGATGGGATTCGGGATGTTGGGAAACGGCGTAATTACGGCTGTCCGTCAACAGCGGCAAGGTATCCGGAAAAATGGACGCAGTATGCGCATCACCTCCGATACCCAGGATGATGCAATCAAAATAGGGCAATTGCCCGTGCCGGGGCAGATACTCTTTCACGACACGCGAATAACGCATCGCTTCCGTACCAGGTTCCACTTCTCCATGAATGCGGTGCACATGACCGGCGGGTATATGCAGCGGCTTGAACAAAAGCTCGTTTGCATGTCCATAATTACTGTCCGGGTCAGTTGGCGGAACACATCGTTCATCGACCCAAAAGAAACGGATCGCATCCCAGTCGATCTTATCCTTATATTCATCCACCCAAAGAGCGAACATCTTCTGTGCCGTCCCTCCTCCCGACAAAGCGAGGTTGAAAGGCAGGCCGTCATCTTTCCGGTCCATATACCGGACAAGCTCTCCGGTCATTGCCCGGAGGGCCTCTTTATCATCTTTAAAATTCTCTATGATCATAATCATCCTTTTTTATCATTGACAACTTTGACAAGGGCAATCCTTCGGTGTCATCCCCAACTTGGCCTTTTCGATCGGGCCGTCTTCACCGGAGGCGTAGAAGAACAGGTTCTTCGCACCCTCCTCCTTCCAATGATGGAGGATCGGGTCGATCAGCCGCCAGCTTGCCTCCAAAGCGTCGCTACGGGCATACAAAGTCGAATCGCCCAACATGGCATCGAGCAACAGGCGTTCATAGGCATCGGGCAGATAGTTCTTCGAAAGCGAATCATAGCGAAAATCCATACCCACCTGCTTCACCGTGAAACCGGCTCCCGGCATCTTCAGACCGAACTTCAGCGTGATGCTCTCGTCCGGCTGGATACGGATAATCAGTTTGTTGCAGGAACCTCCCGAGCATTGTCCGACGAAAAGCTGGTGAGGAGTAGACTTGAAGTTCACGACGATCTCCGAACTCTTTTCCGGTAATTTCTTCCCAGTAAAGATATAGAACGGGACATCGCTCCAGCGCCAGTTATCGATAAACATTTTCATAGCGACGTACGTCTCCGTAGTGGAGTCAGGCGCCACATTCTTCTCTTCCCGATAGCCGTCGTACTGGCCACGCACAATCAGGTTGTCCATATCATGCGTCTTATACGGACGCAAAGCGCGGAACACCTTCACGATCTCGTCGCGGATCGGCTCCGGGTCGAACACCGAAGGCGACTCCATCGCCGTAAATGCCATCAGTTGCATCAGATGGTTCTGGATCATGTCGCGCAAGGCTCCCGCCCCGTCATAATATTTCCCGCGATTCTCCACGCCAAGTGTTTCCGAGGCACTGATCTCGATCGAGTCGATGTAATTACGGTTCCACAACGGTTCGAATATGCCGTTGGAGAAACGAAGAACCAGGATGTTCTGCACCGTCTCTTTCCCCAGATAATGGTCGATACGGTAAATTTCCTTCTCATCGAAGATATGGATGAGATGCTTGTTCAGACGTTCGGCCGATTCGAGGCTCGTTCCGAAAGGCTTCTCCACGATCACGCGGCGCCAACCGTCCTCGCTTCCGGCAACATTCATCCCGTTTTCTTTCAGGCAGGTCGGGATCAACTCGTACATCACCGGCGGCGTGGCAAGATAATAGATGATCTTGTCCGGCAACTGCTGCTCTTGCCGTAACTGATGGATACGATCTTTCAGTTTATGGTATCCGGCGGAATTGGTCGAATCGAACGCAAGGTAAAAGACACGGCGGAGGAAACTGTCCAGTTCAACATCGTCCACCTCCTTGTTCTTCAGGGATTCCCGGATATGCACCTTTTCGAAAGCGCGGTACTCGTCATCCGTATATTCCGTACGGGCCGCCCCCAAGATGCAGAAACGTTCCGGCAATAAGCCCCGAACGTGCAATTCGTAGAGCGAGGGCAAGAGCTTCCGCCCCGTCAGGTCGCCGGAAGCTCCGAATATGACTAATAATTGATTGCTTGCTGTTTTCATTTGCTTTTTTAATTTAATGATGTCAGAACTTTCCGAAAGCCTCAAAAATCATTTTTTAAAGCAGCGGAACTCCCGAAAGCCCCAAAAATCATTTTCGAGGGTGTCAGAACTTTCCGGAAGCCTCAAAAAACATTTTTGAGGGTGGCAGAACTTTCTGAAAGCCTCAAAAAACATTTTTGAGGATGGCGGAACTCTACGAAAGCTTCAAAAACTATTTTTGAGGTTTTCGGAAAGTTCCAAAACAGTAGAATCAGACGCTATACGTGCCCGAAACCGTATTGCCTCCTTCCCCAGTCCAATTGGTGTGGAAGAAATGACCACGTTCGCGATCGGTACGTTCATAAGTATGGGCTCCAAAATAGTCGCGTTGAGCCTGAATCATATTCGCTGCCGAATACAGCGTGCGCAACCCATCAAAATAGTTTAGAGCTGAACTCATGGCAGGCAGGGCGACACCGCTCAGCGCACCTTCGGCGACAATCCGGCGCCAGGCAGGAAGAGCCTCCTGTATCTTAGTGTGGAAAAAGTCATCAAAGAGCAGGTTTTCCAAGTCCGGGTCCTTCCGGTATGCCTCCGTGATCTTTTGCAGGAAGACGGAACGGATGATACACCCCTTACGCCAGATGCGGGCAATCGTCCCGTAATCCAAATCCCAACCATAATGCTCGGAAGCGTGGCGAAGCAAGGAGAATCCCTGTGCATAGGAAATCAGCTTGGCTGCGTATAGTGCCTGACGGACGTCTTCAATTGAAAGTTGAAAGTTGAAAGTTGAAAGTTGAGCGTTGTCTGATAACTTTCCACTTTCCACTTTCAACTTTCCACTATAAAGGCTTGCCGCCTTTATTCGTTCGGGATACAAGGCCGAGAGCAAGCGGGCGTAAACCGCTTCGGTGATCAACGTCAGCGGATCATTCTCGTCCATCGCTGCAATCGCGCTCCATTTGCCGGTTCCCTTCTGTCCGGCGACATCCAATATCTTGTCGAGCAACGGTTTTCCGTCTTCGTCACGAAAACGCAGAATATTGGCGGTTATCTCGATCAGGAAACTATCCAATTCTCCTCCGTTCCATTCGTCAAAGACGACGGCCATCGCATCGTTGTCCAATCCTTTCCGTTTTTTCAACAGCGAATAGGCTTCGGAAATAAGCTGCATATCCCCATATTCGATGCCGTTGTGCACCATCTTCACAAAATGGCCGGCTCCCCCCGCTCCGATCCACTCGCAGCAAGGCGAACCATCGTCCAACTTGGCGGAAATTCCCTGCAAGATGTCTTTCACCAGCGGCCAAGCTTCCACCGAACCTCCGGGCATCACAGACGGGCCGTGCAAGGCTCCTTCCTCGCCTCCCGAAATTCCGGTTCCGACGAAATAGATCCCTTTCTTTTCCAACTCCTTCACACGACGTTCCGTGTCGTGGAAGTCAGAATTGCCTCCGTCGATAATTACATCGCCAGACGAAAGGAAAGGGAGCAATTGCGAGATCAGCTCGTCTACAGGACGCCCCGCTTTGACCATCATCATGATGATATGAGGACTTTTCACCGAGTCGACCAATTGTTCGATCGAATGCGTTCCGATAAAACGTTTGCTTTTGCCCCGGCCATTGATAAAACGGTCTACGACTCCCTCTTCGCCGGGTACGCTCCGGTTATATACGGCAACCGTGAAGCCTTTGCTTTCCATGTTGAGCGCCAGGTTCTCGCCCATCACGGCGAGCCCGATCAATCCTATATTTGCTTTCATATTTCAGTTGTTTTTATGTTGAATTCTATTTAAGGAACATTCTTTTTAACCTAATTGTTCCCAATGAGCATCTATTTATTGCTTTGTTTTCTCTCTGGAAATCCGTCATTTCTCATAAACTTTAGATACATTTGAACTCACAAACCATCTGAAGCATTATAAGACGGATAAAATGAATAAAGCAATAATAGCCATCGACTCTTTTAAAGGCTGCCTGACCTCGGAAGAAGCCGGAAGTGCAGTAATGGAAGGTATCAAAACGATCTTTCCCGATTGCGAGACCTTGCTGTTTCCGATCGCCGACGGAGGCGAAGGAATGTTAGACATACTCACCTCCGCAACAAAAGGGAAATACCGGACCCTGCCGGCACACGGTCCTTTGATGGAGCTCGTGCAGGGACGGTACGGTATTTCGGGCGACGGGCAAACAGCTCTGATCGAGATGGCAGCCGTCAGCGGCTTGCCTTTGGTTCCCGAAGACAAAAGGAATCCGATGCTGACGACTACTTACGGGACGGGAGAACTGATTCTCGACGCCCTCGAACAAGGTTGCCGCCATTTTATCGTGGGCATAGGCGGCAGTGCCACCAACGATGCAGGGTTAGGTATGCTGCAAGCCTTAGGGTTTCGTTTCCTGGACAAGCGGGGAAATCTGTTGGGGACAGGAGGCAGGATCATGTCGCAGGTAGCCTCCATCGATACATCTGCCGTACATCCGGCTTTAAAGGAGGCCCGCTTCACGATTGCCTGCGATGTACGCAATCCCTTCTGCGGGTCTGACGGGGCGGCTTACGTCTTCGCTTCGCAAAAGGGAGCCGATACCAAGATGGTCAAAGAACTGGATACCGGTATGCAGGCACTTTCACGGGTTATCCTGTCGACTACTGGCAAAGACATTTCGGATATCCCCGGAGCCGGGGCAGCCGGAGGAATGGGCGGAGGTTTCCTTGCGTTCCTGAATGCCGAGTTGAAACCGGGTATCCGCCTGATGCTCGACGTGCTGGACTTCGGTAAGAGAATAACAGGAGCCGACCTGATCTTTACCGGTGAAGGACGGGCTGATCGGCAAACAGTGATGGGGAAAGTGCCTTCCGGTATCTTGGAAGAGGCCCGGAAACAAAATATTCCCGTCATAGTACTTGCAGGAAGCATAGAAGATGCAGCTCAAATGAACCGGGCCGGCTTCCAGGGAATATTCTCGATCACACCCGGTCCAGTCACAATGGAGAAAGCGATGGAACCGGAATTTGCGAGAGAAAATATCCGCAGGCTGGTGACTCAGATTTGTTCGGTAATCCACCCGTTCGCCACGCGCTAAAACAAGAAAAATATGTACACCGAATATCAACCTTGCGGACTATTGTCGGCCTACATTGATAAATATTGGGTATTCAAAGGAAAAACCGAACTCGGCACGTACTTCAAAATATTGCCGGACGGTTGCTGCGACTTTATCTTTTCCATTGGAGACACTGCACAATGTGTCGGCACGAACCAGCCGGTCATGCAACCCTATCGTTGCTTCTTCGTCGGTCCGATGACTACTTTCTCGGAATTGGTCACGAACACGCCGAGCGTTCACATGCTGGGAGTCCGTTTCCATCCTTGCGGGTTAACCGCTTTCTGCAAACCGCCTCTCTCTGAATTTACGAACCAGAGGATAAGCAGCAACGACTTGACGCTTCTCTTTACGGACTCGTTTGCCGAATCATTATGTGAAGCACAGACTTTACAGCAGCAGATTTGCCTGATCGAACGGTTCCTTATCCACCGCCTGAAAGACAACTATGAGATTGATCCTCAGATTCCGTTCGCCGTGCAGCAGATCAATCGCTCGAAAGGGCGTCTCCCGATCCTGCAATTGACGGATGAAATCTGCATTTGCCAACGTCATTTCGAACGCAAATTCAAAGCATATACCGGCTATACTCCAAAAGAATACAGCCGGATCATGAAATTCAGAAACACCATCGACCTGCTGAAAAATTGCGTACCGGACAACCTGCTTACGATTGCCGTTGAAGCGGGCTATTACGACCTCTCCCACTTCAATAAGGAAATCCGGCAGTTATCCGGCAATACACCGGCTTCTTTCCTCTCGATCCCTATCCCCGAAGAAGTCTTGCTGACTTACCTGGAATGAAAAAGTCGTTTTTTTACAATAGAGCAGGGCAGTTCCACCCCTACATTTGCACGTAACTAATAAAGCATTGAAATATGAAACTTATGAAAGAAAAAGCAGAACAGTTATTGCAACGTTGCGAGGTTGTGGTTATTACTTCCGTCAACGAAGAAGGGTATCCCCGCCCTGTCCCCATGAGCAAAATCAAATCGGAAGGATATTCCGTGGTCTGGATGGCAACCGGCAACGACTCTCTGAAAACGAAAGATTTCCGTCTGAATCCCAAAGCAGGCTTATGCTATAGCGAAAATGGCAATAGCGTGGCATTAACCGGAGAGGTAGAGGTAATTACCGATGCTGAAATAAAAAAGGAGCTCTGGCAGGAATGGTTTATCGCACACTTCCCGTTAGGACCGGCTGATCCGAATTATGTCCTGCTCAAATTCAAAGGGCAAAAGGCTACGATCTGGATCGATGGGGTATTTATTCACGAATAGCCAGATTCAGATTAGAAATTCTTCTTCTCGTCGATAATATATTCCGGACGTGCTTTGATCTCGTCAAACAAGATGCCGATATATTGCCCTAACACACCGACTGTCAGCAATTGGACGCCGCCAAAGAAAATAACGGAGGTCATGATGGAAGTCCAACCTGTTTCAGCATTGCTGAAGCCGTATATCTTGCCTAAGGTAAACCAGACGGCCAGCACGATGCCGACCAATACGGCGATAAAGCCCAAGCTTGTCGCCAGGCGCAACGGTTTCTTGGAGAAATAAAGCATAGCGGTGGTGGCAAACTTCCACATTTTGCTGAACGGGTATTTCGTTTCTCCGGCAATACGTGCCTCTCGTTCATAATAGAAAGGAACCTGCTTGAAGCCTACCCAGCTGATCAGTCCGCGAATATATTTTCCACGCTCCTGAAAACGGTCGAACTGATCCATCACCTTGCGGTCTATCAAGCGGAAATCGCCTGTATCTAACGGGAAATTCACATCACTCATGTAGTTCAGCATACGGTAAAAAGCCTTCGCCGTCACTTTCTTGAAAAGCCCTTCCCCTTCGCGGGACTTGCGGACGCAATAAACCACGTTCGCCTGCTCCTTTTCCTGCAATTCGAGAATGGATGGGATAAGTTCGGGAGGGTCCTGCATATCGGCATCCAGAATGACAGCCAAGTCGGCATCGCAATTGTTGATACCTGCCGTGACAGCCGGCTGATGTCCGAAGTTACGGGAGAAATGGATCACCTTCACCTGCGGATCGGAAGCCGCGATCTCGTCCAGCATCAGACGCGTCCGGTCTCTACTGCCGTCGTTGATATAGATAATTTCCGTTAAAACAGGGAGCTTATGCAACGCCTCCCGTGTACGCCGGTATGATTCGGCAATGACCAACTCCTCGTTATAACAAGGGACTATGACCGCAAGTTTCTTCATCTGCATTTAAGCTTTAAACGTATAAAACTTATTCATGATAAAATTAATCACCGTGTAAAAAGCCATTGCTATCAATTGGTTATAATATGGGTCGATCGACAGGTATGGATTCAGGACATACACTAAAAGCCCCAATTGCAACAGATAACACACTCCGAACACGACACCGAAACGGACAGCACTGCCGATCCATCCAGCCGAACTTCGGAATGTCCATTGCTTATTCCATATAAAACTATTCAATACGCCTGCTACATAACCGACCATATTCGAAACAACATCCGAACATCCGAACAACTTCATCATGATCCAGATGACAACGGCGGTTATCACCGTATTACTCACTCCCACTATACCATATTTAATGGCTTGCTTGACTGTTTCCTCCATTCTTTTTTATAATCTCTTCCACTTCCTCGGCCGACAACTCCTTCACATTCGTGATCGTGAAGACCTGCGAAAGAAAGTTTCCATACTGGTTACATTCGTTGATCACCTTGTCCAGCGCCTGCTTGATATCTGCCCGGACAGGGATCAGGAAAACCAACTCCATATATTTTTCACCTATTGTCAACCGCTCGATTTCGCAACCCGCCTTTTCCAAGGAATAGGGGAATTCACGTTCAATCACTTTCTTCTGATACTCCAAGAACGGTTTCAGCTCATTCGCCAGGATCAGCACATAAAAACGCAACTTCTCCCCTTTTCCTCCCAAACCGGTAGAGATATAAATCTGCTTCTCGTCCGACAGTTCGGATTCCAGAGCGATACGGCTTTCCATCAAAGCCATATATGCCCAGTCTGCCACATCCGGATCCGGAGCCTGGGCATATTCTTCCAATATCCTGTATGCTTTTACCTGTCGTGAGGTCGCGAGCATAGACAATACATACTTCTTATGTTCCACAGTCGATTCGGGATCATCCAGACTATCCTCGAAAACCGAAAAATCCATTTTCGAGATATCCGGCTTATCCTGATCTTTCCTGATCTTTTCCGAGTATTTAAAATATTCCATCTGCCGTTCTACGGGTACACGCTGTTCTAATATATGGAAATGTCCGTCAATCTTACTAAAAGAGTCCCGGAACTTCTTGAAAATATCATTATCCTCTTTCATAAAGCCTGCTTTTTAGTTTTGTACATATCCAATAAACAAGAAACTAAGACAAATGTAAGGCTTTTTCGCGATAAATAACTTATAGCTGGGATAAAACGCACCAAAATTATTGCAACTTCCCCGGAACCGTTCTTGTTTTAGACTCCGACTCACGCCCCTGCATAAATAAGGAAGCCCAGGCCAATCACAAACAGGACGAACATTCCGGCATTCAGAAAATCCGAAGAACGTGGAGCTCTTCTGAATTCATGCCATATCAGAATCCCCCAAAGTGCGGATACAAGCGTCGCCCCCTGCCCCAAACCGTACGAAATGGCAGCTCCGGCCTTTTCAGAAGCGATCATACTAAAAGACTGCCCGATACACCAGATAACGCCTCCTAATATACCCACCAAGTGTGTCTTGGTATTCCCCTTGAAATAACCGGAGATAGAAACTGGCTCACCTTCCACCGGACGTTTCATAGCGATCGTATTAAACAGGAAATTACTAACAAACACGCCTAAAGAGAAGATAAACACAGCGGTATAAGGTGTCAGCTTGCCCAATGCGGGCTCTGCAAAATTATCCAGATCCATCGAAGCCGCAACAAAACGGTAGAAGAAAGCCATGATCACGCCTGCTGCGACAGAAATAAAAAGACCTTTTCCCGACACTTTTTTCGAACCGACCAATGCTTTCTTATAGGCCAGACCGTTCAGCAGGATAGCAACTGCGATCAGAGCTACGCCAATAAAGATATACAAAGGTTCTCCTTTAGCCGCTCCGAAATAATTGACTAATACGCCTAATACCAACGCCAGCCCGATTCCGACCGGAAAAGCTACCGACAGGCCGCAAATTGCAATAGCTGCCGATAATAGGATATTGGCTGCATTAAAAATAATGCCACCCAGGAAAGCGCTCCCTAACGATCTCATATCAGCTTGTGCCAGATTAAACAGGAACCCCTGCCCCTCAGAGCCAAAGCTGCCCAACGTAAAAGCGGAAAAAACGGAAAAGAGCAACACTCCAATCACATAATCCCAATAAAAGAACTCATACCGCCAAGTCTTCGAGGCCAGCTTCTGTGTATTTCCCCACGATCCCCAACAAAGCATTGTGACAACACAAAACAGGATCGCCAACGAATAATCTTGTACTATAAACATAACTTCCTTACTTTGAAACAGGTTGATGCATCATATAATTTTCAATAAGAACCGCCATCTCCACCGCCGGCACTTTCTCGATCAGACGAAGGTCCTTACCTTTCCCATCCGGTGTCCAGCTATTGGCTCCTTCATCATTCACGACACGGAACGTTCCGCGCTCCACATTATAATAAGGTTCATACCCTTTGACTGCCACCAGCACAGCCGTAAGATCCCAACTCATCCGGCCATTTGGATCGCCTTCGGCAAAACAGAGCGAATAGGCATCTTTCACAGGACTGTCTTCCACATCCATCTGGACCAGCTTCTTCCCGGTAAAAATCATATTTCCGATTTCAAAACCACTAAATATGATTTCCGTAGGCCATCGCTCTGCCACCACACGGGATGCTGGGGTATCACAATAGACATTAAATTCCTTCCCTTCGGGAAACAAACCTGCCATCGAAACCACCCGTTTCACCTTCTTCGCGACTAAATCACAGCCGGAAAGCGGACTATATTCGTCACCACCGGAAAGCAATAGGTCCTTCAGGTTGGTGAAAAAACCGATCGTACAAACCACAACGCTGCTATCCGGCTGCGTACTCAAAATCCGGCGATAGACCTTCACCGCATCCGAAGCATCCGAGGTTTTTGCCGTTTTATGTGGATAACGTGCCGGAAGCTCTTCCGTCCATTTAGTCTTATGCCAGGTGGTCAGCGAAACGCCACCCTCGCTTTTCGAAGCACCGACAGGAATGTCCGGTCGGTTGAAATAGGTGTTCAGCACTTCTATGCAGGGTACGACATGCTCGTCCTTATTAGACGAAACAACCGCTAAAATGTTCACTTGCCCACTATCAGCCAACGCGTGCATCAGAGCCATCGCACCGACATCATCATAATCCGGTCCCAGGTCCGTATCCAATATCAGGTTGACAGGCTGCACCGTCGTTTCATCCGGAGCAGTTACAGCCGATTTTCCGGAACAGGCCGCCAGCAAAGCGGTCAAACAGGTAAAAAGAATCGTTTTTTTCATGTTATTGAATTTATACAAGATTTGATTAATCGAATATATCCACTTCGTTCCGATAAGGAGCTGACGACTGCGCCCCTACACGTGTCACCGAGATAGCCGAAGCCTTACAGGCAAACCGGACGGATTCTTTCAAATTTCGCCCTTCGGACAAAGCGACAGTCAGGGCTCCATTAAATACATCGCCGGCGGCAGTCGTGTCGACAGCTTCTACTTTCAAAGCGGGAACTATCTCGGCTTCTCCGTCGCTACAAATAAGTGCCCCTTTTGATCCCAGCGTAATAATAACATGCTGCACTCCCATTCCCGAAAGGACACGGGCGGCCTCCACCGCTGAAATATCGTCCGTTATCTTCACACCGGTAATCATCTCCGCTTCCGTCTCGTTCGGCGTGATCAAATATAAATGATGGAGCAGATCGGCCGGTAATGGATGTGCCGGAGCCGGATTCAGAATCACTTTCTTCCCCTTTTGCCAGGCGATATCCGCAACAAAGCACACGGTCTCCATCGGGACCTCCAGCTGCATCAGGATCAAGTCAGCCAACTCAATAGCCTCCTCTGCCTTCGCTAGATCGGACGGCAGAAGGTTAGCATTCGCTCCCGAAGCGACGA
Organism: Parabacteroides sp. MSK.9.14; assembly: GCF_019041495.1. Classification (NCBI taxonomy): domain Bacteria; kingdom Pseudomonadati; phylum Bacteroidota; class Bacteroidia; order Bacteroidales; family Tannerellaceae; genus Parabacteroides; species Parabacteroides sp. MSK.9.14. The sequence continues at coordinate 24,274 of NZ_JAHPXO010000028.1, forward strand.
CAATGCAGTTTTCCGCTTTTTCGTCCACCGTGATCAGGGCTACGCCGGAAGGATTCCCGGAATCTGAAAAGACATAAGAGGTATTGATTCCCTCCTCCTCGAAAAGTTGTTGTGACTGGTGACCGAATATATCACTTCCGGTCTTGCATATAAAAGTGACGGAACCACCCAAACGCGCTATCGCCACAGCTTGGTTCGCCCCTTTTCCACCGGGATTCATAAAGAATGTTCCACCCAAAATCGTTTCACCCGGACGAGGCAGATGAGCGGCTTTTATAACCATATCGGTATTGCAACTCCCAACCACCAGGATTTGTCGTCTGGATATTTGTGTTGTGTCCATATTTTATTTCGTATTAAATTATGAATCATTTGCAATGAAGCGTTACAAATATAATATGTATATCGTTTCTTTTTTCCACATAATTCTTTGGAAAAGATAAACCCAAATCTTATTTTTGTAAATAACATATACAAAATATATCTTATAGACAAACAGATAAATTTATGAAACAGGCCACAAAACTCAATCAGGTCATGCTATTGATCAAGTCGCTTTCCAAAGCGGAAAAACGATACATCAGACTCTATACCAACCTGCAAAACGGGGATAAACATTATATGGTTCTATACGACCTGGCATGCGAAGGCTTCTCCGCCGAACAAATATATGAGAAGTTTTGCGGCAAAGTGAACGAAAAAAGCTTTGAGATAGCAGCCAAGCATCTTTATCGGGTATTGTTGGATTGCCTCGTCCAATTGAGGGAGAAACAAGACATACAGACGACTATCTTCAATTATATCACAAAGGCTGGCATTCTTTTCGAACGGGAACTTTTCGACAATGCACTTGCAGAATTGGAAAAAGCAAAGAAGCTGGCCGTCACATACGAAAACGATCCACTCCTCCTTCTGATTTACCGTACGGAATTGAAATATCTAAGCACACTCGGTTTCGAAGGCATCAGCGAGAAAGAACTGGTAAACAAACAAATGCAGATTAACGACGTAATGAAATATGCCCGCAACACGAACCTCCACCTGCAACTATATGATATTCTGAAATACCGCATTACCTATAAAGGGTATGCCCGTTCGAACAAACAGAAAGAGAACCTGAACGATCTTGTTTTAAGCGAACTGAACTTGATCGCCAACCATTCCTACCAGGGATTCGAGGCACACAAACTTCACCTGTTGTTCCAAGCGACCTACTACCTGAATGCCGGAAACTATAAATCGGCGATCCGCTTCTATCAGGAACTGATCGCGCTTTTCGAAGCGAACCGGCATCTAATCCTCAACCCACCGATCTACTACCTGAGCGCCATAGAGGGAGTACTGAACAGCCTGCACGTTGCCGGATTATACCAGGAAATGCCTTTCTTTTTGTCCAAACTGAAAGAAATCAGCACGGGCAACTACCCAACAGAGTTCCTGATGGAAGTACAAGGACGCCACTACCTGTACGAACTCTCGGGATTGCTCAACACCGGACAATTTGACGCGGCAGTGCATCTTACAGAGACCTATACCGATTTTTTTGCTAAGAAAGCAACCATGACCAGACCGGAAACCCAACTAAAACTATCCCTCTATTCTTCCATCCTTTATCTTTGCCTGGGAGAACCGATGAAAGCCCGTAAAAGCATGAAAAACATATTCGGTTCCGGCAAATTCTTCCACACATTGCCGTCCTACAAAACAGCCCGCCTCATCAATCTCCTTATCCAGGCAGAACTAGGGGACTATTGCTTTTTCGCAAACGAAATAAGCTCCATCAAGCGAATGATCGGTTACGAGAAGCAAGTGTATATCACCGAAAAACTACTATTCCGCTTCCTAATGGCCCATCCATTGCCCATCTATAAAAAAGACCAAGAGAAGCTGTGGTCACAATACCAAAAGGATATAATGCGTATCCGGCAAGACAAATACGAAAAACAACTCCTTAAAACTTTCGATTTTACAGCTTGGATCGAGAGCAAACTAACAAACATCCCTCTCCGGGAGATTTTGTCGCGAACAGATTGGTATATATCGGCAAAACAGTAATTCAGGGCATAATATCCGTAATTTATCTACAAAGAGAAAAAGAATACATGCCGACCTTTGTAAAAAAATCAATGCAATAGATTCAAAAATGTGCCGGCTAATACCATTGTTGGTTGCGCATCGGCCAAATCAACACAAAAGATATGAAAAAAATAATAGCATTAGCATTGTTGATGGCTGGAGTCACGGCAATGGAGGCAGGAAACAGGATAATTGAAGAGAATATAATTCAAACTGATAAAAAGAATATAGAAATGGAAGACTTAGAATTGACAAAAGAATGGGACAAGATTTTCCCGAAGAGCTATAAAGTGAATCACAGTAAGGTAACATTTCGCAACCGCTACGGCATCACGCTTGCAGCCGATATGTATACACCAAAGAATATAAACGGGAAAATGGCGGCTATCGCTATATCCGGTCCTTTCGGGGCCGTGAAGGAACAAGCATCAGGCCTCTACGCACAAACAATGGCAGAACGCGGTTTCCTAACCATCGCTTTCGATCCTTCATACACTGGAGAGAGTGGTGGAACACCCCGCTATGTAGCCTCTCCCGACATCAACACCGAGGACTTTTGCGCAGCTGTGGATTTCCTCTCTACACACGATGACGTCGATCCCGAACGCATCGGCATCATCGGTATTTGCGGATGGGGAGGTATGGCACTCAACGCTGCCACGATCGATACCCGCATCAAGGCCACAGTCACTTCCACGATGTACGACATGAGCCGGGTAAACGCAAACGGCTATTTCGACTCCATGAATGCCGACCAGCGCCATGAACTCCGCCGCCAACTCAACGAACAACGTACAATAGACACGAAGAACGGCTCATACGCCCTCACCGGCGGAGTGGTCGATCCACTCCCCGACGATGTCCCCTGGTTTGTAAAAGACTATCACAACTATTATAAGACCGACCGTGGTTATCACAAACGGTCACTCAACTCCAACGGAGGATGGAACAAGACATCGGCTCTTTCGTTCATCAACATGCCTTTACTCACTTACAGCGACGAAAGCCGTAGTGCCGTACTCATGATACACGGCGAGAAAGCCCATTCCCGTTATTTCAGCGAAGACGCATTCAAGAAACTAACGGGTGATAACAAAGAGTTGCTGATCCTCCCCGGTGCCAACCATGTCGACCTTTACGACAACCTGTCAGTAATCCCGTTCGACAAAATCGAACACTTTTTCCATAAATATTTGAAATAACAAAAAGTCTGGAACGATTCAGGAATTTCATCTAAAATAGGCCAAGTAAAAGGTAATGTACAATAAGGCCAAGGACTACTACAAGGCATGGTTCGTCCTTGGCCTTTGTTGGGAAAGGAAGTAAGGTCAAGTCCTGGCAAGTCTCCGGCGTTCGAAACAAGCTCCAAAATACTGGTCCGGCCTGTCACCGAAAGCTCCTATACCGGTTGCACGAAAACGATCAATGGCAGGACCTACTATTATTCATAATTTGATACGATAGACGGAGAAACTAAGCGGTCTCAAGTTCACTTCTCCCTGCGGAGCCTCCACCTCAATATCAGAAACGAGCGGGACTACTGTCGAAGGATTACACAACGTGTTTTTAGCTTCCAGGTCGGAAGAATGGAGCAACGTAAGCGTCCCTTTATGCTTACCGGCCGAAAGACCGTTCAAGTTCAACTTAATCCGCTTGTTACGGATTCCGGTATTGGCGACTTTGATGATAAGCTCGTCTGAATGCTTATCGACCGCTGCAGTGGCATACAAATCCAACTGTCCGGTAACCGGTTCGCCCTGCATGGTCAGCGGAACGACGTTCGTACCAGCATTATGACCATATAGCTGCTGCACATAATAGTTAGGAGTCTTTACCAATGAAAGGTTGTCGAACCAGATCAGATCCGGACGCCATTGCCAAGCATCCACATGAGCAAAAAGCGGGGCATACGTGCATAAGCACACCACATCCGCGTTTCGCTCGAAACCTGTCATAAAAGCGGCTTCACACAAGGCGGTCAGAAAACTGTTCTCGCGGTTGACAGAATGGCAGGCATATTCGCCGGCAAACACTTTCGGTCCTTGGCGGTCGTACGAATCATAGCGTTTGGCTCCGTTCAGGAACCATTCAGGAGAGCGGTAGAAATGTTCGTCCACTAAATCCACTTTCAAGCGCCTCATTTCCGGCCAGAGGTAATCAAAATCCTCCCCTTCCGATTGCGGACCGGAACTACCGATGATCTTTATCTCCGGATATTTAGCCCGAATCGCTTTGACAAACAGTTCGAGACGTTCGGGATAAAGCGGTCCCCACTGTTCGTTGCCGATGGCAATAAGTTTAAGGTTAAAAGGAGCCGGATGTCCCATATCGGCACGTATCTTTCCCCATTCGCTGGTTGCCGAACCGTTAGCAAACTCAATTAGATCGAGGGCGTCGTCTATATAAGGTTGTAGCTTATCCACCGGACAATTCTCGTTCGGGTCCTGGTTTTCATACTGGCAGGAAAGACCGCAGTTCAACACGGGAAGCGGTTCAGCCCCAATATCTTCACTCAATAGGAAATATTCGAAAAAGCCCAAGCCGCAGGACTGATAATAATCCGGAAACTTTTTGTGCGAGAATGTATAGTTCCATCGATTGATATTGATCGGACGGTTCTCGACCGGACCGACCGTGTTTTTCCACTGGTAGCGGGTAGCCTTGTTCGTTCCCTCCACAATGCAACCGCCGGGAAAGCGGAAGACACCAGGTTTCAGTTCCTTCAAAGCCTGTGCCAAATCAGCACGCATGCCGTTCGGACGGTTGTTGAATGTCTTTTGTGGAAACAATGAAATATGTTCGAGATCGACAATTCCTTTTGTCACCATCGTGATACGCAGACGGGAACGGGCTTCTGTCGCTCCCGGCGTCAGAACAACCGTATATTTCTTCCATTCCTTGCCGCTCACCTCGATCTCTTTTTGCTCGTACAGGTCATTCCGGCTGTCCACTAGGTTTATACGCAGCTTGACCGGCGCATCGCCGGACCGAGTGCGGGCATATAAAGAGAAGTCGTACTTCTCCCCTTCCCTGATGCCGATCCCATTGAAGCCTTCATTGTCAAGGCCGGTTCCGGTCAGCTCCTTTTCATAAGAAAGGCGGACATAATGCGGATTACGGTCGAAACAGGGCTTCTGGGTCTGCACACTGACATTCCCGAAGGGCGTCCAGCCCCCAAACGGATTTTCAAACTCGAAAGAACGGTTCTTGACAAGTTCGGCATACAGGCCGCCATCGGCTCCGTAATTGATATCTTCAAAAAAGATCCCGTACATGGTCGACTGGATAGGCGCACCTGTTTTCTGCACATCTATCTTAAATTCATTACTTTGTGCCATTAAACCGACAACACCCATGCTAAACAGACACAGGGCAATGGCTTTTTTCATACTTTTTGTCATAGGTATGTGTTTTTCCGTGAATACAAAGATTATTTAGTTACAAATGTACACTAATAAATCCGATTGAAAGAAGACGTATCGTCCGTTTTAGCAGACAAAAAGCCGTTTTATGCTATAAAACATCTTCAAAGTAGCGCATGAATACAAAGAAGAGAGTAATTTTACACACAATTTTGAAACTATATTTACATGAAGAACGAAAGCACGCTGTCTGGCTTAACTGTAGCTAATTTCAGCAAGCAAATAGACGGCAAGGAGACGATGCTATGCATCCTTACAAATAACAAAGGGGCAGAACTTACCATTACCAACTACGGTGCAAAGATTGTATCGCTTATGGTACCGGATCGGTCCGGAAAGTTAACCGATGTAGTAACAGGACACAATTCTATAGACGAATACCTGGTTTCCGAAGAACCTTATTTCGGAGCTATCTGCGGACGATACGGCAACCGTATCGCGGGCGGAAAATTCACATTGGATGGCATTGTGTACGATAAATTGGCTATCAATAATGGGCCGAACAGCCTGCATGGTGGTTTGAAAGGCTTCAATTCCGTAGTCTGGGACCTAAACAAGATCGACGGCCAGACGGTGGAATTGAAATACACGTCTGCCGACGGTGAAGAAGGCTTCCCCGGAAAACTGGATACAACAGTGACTTATCATCTTTCCGATGACAATGAGGTCATAATCACGTATCATGCGGTAACAAACAAACCAACCGTCTTGAACCTGACCAATCACTCCTACTTCAACCTATCCGGCCAAGGTGATCCTTCCGTATATGATCATAAACTGACAATCAATGCAGACTACTATCTGCCGACCGACGAAACGGCTATACCTTATGGTCCGAAAGAAAAAGTAGAAGGAACTCCGATGGACTTTCGTACTCCACACGAAGTGGGCGAACGTATCGATGAAGATTTCGAAGCACTGAATTTCGGAAAAGGATATGACCATACATATATATTAAATAAAAAAGAAGAGAACGAGCTGTCACTCTGCGCCCGTTGCACATCGCCCAAAACCGGCATCGTAATGGAATGCTACACGACACAACCGGGTGTGCAATTATACACAGGTAATTGGATGACAGGCAATTTCGTCGGCAAGAACGGACAACGCTATCCGGCACGTGCCGCCCTTTGTCTGGAAACACAGCACTATCCCGACAGCCCGAACAAACCGGAGTACCCGTCCACCGTCCTACGCCCGGGTGAAACGTTCCAGAGCAAGACAATTTATAAATTTTCTGTCGAATAACAAGTAACAAATTAATAATAACAAAAAAAACATCAATCAATGACTCAACAAAAAAAACAATGGAGTGCCATCATCATCATGATTGCACTTTTTGCTATGATCGCATTCGTGACAAATCTTTGTTCACCAATGGCTATTATTGTAAAGAACGACTTCGGAGCAAGCAATGTCCTTGCCCAAATCGGAAACTATGGTAACTTCATCGCCTATTTGGTAATGGGAATCCCCGCAGGTATGCTGATTGCCAAATATGGCTACAAAAAAACGGCTCTTATCGGCCTAGCCATAGGTATCATCGGTATTTTAATCCAATGGTTGAGCGGTCACGTAGGCAAGGAAAGCGCTTTCTTGGTTTATCTGATCGGAGCGTTTACCAGCGGTTTCACCATGTGTATTTTGAACTGCGTAGTCAACCCGATGCTTAACTTGTTGGGAGGTGGCGGAAACAAGGGTAACCAGCTGATTCAGCTCGGAGGTGTATTCAACAGTACCGCAGCCGTTGCTTGCTACATCTTGATGGGAGCTCTTATCGGTGATGCAGCCAAGGCACATATTGCCGATGCCACCCCTGCTCTGATGATCGCTCTGGCTATTTTTGTCATCGCATTTGTAGTGATCATGTTCACTAAAATCGAAGAGCCCGAACAGGCTCCGGTCGACACAAGTTTAATTAAAGGAGCTTTAAGCCATCGTCATTTTGCATTGGGAGCCTTGGCTATCTTTTTGTATATGAGCGTAGAAGTAGGTACTCCCACCTATATCTTGCAATATCTGACATCTAAAGGCATACCGGCCAGTACTGTAGGCCTTATCGTAGCTGTTTACTGGTTGATGATGCTTATCGGACGTTTCGTAGGAGCAAGTATCGGTGCCAAAATTTCCAGCCGCGCGATGATCACGACTGTCGCAAGCGCCACTTTGCTGTTAGTGAGCTTCGGAATGTTTTCACCAGAAACGAGTACGGTTGAAGTTCCCGGTATAGATTGGGCTTCATTAAGCGTTATCTGGCAGGAAGTTCCCGTCGGTATTCTGGCATTCCTCCTCGTTGGTCTCTGCACCAGTGTAATGTGGGGTGGTATCTTCAACATGGCGGTTGAAGGATTAGGTAAATACACGGCCATTGCCAGCGGTATCTTTATGACAATGGTGTTCGGTTGCGCCGTAATGGTTGCTATCCAGGGTTGGGTTGCCGATATGACCGACTACATGACCAGCTATTGGGTTGTGCTTTTCAGTGCTGCTTACATTTTATTCTACGCAGCTATCGGTTCCAAACCGTCAAAAAAATCAGAATAAGACTATAAATATGCCAATTCATGAAATTATCCGGTTACCAATAAAGCCGGATAATTTCTTTATTTATAACACATCTAAAAAATTAATATCATGCAACAAAAGATCAGAAATAAATTTCAGGAGTTATTCTCAACAAAAGGTAGCGTATATGCATCTCCGGGCCGTATTAACCTGATTGGCGAACATACCGATTATAACGGTGGTTTCGTATTTCCGGGGGCTATCGACAAAGGCATGATTGCCGAAATCAAACCAAACGGCACAGGTAAAGTTCGTGCTTTCTCTGTCGACCTGAACGACTACGCCGAATTTGGTCTGAACGAAGAAGACGCTCCAAAAGCAAGCTGGGCAAGATATATTTTCGGTGTTTGCCGCGAAACCATCAAACGTGGCGGACAGATCCAGGGATTCGATACCGTGTTTGCAGGCGATGTACCTCTGGGTGCAGGCATGTCCTCTTCCGCCGCATTGGAAAGTACCTATGCATTTGCTTTAAACGACTTGTTCTCCCTGAACATCGACAAATTTGAATTAGCTAAGATCGGTCAATCAACGGAGCATAACTATTGCGGCGTAAACTGCGGTATTATGGACCAGTTCGCTTCTGTATTCGGAAAAGAAGGCAGTTTGATCCGTCTGGATTGCCGTTCACTCGAATATAAATATTTCCCGTTCCATCCGGTCGGTTACAAATTGGTTTTACTGGATTCAGTCGTTAAGCACGAACTGGCATCTTCGGCTTACAACAAACGTCGCCAATCTTGCGAAAACGCCGCCGCCGCAATCCGTCGCAATCATCCGGAAGTCGAATTCCTACGCGATGCGACAATGGATATGCTGAACGAAGTCAAAGGCGACATCAGCGCTGAAGATTATATGCGTGCCGAATATGTGATCGAAGAAGTACAGCGCGTACTCGATGTTTGCGACGCTTTGGAAAAAGACGACTACGAAACCGTAGGCAAGAAGATGTACGAAACACATCACGGCATGAGCAAATTGTACGAAGTCAGCTGCGAAGAATTGGACTTCCTGAACGATGTTGCCAAGAAATGCGGTGTAACCGGCTCACGCGTAATGGGTGGCGGTTTCGGTGGTTGTACAATCAACTTGGTGAAAGAAGAAAAATACGATGCATTCATCAAAGAAGCATTCGAATCTTACACTGCTAAATTCGGCCACGAACCTAAGTTATATAATGTAGTAATCAGCGACGGCGCACGCAAGCTCGCATAATAAATTAATCATAATTCCATAAAAAAATCATGACAGCCGCTTTTTATCAGAACGAAACCAAATTTTACGTTGCAGTAGATTGTATTATACTCGGATTCGATCAAAAAGAGCTTAATGTATTACTTTATAAACGTAAGTTTGAACCCATGATGGGACAATGGTCTCTGATGGGCGGTTTTATCAAAGCAGGAGAAAGTATAGAGGAGGCCGCCTCACGCGTGCTTACCGACTGTACCGGCATTGATAATCTTTTTATGGAACAGGTAGGTGCTTACGGAGATATTACCCGCGATCTCGGAGAGCGGGTTATCTCCGTAGCATACTATTCACTCGTCAATATGAACGATTTCAGTAGCGAAACACTGGAAGAGTATAATGCAGTCTGGGCCAAGGTCAGCGAAGTTCCACAACTTATTTTCGACCATAACCAAATGATCACCGACACATTAGCCCGTCTGCGCAGAAAAGCCGCTACCCGTCCGGTCGGATTCAACCTGCTTCCCGAAAAATTCACGTTACCGCAATTGCAGAACCTGTATGAAGCCATCTACCAGACTCAACTGGACAAGCGTAATTTCCGCAAAAAACTAAATGCGATGGATATTCTGGAGAAGTTGGATGAAAAAGACAAGAAAGGTTCCAAAAGAGGGGCTTTCTATTATATGTTCAACAAAGAAAAATACGACCATCTGCTGGAACAAGGGTTCTATTTCTCCCTATAATAAAAAACATCATTCAACATGCTGACTTTGGCAGATGTGCCGGATATTCCGATCACAAAGTAGCCCAAGCGGAACAGACTTGCGCATTCGGTGTTTCCATATTCGCAGCCGTAGCACCGTACATATATGCCAAAATCGAAGACACACAGCGGACTATAGGATAAGGTTTTGCAAAAGAATACCAGTCGAATCATAAAAATCATCTGGCGTATCTTGCTCTCTATGAGAAATATCGGAAATTAGGAAACTTTACAGAAAATGAATTGTTTCATCGATAGGATGGTCATTACGAAGAGATTGACTATCTTTGCAAAAAATAAAAATAACTCATCACAATGAACGATATTAAATTAATGAACAAAGCAGCGGACAACATCCGTATCCTGGCTGCGTCAATGGTAGAAAAAGCGAAATCCGGTCACCCCGGTGGTGCAATGGGTGGTGCAGACTTTGTGAACGTACTGTTTTCAGAGTTCCTCGTGTATGATCCCAAGAATCCCGCATGGGAAGGCAGAGACCGCTATTTCCAGGACCCGGGGCATATGTCGCCGATGCTTTATTCAGTACTCGCCCTCGCAGGCAAATTCACGATCGACGAACTGAAAGAGTTCCGCCAGTGGGGTAGTGTGACTCCGGGACATCCCGAAGTCAACGTGATGCGTGGTATAGAAAACACATCCGGTCCGTTGGGACAAGGCCACACTTACGCCGTAGGTGCTGCTATCGCCGCCAAGTTCCTGAAAGCACGCCTGGGTGACGTCATGAATCAGACGATCTACACATATATATCCGATGGTGGCATCCAGGAAGAGATTTCTCAGGGAGCCGGACGTATTGCCGGTACGCTGGGACTGGACAACCTGATTATGTTTTACGATGCCAACAACATCCAGCTTTCCACAACCGTAGGCGAAGTGACGACAGAAAACGTAGCCATGAAATACGAAGCATGGGGTTGGAAAGTCATCACAATCAACGGAAACGATGTAACGGAAATCCGCCGGGCACTGACCGAGGCGAAAGCCGAAACATCCCGTCCTACCCTGATTATCGGTAACACGATCATGGGTAAGGGTGCTGTGGGTGCTGACAAGAGCAGCTACGAAAACAAGGTGTCTACACACGGACAACCTCTTTCGGCAGCCGGCGTCTCTATCGCAGACACCATCCGGAACTTAGGAGGAAACCCGGACGATCCGTTCCAGATCTTCCCCGAAGTTGCGGAACTATATGCCAAACGTGCCAAAGAATTGGAAGCAATCGTTGCGGAACGCTATGCGGCCAAAGCAGAATGGGCGAAAGCTAATCCGGAACTGGCCGCCAAGATGGATTTGTGGTTCTCAGGCAAAGCACCTGTCATCGACTGGAAGGCTATCGAACAGAAACCGAACCAAGCGACCCGTGCGGCCTCGGCAACCGTCTTAGGCGTGCTGGCAACCCAGGTAGAAAATATGATCGTTTCTTCAGCCGACCTTTCCAATTCGGACAAGACAGACGGCTTCCTGAAGAAAACACATGCATTCGTAAAAGGCGATTTCAGCGGTGCATTCCTTCAAGCCGGTGTTGCCGAACTGACGATGGCCTGCGTATGTATCGGCATGTCGCTCCACGGAGGCGTAATCGTAGCCTGCGGTACGTTCTTCGTATTCTCCGACTACATGAAACCCGCTATCCGAATGGCTGCCCTGATGGAACAGCCGGTTAAGTTCATCTGGTCTCACGATGCCTTCCGCGTAGGCGAAGACGGACCGACACACGAACCGGTTGAACAGGAAGTGCAGATTCGTCTGATGGAAAAGCTGAAGAACCACAAGGGACACAACTCAATGCTGGTACTGCGCCCGGCAGACGTGACCGAAACAACAATTGCCTGGAAGATGGCTATGGAAAACACAGCCACTCCGACAGCTTTGATTTTCTCCCGTCAGAACATCACAGACCTGCCCGCAAAAGGAAACCGCTACGACGAAGCCTTGCAGGCTGAAAAGGGAGCTTATATTGTAGAAAGTGACGAAAACCCTGATGTAATCATGGTCGCTTCCGGTTCAGAAGTCTCCACACTGGAAGAAGGAGCAGCATTGCTTCGCGCCGACGGCATCAAGGTCCGCATCGTATCTGTTCCGTCTGAAGGCTTATTCCGCAGCCAGAGCAAAGAATATCAGGAATCTGTCATTCCAACAGGAAGCAAGGTATTCGGGCTTACTGCCGGTCTGCCGGTCAATCTGGAAGGATTGGTGGGTGCCAACGGTAAGGTGTGGGGACTCGAATCATTCGGTTTCTCCGCTCCGTACAAGGTATTGGACGAAAAACTCGGCTTTACGGGTCAGAACGTATACAATCAGGTAAAAGAATTATTGAATTAATTTTCAGATTTATGATTTATAATTTATGATTTATGAATAGTTGGTAAATCATAAATCTGAAATTATAAATCATAAATCTCCAAACTCCTCTAACAGATAAATATGAAAACATTAGGTTTATGTAGTGACCACGCAGGGTACGAACTGAAAGAATTCGTAAAACAAATACTCGACTCGAAAGGGTTGGCCTATAAAGATTTCGGAACCGACTCGACAGAAAGTTGTGATTATCCCGATTACGCTCATCCGCTTGCCAAAGCTGTAGAAGCCGGCGAAGTATATCCCGGAATAGCCATCTGCGGATCCGGAAACGGAATAGCCATGACACTCAATAAACATCAGGGAATACGGGCCGCTCTGTGCTGGCAAGAAGAGATAGCACGTCTCGCACGCGAGCACAATAATGCCAACATACTCGTAATGCCCGGCAGATTTATCAGTCAAGAGGAAGCCACTCATACGGTCGAAGCCTTTCTGAGCACCTCGTTCGAAGGCGGTCGGCATCAGCGCAGGATTGACAAAATTCCTTTGTGAAAGCCAATTCCTATTGCCAACGATATGGGATAACCCCACAAAAGTTAAAAAGAGAAACAACTATCATACTATCATTGAGGTTCGTATATTGTTTAAAAACAAGACATTATAGTATGATAGTTGTTGTTTTCAACTATCATTCAACTATCATTCAACTATCATTCAACGATCTTTTTTGCGCGCGAACAAGGCTGGATTCACCCAATAATCATCGGAGATTAACACAAAGACAAAACCAATTGTAGGGATCAATCCAAAGCCGATAGAGTGATAACCGCTATACTTCTATCATTAAACTATCATATCATAGAGCTTTTGACCTAAGTCGAAAACCTTTTCGACCTTGGGCAAAAAGGCTTTTGACAAGGGGCAAAAAGGTTTTCGCCCCAGGCCGATAACAGAAAGAACTATAAGATTAGATTCAATTCACTTTAAATTCTTGTGTTTTATTGAAAGTTGTAGATATTTATGTATATTCGAGCCGCAGTTCTTGCAGGATTATGGTTAAGCCACCCATACCGACATGAAGATCTTTTAAACCTTAAGGAAACCGCATCATCATTCGTCGCAAACGAATTGCTTTCCACCATTGCTTTTGGGAATCGATAGAGAAAAGAACAAAATCGAACTTTCCAATGATTGCCTCTTCCGAAATAAAACCAAACGACCGGCTATCATGCGAGTTCATCCTGTTATCCCCCTCCATATAATAAAAGCGTTGCTTGGGTATATACTGCGAGCTACTCTTTCCATCGATATATATTTTCCCATCTTTCTCCATCACTTTCCCTCCGTCACGCAAAATCAACGAACGATAAAGAAGAAGCGTTCGCCGGTCGATCCGAAGAGGCTCTCCTTTTTTTACCACCCGGGTAATTCGCTTGACCAACAACAATTGCGGATCTGCCGGGCTGTTGAACACCGCAATATCCCCCTGTTTAGGTTCGCTGTAACCCGGCAAACGACGATACTCCCAATGATTCTCTTCATCAGCAAGACGCAGAGGGCGTATCCAAGTAAAGACATTCAGCAACGGGATATCCGCCCAACGAGAGGGGAATCGTCCACCATAAGCCAGCTTGTTAATCCAAAGCCGATCTCCGCAAAGCAACGTCGGCTCCATGCTCCCCGAAGGCACAGTACATGGCTCCCCGATCACCATACGGATAAAACAGCATAGCAGCAAAATACCAATAATGAATTTCCCCGTTCTCATTCAACAACAATAGATTTTATGCTTTTCTTTGTACATAGCGCAAATAAAAATCAGTCCCTTTCATCCTTAATTTTAAACGATACTTTTTCATTTTTTCACTTCTTAAATAACGTAAGCAATGTCACATCATCGATATTCTCAGCAGGACGCCGATTCAAATAAAACAAACCGGCAGTAACTGATAAAACAAATGCCGAAACTATTATATTGATCATGCTGATTTTCATAGATCCTTTATTTTAAAGAATACCAAAACCAAGTTATCATCCTCCTTTACATTCTCAAATAATCTCATATTTTCCTCTTTGACCGGATAATGATTTTTTTCAAGTTGAGATTTCAACATCCTCAAGGACTGAGGCAAGATCATTGCGATAAAGTAATCTTCGTAAGCATGAATACCCGCAATAAAATCAAAAATAAAATCAGTATCACACTGTATTCCGGATACTTGCAACAATTTTTTAGAACGCTTGTCATAAATCGATACCAAACGTTCATTTCCATTATCACTTGTAAGAAAAAACAAATGAGTTGAGTTCTCTGCAAAAGTCGATAAATAGGTATGAGAAGAACGATAATCTCTTAATTCATCATAATTTTCAAAAGTAGCAATTTTTTCCTTTTCAAATGGAGTAAACTCGCTGTAATCAAATTTATACCGAAGAGACAAAGTGGTATCCGTTACCGTATAAACTTCATTCAAATACATCGGAACATATAAAATATCATTTTCCAGCCTTCTTACAGGGTCGTAGACCAATTGATTATGCTCACTCTCTTGATAATAGCAGGCTGCTTTCTGCAAATTCCCCAAACTATCTGTATACAAAAGTTTATAATCGGCAATAGGACCCAAATGATTATTCCAATCACCCTTGCTCGTGGCTGTTATATAATAGCCTGTAGATGATATTTGAAAATTGCAAATAGTGCGGAAAGGAACATCATCAGAATCTATATAATTCCCATCTAAAGAAAAATGCATCCACTTCCGTTTCTGATTGTCATAAATAACAATTTGCTTTTTTCTCGATCAATAGCAAATGATCGAGGTTTAAAAAATTCAAAAGGAGCCCCTCCTTTTTCACCTATTGATTTCAGAAACTTACCATTTTTTCTGAAAATAAAAAGCTTTTCCGTCCCAGTCCTGTCAAACACAAAAATTTTATCTTCAAAAACTTCTATCTGATTACAATAAGCAAACAATGATTCTTCAATTGATTCTAACGGTACATAAAAAAAATCTTCAATCAATTTTGAAGCCGGAATATTTTCTCCAATCTCATTGGTTACTTTTATGATCTCACCTTTCTCTTCAGATATAGGAACGATTTCAATACGACCTGCATCTACTGCCGGAAAAGGCCTGTTTTTCATAATCAACTCTTGACAACTGCAACAAAACAAGACAAAAGCTATTAGTACATATTTACTTTTCATGCCTAAATTACAAAAAAACAATTAAAAGGAACCATTTCAATTCATAAAGAAGACAAACATGCTTTCATTACCAAATCCAAAATGGCTTCCACATAAATCATAAAATCAATCAATTATACAAACATTCCGTTTTTGTTTCTTTTAATGTCCAAAACCATCCACTCCCCGATGAACTGGATCCGGATCCGGAAGAAGAACTGGTCTGTGCCAAGGCAAATGTACTTAGACTATTAGTACCCATACCGTAATCATTCAGCGAATGCCGAAGATTCATTCCCACACCCAGCAACAGAGCGACTGCTCCACAAACTGATAAGATTTTTTTACCATTTAACATAACCTTAAAATTTTAATTGTCTATAAATGATTACTTCCATTCAACCTTTTTTCTAATACTTCTTTTGTGTATTTCTTCACCATCGTTGTGTTTTCCCTCTTTTTTGTATAATGAAAAGTATATACTGACAAAAAGAAACAATAGAAGAAAAGAAAGACCAAAGCAGCTTTAAAATAAGATAATCGTTTTCTCAACCACCAAATTCCATTTGCTATAAGGAAAGCAATGCCAACATAACTCAAATACATATATCTATCGGCCACAATGGCATGACGAGACATATTAAAAAGATGTATTGAGAACAATAAGTTGACAAGAAACAGCAATACACCGAATACCAAATATCGATTATTCCGATAAGCTATGATCCACCCCATAAGAAACAATAGCACTACCGGATAAAGGTAATAGTGTAAGGGCGGTTCCTCCCCCAATACTATAGGAAATGGATAAAAGAAATTCAAATTAACGGGCAGCAAACTTTTAGTAATATATTCTACTAAGGCAAAACATCCAAAAAGTAAACGCTGATATAATGGGAAAATCATTTCATAAGGCCCTTTCCCTTGAGAAAGAACAGTAATAATTCCAAAAAAGAATGCCATAATGAGAAACGACATTTTCTCACTCCAGACCTCAAGATTTTTCATATTCCGGTTCGTAAACCAATCGACGATCAACAATGCCAGTGGAAAAGTAACAGCCTGTTCCTTTCCCCAAAAAGAACAAAGAAAGCACCCTATCGTTAATACATAATAAAAAATCTTTGATGTTCGTATATAACGTAAATAACAAAGTAGCCCCAAGAGATAGAAAAAAGCATATAACAACACTTTCAACGCACTGATCCAGGCAACAGCCTCCACGTTAATCGGATGGACTGCAAAAAGAAGCGTTGTAATAAAGTTTACATATAAAATTTGCTTTTCACTCACTCCTCCATGCACACGTAGAAGGGAAGAGATTAATTTCCAAACCAAACAGACACAACCGATATGCAACAACAAACTAAACATATGAAAATAAAAGGGATCATAGCCGAAACCGGCATATAACACCAAATAGCTCAAAAAGGCAAGCGGAGCATACTGCCCACCATAAAAATCAGTGAAGATATGCCACAAGTTATCGACAGTCCAACCTCTTTCCGTATAATGGCTGAACACCATCCATTGATCATCCATCCCGTAAGGAAGCCGTTTTTTAATGTGGGATAATAAACCAATAGATTGATTATCACAAAAATATGAATTGATAAAAAACTTCATCTTAATTGCTTTTATTATTTAAATACGAAGTAGAACAAACTCTAACAGATATTAGATAATAAAAAGGCCTTTCACATATTACGAATATAACATATATATTCATAAAAAGAAAAAAAATAATTAGTTTTATTGAGAAAAATATAATTTTGTTGCTATACAGTCCAATAATAGCTTGTCTTCCAGTCTTTTTCTAGAATGTTTCTCTATATCCGGAAAAGTTTGTGTCACGCCGCCCGTTACGACAAGCCGTTTCTCCCAAGAAAAGGGCAGGCAATACCGGCGGACATGGATATGGGCAAAACTACCCGTACATGCAATGCAGAGGGAGCAGGAGAGCCTTCACCACTATCGAAGAGAGAAACGGTCTCATGCCGGGCAACATGATAGGTCAACCGTATCTTGAAACCGCATTGCCTGCCAAGTTCCTTCAATATGACATTGCATCTACTGTGCCCGGTACCGGAAATACATGACCGTCCTTGGACAGCCACTTGGACTTCTCTATGATGCGCTTGGGCACGTCCAGCAGGCGGATGTTGGACTCGGTGTTCGTCTTGCGCCGGCGGGTGATTTCTTCTTCGTACGCAGGAAATACTCGAAGTTGTTGAAAATGAATTCCCGGAATAAACTTATTTACATAACCATTGGCGATTTATATCATAAAAAAGCCTTTCACAGGCAAACGCTGTAAAAGGCCTTTTAGCTTGTGACCTGGGAGGGGCTCGAACCCTCGACCCAATGATTAAGAGTCATTTGCTCTACCAACTGAGCTACCAAGTCGATATTTGTCGATTTTGTTTCTATTGAGTGACCTGGGAGGGGCTCGAACCCTCGACCCAATGATTAAGAGTCATTTGCTCTACCAACTGAGCTACCAAGTCATTCATGCTATCGTTGTTTCTCGATTGCGGGTGCAAAGATAAGAGTTTAATTTTTCTTCGCAAACTTTTTCCGCGTTTTTTACACAAAATTTTAATCAAATTCAAATATATCAGACGGTGTAGTCCGTTTCAGAGCATGCAGGGAAACATCCTTTCCAACCCGTACCCCTTCTTGAAACAGGCGGAAATCGACTGTCTTATAAGCAAGTTCGGGATGGTTATTGTCACGGCTCAGGTGACACAACCAGATATCTTTTAATTTGGGATCATAATGAGTTGCGAGGAATTCGGCAGCTTCACGGTTGCTCAAATGTCCGGTCGGGCTGGCTACGCGTTCCTTCAGAAAAGCAGGATACGTGCCGAATTGCAACATCTCCTCGTCATAATTGGCTTCTATGATCAGGTGGTTCGCCATGCCCATGTATTTACTTACCGTTTCGGTAATATGGCCGACATCCGTTGCCAACGTAAACTTATGATCTCCATATTCGATATAATAACCCACATTATCGGTACTATCATGCGGGACTTCGAAAGCAGTAATGCGGAAATCGCGGATCATAAAAGGCACTTCCTTTTCTATCACCTTACGCGAACTGACAAGCGTTTCCTCCACGTAGCGACTCTTGCTGATTCCTCGGTGGACGGCCTCTGTCGTATAAACAGGAATACAATGTTTCTCTCCCAGACAACCTACAGTCTTGATATGATCGGCATGATCGTGCGTGATCAGGACTGCAACAATTTTGGAGAAATCGATCGCTTTATCTTTCAACACCTTCTTTATGGTACGAATACCGATACCTGCATCAATCAACACGCCGAATTCGGGCGTTCCCAGATAATAGCAGTTTCCACTGCTTCCACTTGCTAAACTCAGAAATGATAGTTTCATTTTAATTTCCAATTCAGTCCTTAAGAGGAATTACGGGCGAAATGAGTCGGGGATCGTCACCTCCCCGATCAGCGAACAGTTCATGTGGTCCTTCACCTCTTCCGGCGTCAAGCCGTGGCCGAAAAGGAACATGAGCTTGGTAACAGCACTTTCGGTCGTACTGTCGAAACCGCTTATCACTCCCGCTTCCAACAATTTATGACCAGTCTCATACCGATGCATTTCTACACTTCCGGCACTACACTGGGTTACATTTACAATCACAATTCCCCGGCTCACCGCTTCTTTCAACATCGTCAGGAACCAATCGTAGCACGGTGCATTACCGCTTCCGAACGTTTCCATCACGACTCCCTTCAGTCCCGGTATGTTCAGGATGCTTTCCACCACCTGGGGAGAAATCCCCGGAAAAAGTTTCAGCACCGCAATATTCCGGTCCAAGAGATAATGCGGCTTCAACGGCTTTCTCGAAACAGGATGGTAAACCTGCCCGGTGTCATACTTTATATAGATACCGGCATGTGCCAGCGGCGGATAATTGTATGAACGGAAAGCATTGAAGTTGTCCGCATTGATCTTACTCGTACGGTTACCCCTCAACAAGTCATTTTCGAAAAAGATACAGACCTCCGGCACAACCGGGACACCGTTTTCCTTGGCTGCGGCGATCTCGATGGCGGTGATCAGGTTTTCTTTCCCGTCGGTCCGCAACATACCGATCGGCAATTGCGAACCGGTAAAGATGACCGGTTTACTTAAGTTTTCCAGCATAAAACTCAAAGCAGATGCCGTGAAAGACATCGTGTCCGTACCATGAAGCACGACAAAGCCGTCGTACAACTGGTAATTGTCTGCAATAATCTTTACGATCTTCATCCATGACTCCGGCCCCATCTCCGATGAATCCATAGCCGGATCAAACTGAATGGTCGAAACCGCATACCCCAACTTCTTCAGTTCCGGCATATTATCCTTCAAATGTTGGAAATTGAACGATTCCAGCACGCCGGTTTCGGGATTTTCGATCATACCGATCGTTCCGCCGGTATAGATGAGCAGGATCGAGGCTTTCTCACTTTGAATGTTTACACTTGCTGTCATATCGCAAAGTTAATAATTTTATTCTTCTCCTTTTAATACAGGGACGCTTATATGATATTTTACTGCCACTATCCGTGAAACGAATATTCCGGTAGCAGCAATAAGCTGCGTCAGTGACGGCCCGATACCCATCTGTAAGCAAGCGTAATAAATAATGCCTCCGAACACGCATGCCAGCGCATAAATATCTTTTCGGAAAATCAGCGGAACCTCGTTAATCAGGATATCGCGGATCATACCGCCGAAAGCCCCCGTAATCGTCCCCATCACAATGGCCACCCACATCGGGAATCCGAATGTCAGCGCCTTCTCGATACCGACCACGCCGAACAGTCCCAGCCCTATCGCATCGAAAATAAAGAAAGTATTGTTCAAGCTAATCACATATTTCCTGAATATGATAACGAAGAGCAACGCCAGAGCCGATATGATGAGATAAGAGGCTTGTTCCATCCAAAAAGGGGTGGCATTGAGCAGGATATCGCGGATCGTACCGCCTCCTACCGCCGTAACCACACCGACAACATAGGCCCCGAACCAGTCAAATTGTTTGGCAGAAGCCAAACGGATGCCGCTAATCGCAAAAGCGAATGTCCCGGTGTAATCGCAAAACGTAATAAAGTCTATCATTTTGATTTTTTCTGCAAAAATAAGTATTTCCTCGCAATGTTGCGGTTTTCTATAAAGATGACCTGATAATTATTTAAACCAAACGAACATCCGGTTGTTAATTATATATAAGTTTGCATTCAAAAAGGTGCTGATGACTATCTAATTAAGGGAAAAATGAAGAAATTTATACTAACCGGACTCATTTGTCTGTTTTCGTTCCCCTGGATACGGGGACAAGAATATATACCTCAAATTACACATCGTCATTATACAAGTGACTCAACCCTACTCCAACCCCGCCGCCCTTGGAAAGCGGCACTCGAAACATTCGGACTCAATATGCTCGTCTGGAGCTTCGACCGATATATCGTAAAAGAGGATTGGGCTTATATCAACGGGCATACGATCAAAAGCAATTTCAAAAAAGGCCCGGTATGGGACACCGACCAGTTCACAACAAACCTTTTCTCCCACCCTTATCACGGTTCACTCTATTTCAACGCAGCCCGCAGCAACGGTATGAACTTCTGGCAATCCGCCCCGTTTGCAGCCGGCGGCAGTCTGATGTGGGAGTTCTTTATGGAGAATGAACCGCCTTCGATCAACGACATGCTGGCGACAACGTTCGGAGGAATCGAATTGGGTGAAATCACCTATCGGCTGTCCGACCTGTTCATAGACAACCGTTCGTCAGGAGCCGAACGTGTGGGGCGCGAGGTATTGGCAGGCATTTTGTCGCCGGTCCGCGCCTTCAACCGTATCATTTCAGGAGAAGCCTGGCGACACGGTTCTTCAAAAGGACGAACCTACTCTTCCGTTCCCGTCAATTTTATCGTCACGATGGGACCTCGTTTCCTCGCAGAACAAGAAGGTTCGAAACGGGGAACGACCAGTCTGAACATTAATTTCCGCATCGACTACGGGAATCCTTTCAACGATGATTTTTATTCTCCCTATGAATGGTTCCGCTTCAACTTCGGAATGGATTTGTTCTCTGCCCAGCCGGTGGTCAGCCAGGTCAATGCCATCGGAGCCTTATGGGGAAAAACTGTTTGGACGAAAGGGCCGCGTTCCCTTTCCGCCGGATTATTCCAACATTTCGACTTCTATAACTCGGAGCTCCGCGACGGAAGCGACCTGACCGTTCCTCCTTACCGCATCGCAGCACCGGCAGCAGCAGGAGGAGGCCTTATCTATTACAAGCAGGCCACATCGGGAGACAAGACGGATATTTACGCCGAACTGTATGCAAACGGCGTCGCTTTGGGAGCCAGCCTTTCGGATTATATGCTGCTTGGCGAACGGGATTATAACTTAGGAAGCGGCTACAGCACCAAGGCCGGTGCAGGCATCATCTACAACAGACGATTGGCTTTCCTGCTCAACATGGAAAACTATCATATCTTTACCTGGAAAGGATATGATCCAGAGATCGACTGGTCACAGGCAGATCCCGGAACCCTGAACATTCAAGGCGATGCAGGAAACGCGCGCCTGACCATCTTCTCGATGAAACTGGCTTATTTATTAATGGACAAGTGGAACATCACCCTGACAAACCGCTATTTCTCACGACGGACGAACTACCGGTATTACCCCCGGGTAGATTATTCCACTTACGACCTGATGCTCGGGCTAGGGATACGGATTTAATTCTTACGCTCCAACTCGTTCAGATTTTCCATTTTCTTGCGTTGCAGAAACTCGTAGATACCTTCGAGATGTTCCGTCACTTTCTTGTTTCCGAATTCATAAACTTTGGTCACAAGACCGTCCAGGAAGTCTCGGTCATGCGAAACGACGATCAGCGTCCCGTCAAAGTCCATCAAGGCTTGTTTCAGGATATCTTTCGTCTTCATATCCAGATGGTTCGTCGGCTCGTCAAGAATCAGCAGATTGACGGGTTCCAGCAATAGTTTAATCATTGCCAAGCGGGTACGTTCGCCACCGGAGAGCACCTTTACCTTTTTTGCAGAATTCTCGCCCCCGAACATGAAAGCCCCCAACAAATCCTTTATTTTGTTGCGGATATCCCCTTTTGCGACATCGTCTATCGTTTGGAACACTGTCAGGTTTTCATCCAAAAGGGAAGCCTGGTTCTGCGCAAAATAGCCGATCATCACGTTATGCCCGATCGTCAACGTGCCGTCATGCTCGAGTTCTTTCATGATACATTTTACCAGCGTAGATTTACCTTCGCCATTCTTTCCGACAAAAGCGATCTTGTCACCCCGCTCGATCGTCAGATTGGCATTACGGAAAACAGTATGGTCTCCATACGATTTAGACACATTCTCGATCGTCACCGGATAAGAACCCGAACGGGGCGAAGGCGGGAACTTCAGGCGCAGAGCGGAAGTGTCTTCTTCATCGACTTCCAGTATTTCCAGCTTTTCAAGCATCTTCACGCGGCTCTGCACTTGCAAAGTTTTGGAATAAGTGCCTTTGAAACGCTCGATAAAGTCCTTCGTTTCAGCAATAAACTTCTGTTGCTCGTCGTATGCCTTCTGTTGCTGCTCGCGGCGTTCCTTGCGCAGCTGCAGATATTGGCTGTAATTGACTTTATAGTCATAGATACGCCCCATCGTAACTTCGATCGTGCGAGTCGTGATATGATCCACAAAAGCCCGGTCGTGACTGATCACCACAACCGCCTGCCCGTTATCGATCAGAAAATCCTCCAACCACTGGATGGACTCGATATCGAGGTGGTTGGTCGGCTCGTCCAGCAAAAGCACATCCGGTTTCTTCAGCAACAGTTTTGCCAATTCGATACGCATACGCCAACCACCGCTGAACTCGCTTGTCTGACGATTAAAGTCTTCACGGGTGAAACCAAGCCCTAACAGAGTCTTCTCTATATCGGCGTCATAATTAATTTCCTCTATGGAATAGAATTTCTCGCTCAATGTCGATACGCGTTCGATCAGTTCCATATAGCTATCCGATTCATAATCGGTGCGTGTCTCCAATTCTTTGTTGAGAGCAGCGATCTCCGCTTCCATCTCGTGCAGATGGGCGAAAGCCTGAGCAGTCTCTTCAAACACCGTACGGCCATCTTCCGTCATCAAATGCTGCGGAAGATATGCGATAACGGTATCTTTCGGAGCAGACACTTTCCCGCGAGTCGGTTCACGCACACCCGCCAATATCTTCAGCAAAGTAGATTTACCCGCCCCGTTCTTTCCCATCAGGGCAATCCGGTCTTTCTCGTTAATGACAAAAGATATATCCGAAAATAATGCGCTACCGCCAAACTCTACTGTTAGTCCGTCTACTGAAATCATATAATATAAATGTATTGCTTTTATAAAACGACCGGCAAAGGTAGTAAATAAATAGGAACGACAATATTTCAGCCGTTGGTTCAAAAGAATGACAGGATATACTCCAAACGGGTACAGGATGACAAACTTACTGACTGAGCTTTGTTATCCCGTCCGGTCGAAAAGAATGATTTATTTCACGACTTCCGGACGTATCAGACCACCACCGATCGAAACCCGCTCCTTCCCTGCCAGATACATATCAATAATGTAAGAATTTCGCTGGTTCACTTCTGTCCGACTCTTATGGGCATGGAAAATATAGCGGTATCCGCCCGATCTGTCCAGGAACGGTGCACCATGACCGGTTCCGACAAGTTCTTCCACTTTATGCAAAAGCGGATTTTTCTCGCTTTTCCTCCACGGACCGAAAGGAGAATCCGAGGTTGCATAACCTACGGCATAATCCTGACTTCTGAAGTCATTTGCGGAGTAGAACATATAATAAAGCCCGCCCTGCTTGACAATAGAAGGCCCTTCAGCCACCTTTCCGAACACCAGCTCCCACGGTTCGGTAGCTTCAACACATTGCGTCAATGTTTCTTCTTTGATCTCTTTCAGATTATCTTTCAGCTCCGCACACCAAATCACATTACCGTTTGTAAAGCGAACAAAATAAAGATAGGCTTTCCCGTCCTCATCGAAAAAGACGGATGTATCGATTCCTTTTTCTTCTCGAATCGGCTTCTTTTCATCTTGCACAAATGGGCCCAAAGGAGAATCGGACGTGGCAACACAGACATGTTCCTCTACCGAATAGAACATATAAAACTTCTTATCCTCCCCCACATAGTAGACCTCCGGCGCCCAAAACCATTTATCCCCGTAAGAATCTTCTTTACTCAGTGCCAGGCGCGGAGAACGCTCCCACGATTTCATGTCTTTAGAACTGTACACCTCGAAACCGTCCGCACGGGATGTTCCATAGGCATAATAGGTATCATTGTAAAACAGGATATAAGGATCGGCAATCGGCAACACATCCGAAACCAGTTCTTTCCCTAAAGCAGTCATATTTACCGAAACAACACACAACAGCATCAATAGCATTTTCTTCAACGTATCCGTCTTCATAAATGTATCCGTTTATTATTTGATAATTGAGAATTTCACACGCCGACAAAGATAATCAATTATTTTCTTCTACAATATATTTGTTTTGTTTATGAAAATTCCTATCTTTGCACCCGCTAATACAAACAGCTTAAATTAATTATTCAAACATGGCAACAAAAATTAGATTGCAAAGACACGGTCGCAAAAGCTACGCTTTTTATCAGATCGTAGTCGCAGACAGCAGGGCTCCACGTGATGGAAAGTTTATTGAAAGGATAGGTTCTTATAATCCGAACACTAATCCTGCTACAGTAGATTTGAACTTCGAAAGAGCTTTGTATTGGTTACAGGTAGGTGCACAACCTACAGATACCACTCGTAACATTCTTTCCCGCGAAGGTGTTTGCTTGAAAAAACACTTATTGGAAGGTGTTAAGAAGGGTGCATTCGACGAAGCTACTGCTGAAACTAAGTTTCAGGCTTGGTTGAAAAACAAACAGGCTTCTGTTCAAGCAGTAAAGGACAAAGATAGCGAAGCTGCAAAAGCTGCCGCCATTGCTCGTCTGGAAGCTGAAAAAGAAGCAAATAAGGCAAAAGCTGAAATCGTAGCTAAAAAGAAAGCAGAATTGGCAGCCGCTGAAGCTGCTAAGCAAGCTGAAGAAGCAGCTGCTGCCGCTCCAGCAGAAGAAGCTCCTGCAGCAGAAAGCGCTGAATAATTCGAGCTTTGCCAAAATAAAAAAGAGGATATCTTTGCAGATATCCTCTTTTTTTTATCCCTTTATCTCTCCTCGCGAACATTCGCAGAAGTTAAAAACGCCCGATCCTACACGAGAATCGGGCGTTCCAAATCACAACATTTCCAACAGAAATATATCAAAACCTTATTTTTTCAGCAAGAAATTATCTATCTGCTCTACAAACTGTTCTTTTGATAAAGCTCCCTGGGCTATCTGTGGTTTACCCGTCTTGGGGATGAACAGCAACGTCGGGATACTCTGTATACCAAATGCCGAAGCCAGCTCTTTTTCATTATCTACATTTATCTTATAAATAACGATATCGTCCTTATACTGTGCAGCCAGTTCTTTCAGGATCGGAGATACTTTCTTGCAAGGACCGCACCAATCTGCATAAAAATCAATAATAGCAGGTTTGTTTCCTTCGTACACCCATTGAGTCTGATTCTTTTCGTAATTATATACTTTCGACAGGAAGTCCGCTTTATTCAAAACAATCACTTCCCCCTGCGCTGATGACACCTTTTCCGTTTCATTTTTTTCTGGTTTTGCAGACATGGAGCAACTGACCAAAATCAGCGCGGCCACAACCATCAATAAACTTTTCAAACTTCTCATATAAAACTTATTACTATTTAATTATTATCACTTACAAAAGTAACAATAAAAAGACACAAACGTTTATTCTCAGTGGTTAAAAGAAAATGAATAGAGTGAAAAGAAAAAATATCCATCACCAAATTTGATTATTCGAAAATAATCACTACTTTTGCACTGCAATTAAAAAATACTTGCATACATATTGGAGAGATGGCAGAGTGGTCGATTGCGGCGGTCTTGAAAACCGTTGAACTGAGAGGTTCCGGGGGTTCGAATCCCTGTCTCTCCGCAATAAACGCTGAAAATCAGCAAATTATAAAACAAACACCCAATTTTACACCCAAGAATGTAAAGTTGGTTTATTTAAGACGAATCATATTCGCTCGGAAAATAATTTGATAAAAAACAGAACAAACGAAAAAAACAACCAATTCATTTTCCGTAAGATTTCGTATCTTTGCAGTAAATAATAAATCAGGGTCTGTCATGATAATATATAATGTTTAAAAATCGTAGTATGAAAAAAAGTAGAAGAAAACGCCTTGTAATTTTGTGTATAGCTTTAGTTTGTATCATAGTTTTAGTTTTTTTATTGTTCTCTAAATCAACTTCTAATAATAGTACAAATCCACCTTTGACAGATGTTTTGACTGATAGCATTTCTCGGATAGTATCAGCTTGTCCTGGTGAAATTGGAGTGGCAATTATTATTAATAACACAGATACAGTTAAAGTTAATGATAAGAGTGTATATCCTATGATGAGTGTATTTAAGGTTCATCAGGCATTAGCTCTTTGCAATGATTTTGATAACAAAGGGATTTCACTTGATACCTTAGTAAAGATAGATAGGAATAGACTTGATTCAAAGACTTGGAGTCCTATGATGAAAGATTATTCCGAGTTGGTTATATCATTAACCGTGAGAGATTTACTTCGTTATACTATTGCTCAAAGTGATAATAATGCAAGCAATCTGATGTTTAAAGATATGGTCAATGTTGCTCAAACTGACAGTTTTATAGCCACACTTATTCCTCGTTCAAGTTTTCAGATAGCTTATACAGAAGAGGAAATGTCGGCTGACCACGATAGGGCTTACTTTAATTATACATCTCCTCTTGGTGCCGCAATGTTGATGAACCGTTTGTTTACCGAAAGTATTGTCAGTGGTGAGAAGCAAAGTTTCATTAAGAATACATTAAAAGAATGTGTGACAGGTACAGATAGAATAGTCGCTCCGCTTCTTGATAAAGAAAGGGTTTCTATTGCACATAAGACGGGTTCTGGTTATGTCAATGAAAATGGTATTCTTGCAGCTCACAATGATGTTGCCTATATATGCCTGCCTAATAATGTCTGCTATACTTTAGCGATATTTGTTAAGGATTTCAAGGGTAATGAATCACAAGCATCACAATATGTTGCGCATATATCAGAGGTCGTATATTCTTTATTAATACAAAATTCGGCAATTCCTTAAGTTGCGTTTACTTTGAAGCTTCAATGGTAAACATTATATAATTTATACAATATAAAAGCACTTCGTAACTATCAGAGTGCTTTTATATTGTCTTTTTTTTCTATTATAACTTGAATCCTCTACTTTTTCTTGGTTCTTCCGTTGGTTGTCGCAAACCTTGCCGAAGTTTCTCCCATTGCTCTTTGAACCATTCGCTTATCGGTTGCCTGTTTATGGTCAGTACAAGTTTGCTATCATCGGTCGGATTCTTCTCCACCTTGAAGATGTTGTTTTTGATTTCAAACTTTCTTCTATGTTCCTCGGAATAAATCTTGCCATTACATTGGATAGCTTCTTTCCTTGTCAAAAGACAATCTATCATATCTTTGGTAAATCCAATGACAGCGCAGAGTTTTTCCATTCTCAACATTTCTCTAAGCATCGGAAACCACTTGAATGCCTTTTCAAGCAGAGTGTTCAATCGTGATATTTCCCTGTCTTTGGCTTCAAGTTCTTGGTTGTGTATGCTCTGAAGATTGCGTATCTGTTTGCCATGTCGCTCTTGCATTTCCTGCATTTGGATTTTGAGGGTGTCAATACCTTTGTCTCGTTTGGCAATCTCTTGGTGCAAATCTTCATTAGTTCGCTCCAGCTCTTTCATCTTTCCACTTCCGAAAAGAGAACCAACTCCGCTTGCTATGGCGGTGGCTGCATTGGTGGCTGTTTTCTTTAGCTTGTCAGTGCGTATTTCTGATTTCACCTGTTTCAGTTCCTGTTCAGCAAGACCTATCTGTTCTTCTTTGTGCCGTTTTGCAGCATCCATGCGTTGCAGTTCGGCTCTCTGCTTTTCAATGATGAAATCATTTCGTTCCAAATGTTCCTTTCCGGTCTCGGATTTAGATTGCCCACGTTGCATGGAGAGGATGTCAGATGCCAAAGTCTGCATTTCCATCATATCGTCATCATTGAGCTTTTGGCTCTTGCCCGTGTCGTGGTTCATCCAGTCGAATACGATATGGGCATGATAATTCGGCTTAAACCACTTTTCACCGACTTGGAAACTCTCCCTATCCCCGGTTTTGGGTTGTCCACTAAGCCAGTGTCCCTCGTCCTTATGCAGGAAGATTTGGAGCGGTGTAATACCCCAGCGTCTCTGGCACTCCTCACCAAACTTTCGTACATCTGCCAGTGTTGTATCTGGTCTGATGAGCAATACTCCCTCACGGATTGGAGAACATCCAGCCACTTTTATAATCTTTCCATTCTTTCCCTTGCGCTCACGCTCCTTTTCCTGCATCGCTCGTCCGGTCTTTTCCTTGACCATCCGTTTGATGCTGTCATAGTGCGCCTGCAGGTCAGGACTGCCGAAGCCCGGGTTTATCCACTGCTCGTTATTGGAAGTCAGTTCGGGTACAATGTAGATTCTGGACTCGCCGATATTGCGCATGTACTCGGCAGTTCTCCGGTTATGAGCCCCGCTTGATGTCACTCTGCAGGGTTTGATATGTATGCTTGATTTTGTTGCCATATTCTTAAAATTTGATTTGGATTGTTGATGAAATCTTCTGTTGTCCGCTCATAACCGCACAGGGTTCTTAGGGGTGCAACCCATAAGCGGAGATTGCAAAGAGAGGGGCACTCTTTGCTCGGGGTTCTTAGGGGAGAAACGCCCTGAGTGGGTCATTAGGGCAAAGCCCTAATCCCCTCGGGAGAGCCCACAACTACGAAAGCGAAGCGTGTAGTTATAGTGGGCTATAACCGAAAGCCGTTTTTCTTTTTCGGTGGTTGGCTGCGCACCCCTTTTGCAGATTGAACTTGCCTGTTTCTTTCAGTCTGTTTCTGTAAGTATTCGTTCAAGTCCTTGCATCCGCTGTATGTCTGCGAAGCGTCACGGATGTATAAGTCCCTGCCGTATTCCTTATAGATTTGCTGCATGGCTTCCATTCCTGCACGGTCATTGTCAAAGAAACAGTGGATGCGCTCATAGCTTCCCAACGGATAGATTGCTTTGGAAACATTGGCTACTGAGTTCAACACCATATAATCTTGCCTGTCCAGTTCGGGATATTTCGGGCAATTCTCCAATCTCAAAGTAAGAAATGAAAGATAGTCCATAAATCCCTCAAACACATAACATGTTTCCCTCGCTGTTCCCGGCTGTTTGATATGAGAAATCTCTTTCGGTGCGATGCATCCCTTGAAATACTGGTTGCGGATTTCATACCCACCCGACACATTGGGAAAGGCGATGGCGAAATACCGTTTGCCATTATGGGTGAAGTGCGCTTCACTGCATTCTCTTTTCGCCATTGCAATGTTTATTCCCCTTTCCTGCAAATAAGCAAGCAGGGCAGGAGAAGAAAGCGGTACAATCTCCAGTTGTTGAAAACTTGGCTCGGAAGATGATTGCTTGCCAAAAGAAAAAGACACGGGGCGAATACGGGGTGTCTGTTCTTCGATTTTTTGCAAGAGGTAAGGCACATGGTCGGAACAATAAAGTTCCTGTGCCAGTGCGATGATATTCCCACCTTTGCCGAGTGCAAAATCATACCATTGGTTACGTTCTGTATTTACCTTGAACGATGCTTCCGTTTCTTCCCTTAGTGGTGACTTATACCACAGGTTTATGCCCTGTTGTTTGACGGGTGAAAATCCTAAACTGTGCAGATAATCCGCTATTTTGATTTGTTTCGCTGTCTGTATATCCATAAGACGATAGGTTTAATGATAGTTGAATTGGTTTATTTTCTCTTTTCGCCCGTACCTCTTTATGAAGTACGGTCTGTATAATCACTTCACTTTATTTTCGTATATATAGAGTACGGTAATAAAGTGAAGCGGTTTTGCCACATTTCGCAACCACTTCGCTTTATCCCTAATATATAGACCCCCGGAATAAAGTGAAGCGATTGCAAGGTGTGGGCTAATAGTGGAAGTCGGGCATGAACGTGTACTTTCTGCCGTTCTCCTGCACTATCATTCGTTTGTTCCGAAGCATGGTGATGAGCGATACCGCCTTTTTGTGGTTCAACTTTACCCCCACAGACACATAAGTCTTAATTAAGGTGTCCTCCAGTTCCTTGTAGCCATATTCCTCTTTCAGCCCGAAAACTGCTTCCAATGCGATGCGGTGCTGCTGTTCGGTGATATGCCTGTAAGGGTCGAACTTTTCCTCTTCCGGTCTTCCCGGTTTCTTGGTTTCGGGCTTGTAACCCTCCAACAGTTCAGGTATGGCATTGTCATTGATGCGAAATGAAAAAGGCTCGAAGTCCATTGCCCGTATGTGCATGGCTGAAACATTGCTTATATCTCCATTGCTCTTGTCCTTTTCCACAAGAAGGACAGTTTCAGCCTTGTTGTTCAGTTCCGTACCGATATGCCCCCTTGCGTTCTCATCGCCCTTGTTTTGGTGGAGTATCGTGTGGATATGTATCTGCCTGTCGTCCGTCCACTGCATCAGCTTTGATATGATGCGTGTCGATTCACCGGGGCTGTTGATGTCATATACCATGTCACGGATGCCGTCTATGATTACAAGCCCTATGTCAGGCGTATTGTAAATAGCCTGCTCTACAATCCTGATACGCTGTTCGGGCGTGTATTTCCTCAAAGCAAGAAATTCCAGATGCTCATTGTCCCTGTCATCTGGAAGCCCAGCCATCCGTAAAATACGTTTCATGACTTTCAGACAATGATAAGGACTTTGTTCCGTGTCCACATACAGGATTTTCCGTTTCTCTTCGGGTAGTTCCGCCACATATCTTAGCACTGTACCATTCTTCAATGCTGCCGCCACGATAGCCGACACATTGAAAGTCTTTTTGCTTTTGGCTTTGCCGATTGATGCACTGAAATTACCCAGTGTACCAATGACCGAACCTTGCACTTTTAGAATCTCAGGTGCTTTCTCATAGATTTTCGACAGGCTCAGGCGTGAGGCTTGCCAAAGGATTACGGCTTCTTCCGCCGATATTTCTTTTATATCTTTCATATAATCCATAAGTACACCTCCCGTTATTTTCGTCCTCCGGTTTTCTTTCCAGCCAGTTCAAGGGCAAGTTCCGCATCCACGATAATCTTGCGCCCTATTTGCGTAATGGCTTTGTCTATCTTTCCGCTTTTCTTTATACGGTTGGCGGTAGGCAGACTGCACCCGAACAATTTGGCAATGCCAAGTATTCCGTACACATACTTTCTTTCTGTGTCCGTAACGGGCTGTGGCTGCGCTTCCGTTTGGTTGGAAGCGTACTTGCTTAGAAATATGAACTCTTCGCCTGTCATCTGCCAGACGGGTTTTAATAATAACTCTTGAAGATTTGTCATCGTCCAATCTATTTAGTCGTTAAACAATCAGCCCTGCGCACTGGCTGTTATTTCTGTTCTCGAACGATGCAAAATTAGGTATGGCTGTAAGTGGTAAGGATGTGGATAATACAAATGGGATACTGCGCTATCTCATTAAATATCAGACAATAAAAATACCACTCAAAAATTAATTTGAGTGGTAAAAGTGGTAATTTCGTAGAATGTCAGGTTATATCACGAATTATCCGAATATGCTTTCCATTTCCTTTGCGAATTTCTGGTTGCTGTCACTCGGAAAATCGGAAACAGGTTCTTTGTATTTCGACCTGTAATAGCTCTCGTCAATATCCAACAATTTTAATATTTGGCTTCTCCATTCATCCCTGTATTGCTTGGATAGTTTCTCGCTCATCAGGAATATCAGGTAACACACCCGTATCTTTTCCCTTGCCTTGATTTTTAGTTTATTCTTGCAGGGGTACAGGTTTATATTGGCATAGAAATCCGCTATGGTAATGGCTTCGAACTGTTCCCCGACACAGGTTTCATGAATGGGCGAAAGCTGCTTCATGTCAAAATATTCATGTTGTCCCTCCGGGCTATTCTGTACTTCTTCTTGTTCGTTTTGCTTGACTGGTTCATCCTGCTGTTTTTCTTCCCTATCATTAGGAAGGTACTTTTTTAGGACTTCCATAAAAAGAAGACTTAGGCGGTAAACATTGCCGGAAAGGTTTTCTATATATTGAAAAGCCTCTTTCCTGTCTTGCTTTTGCAGTTCATAAAGTTTATCCAATTCTTTCTTTTCCTTGTCGTATTCAGCCTTGCAGCGTTCATATTCCTTTTCTGCCTGTATTTCTTCTTCGTCCGTATGCTCCCGAAAACCAATGAAATCATATCTGTGGTATGCGTCATTCAAAGGCTCGTGCAACTTGGTGGTAATCTCCAACTGGTCTTTAATTGCAGAATTATGCCTGTCTGCGTAGTGAAAACACACACGCTTTATGACGTCATCATTCAGCGGTTTTGTTTCATAAGCCCGTATATTTTTTTCTATTTCGATTTTCAGACTATTGAGAATCAATGTGTATTGTTCTTTCTGCTTGTCAAGTACCAGTTCAAGGATAGCGGCTTCAAAAGCCTTTGTATCATTGTGCTGCCTGTAAAAGTCGGTGATGAATTTCTGCTTGTCAAAAGAAAAAGCATAATTGGTTACCCAATCATTATATATTCTATTGAGTTCTCCATATTGGGGAATCAGTTTGTTTATTTCTCCTGCCATAGACTTCAATTTTGGGGATTATTGTCCTTGTCAAGGAAAGATGCCAGTTCTTCTTCCACCTCTTCCACACTTGGCAAAGCTGATTTCAAGTTTTCGGGTATAGCCTTGCTCAGTTGATAATCGCTGATGCCTATCGGTTGGTCGTAGCCTGTCAATGCGTATTGTGCTACCACCTCATCTTTTCCTTTGCACAGCAACAGCCCGATAGTCTTGTTGTCATTTTTTCCCCTCAGTTTGTCATCCACCACATTGATGTAGAAATTCAGTTGCCCTGCATACTCCGGTTTGAATGGAGTAGCTTTCAGTTCTACAACAATGTATGCGTGTAGCGGAATAGAATATAGAATCAAGTCGGCAAAGAAATCACTGTTACCTATTTGAAAATGCTTCTGCCGGGCGACAAAGGCAAAACCATTGCCCATTTCCAACAAATAACGGGTAACGTGCTTTACCAGCTGCTCTTCTATGTCCCTTTCGTCTGCCTTTTCTTTCGCTCCAGCCAAATCGAAGATGTACGGGTCTTTCAATAGGTAATTGGCAAGGTCGCTTTGTGGTGCTGGAAGTGTGGCTGTGAAATTGTTTACCTTGTTGTTGTTGATTTGTCTGTTATATAGGTTGTTTTCAATTTGCATTTTCAGCACATTGCTACTCCAGCCCATTTCTACAGCCTGTTTCATATACCAATATCCTATGCCTAACGGTAACGAACCGTTAAGTATGACCATTTGGCTTGCCCAGTTTATTTTGGCAACAGGGGATTTCAGGAAAACTTTTTCTATTTCCCTAATCTCCATCCTGTAAATGGCAGAAACTGTTTTCTCCACATCCTGAATTTGCGCAGGAACTTCCTGCGTAATTTCTAAAGATTGACAATCAGCGGATTGTATTTGCGCAGTAAGTTCCTGCGTAAATTGTCCGTTGTTCAGTTTCAATACTTCATCTGTAACATTCTGTATGCTTGGAACAGACAGCCTTGTGTCTGTATCAATGAAACTTCGTAGCACGTTCAACGGATATGACCGTGCAAATTGGCACATATAAGTAAGGTTACGCTCCGAATAACCTTTCTTTTCGGGGTAATTGAACCGGATAGCCTTTGCCAGTTGCTTGATGATTTTGCTTCCCCAGCCTTGCAAGTTCTGATGATACAGGATATAGTTGCCCATTTTCCAGTAATGGAACAGCATTTGCGCATTGGCTGCGGCAATCAGCCGGACTTGCGCCTGTTCTATTTCCGAACCGACGGCATGAACAAATGCGTCAAAGTCCGTTCTTCCTATATGATATTCTCTGTTATTTTCCATTCTAATGTTTATTGTTGTCGCAAATATAATTCAAATAGCTGATAATCTATGAAACTGATTGATACTTTTATAGTTGGTTAAACTTGTTCATGGCATTTGCCTTAATATCATCCGCTATGTCAATATAGGGTTTCATGGCTTTATAGTCACTGTGCCCCGTCCATTTCATCACGACTTGTGCCGGAATACCGAGAGCCAGCGCATTACAGATGAATGTTCTTCTTCCTGCATGGGTGGTTAATAATGCGTATTTCGGGGTGACTTCATCTATACGTTCATTTCCTTTATAATATGTTTCCCGTACAGGCTCGTTGATTTCAGCCAGTTCCCCCAGTTCTTTCAGATAATCATTCATCTTCTGATTGCTGATAACAGGCAGTGCCATGTGGTTTTCAAAATGGACTTCCTTGTATTTTTCGAGTATGGTTTTACTGTGGTCGTTCAGTTCAATTATCAGGCTGTCTGCCGTTTTGACTGTGGTAACTTCGATGTGGTCGGGTTTCACATCGCTTCTTTTCAGATTACGAACATCTGAATATCGCAGGCTTGTGAAGCAACAGAACAGAAAAACATCCCTGACACGTTCCAGATATTGTTTGTCTTTCGGTATCCGATAATCTTTCAGCCTGTTCAATTCGTCCCAAGTCAGGAATATCACCTTTTTAGAGGTGGTTTTCAATTTGGGCTTGAAAGTGTCGTATGCAATATTCTGATGATGCCCTTTCTTGAAGCTCCAGCGCAGAAACCATTTGAGGAATCCCATCTGTTTGCCGATGGTGCTGTTCCTCATATCCTTTTTGTCACGCAGGAAATTTACATACTCGTTCAAGCCGAACTCGTTGAAGTATTCAAAGGTTACATCTTCCTTGAACTCTTTGAGGTGGTTTTTCACTGCTGAGAATTTCTCGTAGGTGGATGCCGTCCAGTTATTCTGATTGCCACACTCCTTTACAAACTCATCGAATACTTCCCAAAAACTTATTTGTGTTTCTTCCTGCTGCTCTTCGCTGGTGTCTTTCATCCGCAGGTTGAACGCATCCTTTAGCTGTTGGGTGGTCGGTATGGTTTCCTGTACCTCAAACTCCTTGAACACGTTTTGAATCTCGGCATAATATTTCAGCAAGTCCGCATTGATTTCGGATGCGCTTTGTTTTAGTTTGTTGGTGCATCCGTTCTTTACCCGTTGTTTGTCGGCATCCCATTTGGCTACGTCAATCCGGTAGCCTGTTGTAAACTCGATGCGTTGGCTTGCGTATATGACACGCATACGGATGGGTACGTTCTCTACGATTGGCACACCGTTCTTTTTCCGGCTTTCCAATGCAAAAATGATGTTACGTTTGATATTCATAATTGGGTGCGTTTGAAATTCTACACCCAAATATACACCCAATATTTGGAATAGCAAAAGATATTCAGAAAGATTTAGATTTACTCTGCGCTTTAGATAGTATATGATTATCAGTGATTTGCAATTTTATGATATTTCTTGAAAGCATAGGTTCGAGAGCCTCTTTCTCCGCTGAACTAACCGGACAATACCGGACAGTAAGCAGACAAGTTCCACAAATTCAATGATTTGTGGAACTTTTTTTATTCCCTTGTGTCTGCCTTAAAGTACACCTTTTCGCCCATAAAAGACAAAGTTCGTAACCTAACTCGTACCCCCGACAAACAAAAACGGAAAGGGGGTACAGATTGTCCGAAATTGGCGAAGTTCTGTCGCTATTTGGCTTGCCTGCATAGAACTCATTTTTAGAGAATTACAATAGTTTTGCAACTTAAAAATGAGTTATGAAATCGACATTCAACATTTGCTTTTACGCAAAGAAAGACAAGCAGAAAGCCAACGGTGCGTACCCCCTTTTCGCCCGTATCACAGTGGACGGCGTGGCAAGCCGTTTTAACACCAAGCTGGACGTGCTGCCCTCTATTTGGGACGGCAAAATGGGCAAGGCTACCGGACGTACTTCGGAAGCCAGCCGCATAAACCGTATGCTGGATGATATAAACGCATCTTTGAACACCATTTACCACGAAATGCAGCGGCGTGACAACTATGTGACCGCCGAGAAAGTGAAGAATGAGTTTTTAGGTCATAGCGAGAGCCACGAAACAATCCTTACCCTGTTCCAAAAGCACAATGACGATGTGAAGCAGTTGGTCGGCATATCCAAGACGATAGCGACCTACCGAAAGTATGAAGTCACCCGCCGCCACCTTGCCGAGTTCATTCAAAGCAAGTATAACGTATCGGACATGTCCATTAAGGAGATTACCCCGATGTTCATTACCGATTTTGAGTTGTATTTGCGTACCGCCTGCAAGTGCGGCTACAACACCACCGCCAAGTTCATGCAGTTCTTCAAGCGTATCATCATCATTGCCCGCAACAACGGCATACTGGTGAACGACCCTTTCGCCAGTTACAAAATCCGGCTGGAGAAAGTGGACAGGGGGTATCTGACAGAGGACGAGATTAAAATTATCCTTAAAAAGAAAATGGTTTCCGAGCGGCTGGAACACGTCAGGGACTTGTTCATCTTTGCCTGCTTCACCGGGCTTGCCTATATAGATGTAGCCGGGCTTACGCAAGACAACATTCGTAAATCCTTTGACGGCAACCTTTGGATAATGACAAAGCGGCAAAAGACGAATACGGATGTTAATGTTCCTCTGCTGGATATTCCCAAGATGATTTTGAAGAAGTACAAGGGCAAGTTACCGAATGGCAAGATACTTCCCGTAATCAGCAATCAGAAGCTAAACGCCTACTTGAAAGAGATTGCCGATGTATGCGGTATTAAAAAGAACTTGACATTTCACCTTGCACGCCACACGTTCGCAACGACTACCACGCTGTCAAAGGGCGTACCCATTGAAACGGTGTCTAAAATGTTGGGACACACGAACATTGAAACGACCCAAATCTATGCCCGCATCACTAACAGCAAGATAGGTAGTGATATGCAGGGGCTTGACAAGAAGTTTGTCGGCATCGAGAAGATTTACAAGGAAGTCGCTATGTAATCTTGATTGTTGGGAACTGGTCACAATTTGTGACCAGTCCTTACTATTATTCCAACATTACTAAATCTCCTAAAATATACGATTATGGACTTGCAGATTATCCAAAACAAGATTTTTGAAGTCAGAGGTTACCGGGTGATGCTTGACTTGCATTTGGCAGAACTCTATCAAGTGGAAACACGAACTTTGAAACAAGCGGTCAAACGTAACATAGACCGCTTCCCCAGTGATTTCATGTTTGAGTTGAGCAAAGACGAGTGGTTAGAACTTATCACAAATTGTGATAAGTTCCCTGACAATATCCGCCACACGCCCACCCCGCCTATGGCTTTCACCGAACAGGGGGTAGCCATGCTTTCTTCGGTTCTCCGTTCCAAAGTAGCAATAGAAGTAAACATTTCAATCATGCGGGCTTTCGTCCTCATGCGCCAAATGGTAATCGGCTACGAGGAACTATTAAAGCGAATCGAGGAACTGGAGGTAAGCACCGATGCGCAGTTCAACGAACTGTACCAAGCCCTTACCCAGCTTTTAAGCCAGTCGAAGCAGCAGAAAGAACGCCGTCCGGTAGGTTTCGTTACCTATGAGCGTTCAGGTAACAAATAGGTAACGATTCCGGTAACGAAATCCCACCAAATAAGCTATATTCCAATAAAGTATATTCTTTCACCTTGCGGGCAGTCCACCGACTACCCGCATTTTTTATATCCTTTTCCAACTGGCACATTCCCCGAAACGCCAGCCTTGCGTGGCATGGCCGACTTGTTTTCGTGAAAAGAGCCGTTGGAAACCCGCACAAGAGTATTGCGAGCAAGCTCACAACACCCTTGCCTTTTCCGCCCGCATGGAGTGTTCCCTAAAAGACGGAAGAGGACAAGCACTTTTCCCCAGTTTCCCTATCTGTAAATCTTCCTCATTATGCAGTCCCCCAGCCGGGACAGTCGTTTTTATCATTTCAATAGGCAAAGGTAGTTACGTGTTCTTCACGATTTTGCAAGGTCGAGCCGTTCCGGTTTGGCGAAAAAATCTTCCCTGCCTTGCGAGGTATTTTTTGCCAAAACCCTGCAAACTCTAAACACTACCCTTTTACGCCTATGTGAAACGAAAACGACCGACCCGACCGGAAGACGCATAAAAAAAAAGTCGGATTTACGGGAAACAGGAAAAAAGTTCAGTGAAACTTCAACTCCCTCACCTCTCAAATCCGCATAAAAATAAAAACTTAAAAATTGCAGCAATATGGAAGCAAAGGTATTATCGGAAGTAAGAGTTTATGTAGGCACTTACGCCAAGTACAACAACGGTTCTTTGTTTGGGGCATGGCTCGACTTGTCGGACTATTCGGACAAGGAAGAATTTTACGTAGCCTGCCGGGAACTGCATAAGGACGAGGAAGATGCGGAATATATGTTTCAGGATTGGGAGAACGTGCCGGAGGGCTTAATCGGCGAAAGCTGGATTTCTGAAAACTTCTTTGCCCTGCGTAATGCGGTGGAGGATTTGGACGACACCGAGCAGGAAGCCTTTTTCGTGTGGTGCAACTACAAAAGCCATGATTTGAGCGAAAAGGATGCCGACGACCTTGTACGTGATTTCCGGGACGAGTATCAGGGGGAATATGACGATGAAGAAGATTTCGCCTATGAAATCATAGAAGAATGCTACAACCTGCCGGAGTTCGCAAAGACCTATTTCGATTATGAAAAGTTCTCCCGTGACCTGTTTATGTGCGATTACTGGTTTGATGACGGTTTTGTGTTCCGTGCGGCATAATCAAATACCAATCCGGGCGGAGTGTCAAAGCCCTGCCCGCTAAAAACAACCAAGTTTATAACCGTAAAAAAATAAGACATCATGCAGTCACTTAACAAAAACGGGGTAAGCATTACCCAAACACCGGGAGAAGAAAAGTTCGTGAAATGCTGTTTAGGGGCTTTCAGAGGACAGATTTATTTTCAATATGACTACCGCCACACGGACGGCGAACTTTTCAGCACGGTAGCCAAAACGCTGGACGAGTGCCGCCGTAGGCGTGACGAGTGGATAGCGAAAAAAGAACGGAGTAATAAATAAGTAAAATTTAGGGATATGAAAACGACAGAAGTAAACAAGGAGCTTATCGGCAAGCGTTGCGAGTGTATTTTTACGGGTTTAATGGTAACGGGCGTTATCGAGGACATCCAAGACGACCGGCATTCCACAGCGGTAAAAGTCCGCTTCGACCACCCGCACCAGTGGGGTGATGATTTGTATAATGATGTGTGGGCGTGGGGGCGCAAAACTGACGAGTTCGGCACGCTGCATCATTTGCACCTGCTGGTGGATAAACCGGACTTTCAAATAATGACGGTAGTTTTCAGCGAGCCAATCAGCCGGATAGACCGCAGTGTTTTTGAAGATGTGGAAACGTGGGGTGTCTGTTCCCTGCAAGGCTGGGTAAACAGTTATGAAAGTGTCCGGTTTGTAGCCATAAACGACCATACGGCGGTCATCACGGGCGAATACAACATGGAACAGGTAAAGGTGTGGTTAGAGAAATACACGTCCATAAAGAGCCTTAAAACCAGTTGATAGAGAACGGCGGCAGTTTGCCGCCGCTACTTTCTTTCGTGAGTGCCGGAAAATAAAGTAGCAAAGAAACCCGCCTATATTCCCCAAAAAATTATTAGCAACCAATGCCTTCTGACTAGCTGTTGATTAGCCAATAATACTTTCTGTCTCTCTATACTGTTTGTATATATTCAATACCTGGCAATTTCATAAAACAACTATAATTTTTTTCAAAAATGCCCCTATTGGTGAGTTGTTTATGACTTGCCGTAAAAAAAACTTGCTTTTTAGCCCGAGTAACTGCTACATAAAATACACTTAATTCCTCAAAGAATGATTTTTCTATATCTTTAGTCATCACAAAATTACAGTCATTCCCATTTTTACATTTACCGCATAATCCATACCAGTTAGGAAATGAATCTTTTTCCATATCAGGAAGTATTACATAATCCCATTCTAAACCTTTTGCTGCATGTACCGTAGAGATTATTATAGACGTATTTAAGAATTCCATATATTGTTTTATACCATTATGTTCAAAGGTATCTTTAATTAGATTAATTTTATCTTCATTAGATAAAAACGAATAATCGACAAAAAGCCGAACCCAAAAAATTTCGAGTAATTCTAAAAGAGCTTTAACAAGTACGGAATCATTGTTAATATATATTTCTCGTATTTTATCAATATGTTTTTTCCCTATCTTTTTAGTAATCTTTGAATTTGATTTTAGTAATTCAATAAATTCATACAGACATTTTCTGTTGAATATTATATATTCAGCGTCTTCATCTGTAAATAATCCATAAAAGAATGGTATCTTATTGTGATTGAAAGTTTTTATAATATGCTCAATATTAGGTCCTCTTTGCTTTGCAAGTATGGCAACTTTAGCAAAGGAATCGTTTTGTAATATTTTTTGTGACTTAATTACAACTTGTAAAGCTTCTTCTTCTTGGTTATCATAGATATTAAATTCCACCTTAGATTTTAAGTTATTAGGATTATCAAAAGGAGTAATAGCATTTTGCCGTATTATTTTATCCAATTGAAGCATATTCTCATTGGATGCAAAACGATAATTCTTCTCCAATGAAATAAGCTGTAAATTGAATGTATTTTGTGCATGTGAAAGTAAATTGGGTACGGCTCCTATAAATCCATAAATTCGCTGTAACGAATCTCCTAATAGCAATATATTTGTTTTATCTGTAATTAAGAAATTCAATAGCCAATAACTTAGTAGATTGGTATCTTGAAATTCATCTACGAGAATTGATGTATAATAATTTCGGTAAAATTCTAATATTCCAAATTGTTCTTTAAACAATTTAATTGTTAAAGTAATAAAACAATTTAATTGTTAAAGTAATAATTGCATTATATGGAATGGCATTCTTTATTAATAGTTTGGAGATGACAATAGAATTATATTTATCAATATTTTCTTTTAAATACTTTCCTTTTATGTTTTTAACTCCGGCGTTGAATTCTGATAAAACATTCGCTTCATCTATTGAAATATTATTAAATATTCGCATTATACTATCACTTCGGCTATCATCAACGGATTGTAGAGTATCTAAATTCGACAATGCAGGATGTAGTCTATGACCGTATTTTTTTAAAATGCTTCGACAGAAACCATGATAATTAGATACATATATTTTTTCTTTAATATTAATTTGCTTGCCTAAATCCTGCAATAGTTCCGGAATATTCTTACTTACATCTTTTTTAATTTTATATGCAGCATTTACGCTAAAAGTTAATGCTAAAAGTTTTTTTGGAACAGGTAGCTTGCCGATAGATATTAAATAGGCTATCCGGCTTACCATTGTATGTGTTTTACCATAGCCAGCAGGTGCTTCAACTAATAATCGTTTGTTGGGAGAAAAAATAATTTCTAATTGTTTTTCATCCCCTTGGTGTTTGTTCTCAATCCGAGATTTTATAATTTCTATTTCGTTTTGATACATCAGCATAAACTTTTAGCATGTTCAATTAGATTGACATATATTTGAGGGATTTCGCTTTTAGATAGTTTCATTCCTATTAAAAGTCCCAATGGTTGAGACTTATTGATTCCAAACCATGTAGAATAATAGGCTTTTAGGTTTGTGATATTTGTTTTGTCTATATCTGATAATTTGAGGTCTGTACTGATAGGTGCTGTTAAATAGCCATATTTTTTATACGCTCGTTTATTTAATGCTTGTGCATTCAGAATTCGCTCTTGCTTTTCCGAATCATATTCACAAAGTATATCGCATAATACTTCCTCTCTTCCTATATCAATCAATTTCATTAATTCAGCCTCAAAATCCCGTTCTGTTGTTTTCCATAAATTAGGAATACTTGTCGGGGTATTATCTCCATCACTATCTCTAATCCCAATACAAGGTATACCAAATTTTTCTGCTAACTGTATCAGTTGTAGAACGGAATCTCCACCTGCTTGAATGACACATATTCCGCAATCATCTAAATCTATGTCACATTTTTTGGCAAACAAGGGAAAACTTCCATATTCAGAATCCCCTTCGACAAAAATAGCACAGCGAGCAAAGAATGCTTCTTTGATAAAAGGAAAATGAAGTAAAAGATGTTTTTCAAGTTGTTCGCCGAGAGATAGATTTGTTCCTGAAACTATTTTAGTGCTTGTTCCTTTTTTATAAAGTCGAATAATCTGCTTAAAATCATTAAGAATAATACTTGGTGAATGTGTTGCGATGATGATTTGACCATCCAATTTATCAATTCCAAATAATTCTTTTATTAATAATTTCAAGTCAGAATCTTCATTATTGATAACTTTATTGAGATATTTAATAAGAGAACGTTGCATATAAGGATGTAAATGTATCTCTGGCTCGTCAAGTCCTAATACAACAGAAATAGACCTTTCTCCTGTATCCTCATTAACAAATACTCCTGTTTCTCCACGTTGGTCGGAAATTGCTTGAAGTTTATTCAAAATAGATAAAGTAACTAGTAATAAAAATTGAATTCCATATCCACATTTTGACAATGCCCCTCCTCTGGCATCTTGTAAAGAGATTAACTTTGGGAATAACAATGAAATATCCCCCTCCAAAACAGCTTTAATTGTGTGATCTTTAAAAGATTTTATTTTTTCTAATTTAGTATTTACATTAGTTAGTAAATCATTTGTAAATTCAATATCAACTAAATTATTAGTATTTATATCTTTATTCGATACGTAATCCTTAATCATTCTTGATAAAAAACGCCCTACGCCTTTACTGCTGTCAAAATTAATTTCAGAAATGGGATTTCTCAAAGAATCATAGTATATAAAGTTTAAGCATTTAATAAGGGTTGGAGATATGTATGTTTCTGTTTCTAAATGATAAAATTCCATATTATCATCAGGTGATACTTGTTTACAGATAATATTGATATAGGTGTAATCATCTATATCAAACAAGTCTTCAAAATGCCCTATTTCATCATTTGTGAGTTTTATTCGTATATTAACTGTTATTGGTAAATTTGCATCATTAAAATCATCATAAACAAATCCTCTTCGTGTGAAAATGATATTTAACAGGTTTAATATATTTGATTTCCCTAAATTATTTTCTCCAACAATAAAATTGCACGATTCGTCAAATGTAATTGTTGCAGAATTTAAATTTCGATAATTTTCAACGGAAATATCCTTTATTCTCATAATGTGCTGTTATTTTTTTATAAGCTATTTACAAGGAACAAAGGTAATCACAAAATAAACACCCAGCAATAAAACACTGGGTGTTTATCAACATACTAATTCCAAAAGATTTATTCTTCTTCGCTGCTGTCATTATTGAAACTAAACGAAAGTTGCTGCACCTGTCCGAAGCTGTCAATCACGTAAATGTCAATCGTCTGCTGGTCTGTCGATGCCGAGGTGTAGTATAGCCGGAACGTTTCTTTCTCCAGCGGGTACAGGTCATTGGGCAGGAACACCGTGCCGTTATCCATTTCCAGCTTCCCTTTGCCGTCCGGCTGGAAGTACCTGATTTGATAGGTAGTCGGCTGGTAATAGCCGCCACGCACCAGTTGGCAGCGTATTT
The DNA here is from genome assembly GCF_019041495.1 of Parabacteroides sp. MSK.9.14. Lineage (NCBI taxonomy): Bacteria > Pseudomonadati > Bacteroidota > Bacteroidia > Bacteroidales > Tannerellaceae > Parabacteroides > Parabacteroides sp. MSK.9.14. The sequence continues at coordinate 68,658 of NZ_JAHPXO010000028.1, forward strand.
CGGCGGTTTCCTCGACTTTCAGCCTTTTGGGTACTGGCAGCGTTTCGATGCTGAACGGGTACGCCTGCTGAATATCCAAGTTGTCATTACAGGCGGTGACAAGCACAAGGGCGGCCACGATGTAGTAGCCCATGATGATTTTATACATTACATTCTTCATATACATTATTATATAGCGGTCAGTTGATAATGAATTTTAGTCCCAAAGATACCTGCGTGTGGAACTTGCCTATGTCCGAGCCGAACAACGCCCGTTCCCTTGCGCTGACAAGCAAGGCTATCCGGTCGGTCAGGTAGACTTCCAGTTCCAGCGTTAAAGCCCCGCCGTACACAAAACAGTCCTTATCCAGCAGAGTAGAGCCGTCCGGCAAGAGCTTTTCGCTTCGGTTGCTTGTTTCATACCCGGCGAGTGCCGACAGTCCCAGCGAGAGGAAAAAGGTCTTACGCCTGTCCGATAGGAATTTCAGGTAATAGCCGCCCTCTGCGGTGAACTGTTCGACCGGAATACGCATATCCTTGTAGTCATACTTTTTGTGCAGGTACTCCCCGCCAATCACCCAGCGGTTGGCGTTCTTGGTGTAAACGCTGTACGCCGCCCCGATATGGTAGGCAAAATCCGTATTGGCGTTCCAATGCACCCCGTCCGTCATGCCCGCCGTGACCTGCAAGCCTTTCATGCCCGGCAGGTATCTTTGTGCGTGTGCCTGAAACGAGGTCAGGCACAGCACAAAGAGTATTCCGATAAATAGAAACCGTTTCATCCTTATTTGATTTTAAGTTCGTTAATCACTTCTGCGTTCACGATGTCGGAATTTTCCACCCGGATAACCTGATGCCGCCCGCCGTTCTTCTCGTAAAGTTCCACCAACAGCAGTTTGTCGTCAGGAATGGTGAACTTCGGCAGGGCGTACACCGTGCGCACGGTCGTTTTCCCGGCAATCTCTATCACCTCGTTGTAGCTGCGCACCGCATCCAGCACCGTTTCCTGAATAGCCGTGCGCTTCGGCACTTTCTTATCGACTATCTTAAACTTGATGAAGTCCGTATCGAAAGGTACGTTGGAACTGTTCTTCGTCTGCGTATGCACGTACAGCATCCCGTTATAGGTATAAATGCCCTTGATTAAGAACTGTATGCCGAAACGCTTGCTACCCAAGTGGCGCACTTTCCGGTCATTGTTCTTGTAGATGCTCCGCATTATCAGTTTCACCAGCAGCGGGCTTTCATTACCCAGTTCCCGGAAATAGATGTTCATGCGGGTATGCGAAAAGTCGCTGGTGTCCTCATTCTCCAAGAAGTCTTTCATTTCGATATTGAGCATTTCCGGTTCACGGGCGTACTTGGCGTTGAACGAAAAGAAACTGCCGTCCTCGCAGATAACGGAGAAGTTCGTTTCGCCCGGAAAGCACTCTGTCGTGGCTTTCACCCGGATAACGTTCTCCGCACCGTCCGCCTTTCCCGCTATGATGTGGTTGCTTCCCAAATCCACGTAGCGGACGGAGGCGGGGAAGATGATATGCACCGTCTTGGCAAAGGTCACTTCCACGCCGTAGGGCGTAACCATTTGGCGGTACGGGAGTTTCCGGGTGATACCCCGGTACAAGTCGTTGCCAGCCGCATACTTCACGGTGTCAGTGGTTTGTGCGTTTGCCGCACACACGCCCAGCAAGAGGGCGAACATTACCAAAATCTGTTTCATCGCTAATTGAAATTTTAGTGGTTGATAAAATGGTTATTGTTGTTTGGCGTAAAGCATCACCTTGTATCCGGCTTTCAGCTTTACTTTTACAGTCCTGAACTTTTTCGCAAGATAGCCGGACGTTCCTTGCAGCAAGCCCCTTGTCACGTCCATAGCCACCTGCTGCCCGGCACTTTGGGCAAAGGAAATACTTGTACCCAGCCCGCTGCCGATATTCGCCATAGCTTCGTTGAATGCTTCCTGCTCCATTGAGGACGGAACGGAAAGCCCCTTTTGCCCGTCCGTGTCGAACACGGCGAGTTCCACCGGGATGATGTTGCCAGCGTACTCAATCGAGGACACCAGTATGTCGAGCCGTTCGCCCTGCACTTTTGCTGTCCCCGCCACAAGGGTATTCTTCGGCACAACGATGCTGGCCGCCTGCATGGGTTCGAGTAGCCGGAGTTTCACCGCCTGCCCGTCTGTCAGGGTTTGGTCTTGGTGGATGCAGGCGGCTATCGTGTTCCTGCCCATAGCGTAGCCCGTGCCTACTGCCGTGTTGAAGCCGTAGTTTCGTGGCTGGCTGTAAGCACGGATGAAGTCGGCATCGCTCATGGGTTGCTGCAATCCCGATACAGTTGTTTCCCGGATTGCCTGCACCGGGACAGCCGGAGTGCCGATACCGCCGCCGTTCTGCCCGGCTGTCGGTATTTGGGCAATCTGCCCCCTTTCTCTGTTCTGCCCGCCGTCATTCATGTATTTTGCCGCCAGTTCGTAGGATTTTTCCAAGAGTGCCATTTGGTCGTCAGCCGTAGGCGTGGCGTTCTGCTGTTGTTGCAGTCGGTCGGTCAGTTCCGCCACCTGCCGCTTCAAGTCCTCTTTTTCCTCGTCCACAGGGGGCGTTTCGTAGAACGTGCTTAACTGGCGGTTGATGTCCCGGTAAGCGTATGCCGAAGAAGCACCGCCGCCCCTTTGGGACTTCGGTTCTTCTTCCGGCATCAGGTCTATTTCCGTTTGCGGTTCTTCCGTTTCATCGTCCCCCATGAAACCGAAGTCCTGCAAGGATTGTATCTTGTCCTGCTGTTTGCGGTTCAGCATCGCCTGTTCGTAAGCCTTTTGCTTGTCGGCTATAATCCCGTCCTCTGCGGGCAGGGGTATGTCGGCATTGAAGCCGCCCACGCTCTCCACATTCACGTCCTCTTTGCCGGAGGGGGCGAATATCAGGTACATACACCCGGCAAAGGCAAGGAACATCAGCGGGAAGACTATCATTTTCCTGCGCTGCTGCACCTGCTGCGGGGTAAGTTCCCGTTTGGGTTTATCTTCCTTTTTCGGCTTCCCGTCCGCCTGCGGTACGGTCGTGCCGTTCTCATTCTTCTGTACTTCTTCCATATTCCGGTCTGTTTAAGGGGTTGATACTGTTGATTGTGTCATTGCCTTGCAATGGCAGTTGTTTGATATGTTCTATTTGCAGCCGCCTGCCGTCCCGTTTCCCGATATTGTAGATTGATGAAACAGTGATGTAGATAGACAAGCCGCCGAAAAATAGGAACATCACGAGGATAACCGCCAGCCTTTTGCCCGGCGTAATCCGTCCGCACATTCGGCGCAGGCGGTCGTCCGCCCAGTCCTGCACCTTTTCGATATAATTTCGTTTTCTCTCCATAAGGCTACCTCTTAACGGTTTGCAAATCCTTGTTCTCGGTAATGGTGAACGCTTCGATGATGAAGCCGTGCGGGTTGTTGTCGCTCCGTGTTGCGTTGAGCAATCGGCATGAGGTCACAAGGCTTCGCACCGTCAGGCTGCTTTCCCGGAAAATCAACTGGCGGGCATACGTGTTCACCTTGTAGGGGTATTGATCGAAGTCGCACTTCACGCTGTCAATCTCCACCGTCTGCGTGACGTTTCCGGAAATCACCCGGTTGTAGTAACCCTTTTCCGCCAAGTCCTTGTAATAGTTGAAAGCGGTCTTGTCGGCGAGGAACAGCGAGCGTTTGATGTTGCTTTCGATAGCCCCCTTGTCGGGTGAGAGCGTGAAGAAAAGCTCGTGGAAACGCCGCACGTGCGATTTGGCTTCCACGGGTCTGTTCTGTGCCATGTCCTGCGAGAGTGCCAGCATCAGGCTTTTGCCGTTGTCGAGGACGTAAATCTTCTGCCGCTGCTTTTCGGCGAAGCTGTACGAGTTCCACACGGCAAAGCCCGTCACCAGTGCGCACAGGCAGATGAATACCAGCGCAAAGAGCCGGATTTGCCGGAAACTCGTTTCGATGTTCGTTAATGATTTAAATTCCATATATTAAATTTTGATGTTGGTTATTTGAGTAGTTTCCCGGTTACTTTCCCGCTTGCCGCACCGACCGCAGCCCCGGCGATTGACCCAGCCCGTGCCACGTTGCGGTTATAGGCAGACGTGCCGCCAGCCGAGACAATCCAGCTTGCCACCGTAGGAATGGTGAAGTAGCCCACGATACCTATAATCATAAAGATTACATACACGGTGCTGCTCCCGTCCGGGATGAAATTCGGGTCTGAAAGTTCCTGAATGTCCTTTTGGAGCATCAGCGTTTGTATGCGTGCCAGCACGCTGCTGAACAAGTCGGACACGGGCAACCACAGGTAAATGGAGATATAGCGTGAAATCCACTGGGTCAGCGTGCTTTGGAAACCGTCATAGACGGAAATCGCAAACGCCAGCGGACCCAGTATCGAAAGCACAATCAGGAAGAACGTGCGCAGCGTGTCTATAATCAGCCCCGCCGCCTGAAAGAGCATTTCCAACAGTTCCCTGAACCAGTCCCGGACGGACTTCTTTATATTGTACGCCGCCCTGTCCATGTACATACCCGTCATAGTCACCATGTCGGAGGGCGACCAGCCCAGTTCTTCCAGTTGTCGGTCAAATTCCTCGTCCGATGCGAGGTAAGCCGTTTCGGGGCTTCGCATCAGGGCTTCATATTCCAGTCGGTCTTTTTGCGCCCGGTACTCGTTCATGTCGAAAGTCTGCGTTTCCATAAGCTGGTTGCACCCTTTCACCACTGGCGACAGCACCGTGTTGATAGTACCCAATACGAATGTTGGAAAAAACATGATACATAGCCCCAGCGCAAAGGGGCGCAGGAGCGGGTACACGTCTATGGCTTCCGCCCTTGCGAGCGACTGCCACACTTTGGCGGCTACATAGAACAGCGCACCCAGCCCGGCAATACCTTTCGCTACCCCCGTCATGTTGCTGCACAAGGGCATCATTTCATCGTACAGCACCCGCAACACTTGGTGCAGGTTGTCAAAATCCACTGCTGCTAATAACATAGGCATATCGATTTATATATTACCAGTAGCGTTCATCCGCCGAGCCGTAGAGAGCCAGCACCCGGTCGGTGTCGTTCTTCTTCTTTGCCCGCAGGTAGGACACGGATATGTTCTTGCGGGTGTAGTAGTTCACGAGGTTGCGGTAATTCAATAGGCTTCGGTAGGCATTATCAATAATAGCCAGCCGTTCGGCATCCGTCAGCGACATACCCGTGATGTTCACTACATTCTTCAAGTCCTGCAACACGTCCGAGCTTTCCGACATCAGTTTGGCATAGCCGAACGATATTGCCGACAGTTCGTCAGGCGTGAAATTCGGGTCTGCCAGCATACTTTGGAAATTGCGCACGTAGATTTCGGATATTTCCGCCACCAGTTCAATGGACTTCTTCACCTTGACACCGCCCTTAACCACGTCATGCACCGCTTTAAGCGCATCGTAATATTTTTTACCCTGCTGGAAAATCTTCTGCGCTTCCATGAAGCCGTCCAGCGTGTTCTTGGCTGTGGTGGAAGTCTGCACTATCTGCTTGGTGGTGTTGATGATACCCTGTGCCAAGTTGCCGGGGTCTGACACCACCCACTGGGCGGATGCCTTGCCGATGAAGCAAAGGCATACCGCCATAAGGAGAATTGTTCTTTTCATGTTCCTAATTTTTAAGTTGTTGATGATTGGGGATTGCGTTTGCTTTCCGCAAGCCGCTTGATAGCCAGTTCAAGGTTGCCGCCCAGCTTCTCGGCGAGGGCGAACAGTTCCATTTTCTCGCTTTCCTCTGTCGTGAACGTGTAATATTCTTCCAGCGAAACTTCTGTGGCGTACACTGCCGACTGCGTGCCGCCCAGTGAGAAGAAAACTTCCTTGTACTTCCGTCCGGGGTGGTTCGCCATGTTGATAGACAATATCTGCGAACGCTCCTTGTCGGTCAGTCCCAAGAGGTTCTGTATGCTGTCGAACTTGTTCAGGTATTTTCGCTGGTCTAACAAAATCTTGCAGTCCGAGTTATTGATGATACTCTCTTTCACTATGGGAGAGGAAATAATATCTTCCACTTCCTGCGTTACCACAATCGCTTCCCCGAAATACTTTCGGACGGTTTTGTACAAATATTTTATGTAGTCCGCCATGTTCGCCGATGCAATCGCTTTCCACGCTTCCTCGATTAGTATTAATTTCCTTATTCCCTTTAACTTGCGCATCTTGTTTATAAAGGCTTCCATGATGATAATGGTCGTTATCGGGAATAAAATCTTGTGGTCTTTGATGTTGTCCAATTCAAAGACTATGAAGCGTTTATGCAGCAAATCCAGCTCCTTGTCGGAGTTCAGCAGGTAGTCGTACTCACCACCCTTGTAATAGGGTTCAAGCACGTTCAGGAAGTTGTCGATGTCAAAATCCTTTTCCCTGACGTTCTTCTGTTCAAGCTGTCGGCGGTAATCATCCCGGACAAACTCGTAGAACGTGTTGAAGCAGGGCGTTACCGACCTGTCGCCCGTGATACGTTCGATATAGGCACTTACCGCATTGGACAACGCCACTTCTTCCGACCGCTTGGGTGCTTCATCGTCCCGCTTCCAAAGGGTGAGTATAAGGGTTTTTATACTCTCTTTTTTCTCGATGTCAAATACCCCGTCCTCGACATAGAACGGGTTGAACGCTATCGGGTTCTCGTTGGTGTAGGTGAAATAAATCCCGTCCTCGCCGTGCGTGCGGTTGTGGATAAGCTGGGACAGCCCCAAGTAGCTGTTACCCGTATCTACCAGCAGCACGTGCGCCCCCTGCTCGTAATACTGGCGCACCATGTGGTTGGTGAAGAAAGACTTCCCGCTACCGCTCGGCCCAAGTATGAACTTGTTGCGGTTCGTGGTGATGCCTTTCTTCATGGGCAAATCCGATATGTCGATGTGCAGCGGGCGACCGCTTACCCTGTCCACCATTTTGATGCCGAACGGCGAAAGCGAACTCTTGTAGTTCGTTTCTTCCACGAACAGGCAGAGAGCCTGCCCCAAGAACGTGTAGAAACTTTCCTCTGCGGGGAAATCCGCCTCGTTGCCGGGTATGCCCGCCCAAAAGAGCGTGGGCGTGTCGGTGGTGTTGTGGCGTGGCTTGCACTCCATTAGCGCAAGCTGACTTCCCACATCGTTGCGTATGCGTTTGAGTTCGTCCCTGTCGTCACTCCATGCCATGACGTTGCAATGGCAGCGCACCGAGATAAGCCCTTTGCTATGCGCTTCGTTCAGGTACTCGTCTATCCACTCCTTGTTCACTTGGTTGGCACGGGAGTAGCGGGAGAGCGATTGCATATTCCGGGCGGTCTGCTCGAAGTTCTTCAGGTTTTCGGCGTGATCGTCTATGAAGATGAACTGGTTATAGACGTGGTTACACGACAACAGCACGCCCACCGGGGCGGCAAAACTTAACCTGCAATCGCTTCTATCGGTGGAAAGTTTCTCAAATCGGCAGTCCGTCCCGACCTTTCCGGGCAAGTCTTCCACGTCCGAAAGCGTGTGCAGGCACAGTATGTCGTCCCCGACACGCATTTCTTCCGGGTACAGCCCGATGTCTTTCAGGCAGGTGGTATCTGTCTGCGAGAGCGAGAAGTACTTCTCGATGATGCCCGCCTTGCCGTCCTGCCCGGTGATTTCCGATGCCGCCAGCCGGGTAAGCGTGACAAACCCGCTGTCGTTCATGATGCGCTCGAACTGCCCGACCGCTTCGATGAACTTTACCGCCGCTTCCTTGTCGGCTATCTCTTGCGGAACAATCCTGCCCCGGCAGAGGGTGGAGAAGTCGCTCTGTCGGCGGCTTCTCTCCCTTGTCGTCTTTGTCAGGAACAGGTAGCAGTAATGGTTCAGGAACGGGCGTTCATTGAAATGCCGTTCAAAACTCCGGGACAGGAAACTAAGTTCGTCCCTTTCGGTGTCGGGCTGGTAGTTCTCCTTGATGAAGAAGTCCTGCTTGTGTACTATGGAGTAGTCGGGCAGTACCTTGATTGCCTTGTACCACGCCGAATGTATGGCTTCGTACTCGGCACTGGTGACGGTGAACAGTTCGGGCAGTTCCACCCTGAAAGCCACCGTTATGTCCGCATCCTTTGAAATGATGCAACCGTTCTCCACCGCCAAAAGTGGAAATTTCCTTTCCAGCGTGGTAGCCTTTAATGTATTCCTCATGTTCTTTCTTCCTTTCTTCTTTTGTAGTTGAACAGCCGGGGTATCGCCTTTCGGCTGATAATGAAGCGTGGGTGTCTTTTGCGTGCGGCTGCTTTCATCAGCCCGTGCGTGCCGTACCGTGCGTTGAGCCGGAACGTCTGCCACACGAGCAGCAGCGAAGCCGACACGATGAAACCGATACATAGCCACTGGTTCACGCCTGCCATGAACAGGACGATGAACACCACGAACACGGCGAGCAAGCCGCCGCAAAAGATAAAGAGGTACTGGCTTTTTAACCCCTTGAACTCCACTGGCTTTCCGATACCCCTGTTTACCGGATATTCAGACATAGCCGCTGGTTTAGAGGAAGAACGACCGCAGGATAGTGGCGGCGACAATCAGGAAGATGCACGCCCCGAACCAACTGGCGGCGGTCTTTGAGGTGTCGGGGTCGCCGCTCGAAAATTTGTTATACACTTTTACCCCGCCAATCAAGCCGCAGACCGCCCCGATTGCGTACACCAGTTTTGTTCCGGGGTCGAAATACCCTGTGATTAGGTTCGTGGCTTCGGTGATGCCCGCCTGCCCGTTGCCTTGTGCGTAGGCACTTACCGCAGCGGCAAGGATAGCCGCCGACAAAAAGATTCTCTTTCTCATTGTGATTTGTTTTTAATGCCGGGCGGCGGGTGGGAAGTCCGCCTTTCCCGGCTGGTGAATAATTTGAAATTTTAGTGGTCGGGGATAGTCCCGTTTGTCTGTTTGGTTTTCAGGTTGCCAATCAACCGTAGTCACGTTGCTTCATATTGTTACACATTATTATATTATAGGAAATCATTCATGTCGAACGCTTCGTGTTCCTCGCTTATGTTGCCAGTTCCGGCAGGAGCAGCCGTAGTCAGTTCCGCTTCGTTGCGTCCCAGCAGTTCCGCCACCTTTGCCAGCCCGCCGTTGATGTTCTCCACCACCGCATCGTAGAGGTTCGTCCCCTCAATGCTTGCCAGTGTCCCGGCGGCTTGCCGCTGTTCAGCTTCGGTGGGGTTGTCGGCGTTCGCCGTGCGTACCGCTTCGCCCAGTTCGTCAAAGCTCACGCCCGTAGCCAGCCCGGTATCATCGTCACCGTCCATGTACCCGGCTATTTCCTCGTCCTCGGAGGTTGTGTAAAAAGTAAGAATCAAGTGTTCTTTGACATATTGTATAAAAAGGA
>NZ_JAHPXO010000029.1:0-65479 GCF_019041495.1 Parabacteroides sp. MSK.9.14
GGAACTCGACTACCACACGCTTAGGGCAAACGATCAATCCCTTGCCTCCTTTATGACTCAAGATTACCCGAAGAATTTCCAGCTGGGTAACTGTCTTTTGCATACCGAAGCTAGAAAATATGGCGCGGCATCCACCGGCAACCGCCCAACGAACGGTATCTTTTACATGAGGGTATAATGTCGGAGAAATCTCTTCAAGATCAATATTAAATCCTGTCTGCTGGCTGATAGCCATTTTTTCTTTCAGAAATTCTATATACGTTTTCATTTATTTTATTCTATTTATCGTTAATAATTACCCGGCTCTCTCAAAAGCCTTATTGAACACCCTCGGATCAAGTATCGCATTCGTTATCGCCGTGAACGCCTTCACTATCCCGGGCTGTTCATTTAAGTTTATTCTCACGTCCTTCCCCGTGACCTCGCTTGATAACCGGTCGCTCAGGTGCTCTACCTTGTCCAATGCCAGAAAGGACAGGGGATTGTACACCAACGGGACGATTCTCCGCATCCTGTCGCCGAAATCGCTTATCGTGATCCTAGACATCTGCGCCAGCATGTTTATCGTGGATGACAGGGATGCGATCCGGTTAGATGAGCCCGATACCCCGTGATCCAGCAATATCTGGCTGATCGTATAGTAGTACCGGTCTATATGAGGTTGCACATCCTCCTCCATGCTTTGCGTAATCTCGGCAAACGCCTCCTTGTTGGCCTTGGCTATCCGGAAGATGTTGGTGTTATAAGCGTCTATCTCTTTTTCGATAGCGTTGGCCGTCCGTTTGGCGTTATGCCTGTAGTGCTCGCTATTCCTCATGGCCTCCATGAGCGATACGGTGTAGTTATACACTTGGTCGTTCACGAAAAGTATCATGTATGTTAGCGAGGTGACAAGGCCGTTCGTGTCCTTGTCGATCTCTTCCCAATCGTTGTATTGTCTCATTCTTCCATCCTCCGGATCATATAATCAACAACGTCCTTTACGGTAAGGCATCGTCCGGGATCATCATTAGGGATCAATATGCCAAACTCTTTCTCCAGCTCCATCAATATCTCTACCTCGTCAAGACTGTCCATCCATAGATCATCCTCCAGCTTGGATTCCATCGTAAGTGGCGTATCTTTGTAAAAAAGTCTACTCTTTATGATCTCAAATACTTTGTTCTTTATAGTTTCTTTTTCCATTGCTGTAATTATTTTTATTACTCTCATCATACCTAAATGCAGTTTTCAACTATGATGAATGATTAAACATTACTTGTTTTAGCGAACACCACCGACTCATGATCCGGCCTCAGATGGGCCATGCAAGCCTTGCTGTACTCGCAAAATCTCGCTCCCTCGTCCCGGAAAACGCATCCCCTGCACGGGATCTTGTTCTGCCCGTTGTAGTACGGCCTGTACTTTTCCACGATAATTTTCATGTCTCCTACAAACACGATCAAACCGGTAGGAGTGTTTCTCAATCTCTCTGTTATTTCCATGTTACTCTATATCAGTTTTCTTTACCCTGTAATGTGTCCCATTGATCTCTTTAACGGCAAAGTCAGAGAACGTCGCCTCTCCCTTGGACACCATCTTGCATACGTCGTTGTAAGAGTATAGCTTGGCTCTCTTGTCAAACTTGATGATATCCGCTATGTTAAGCTCCTTGTAGTTGAAATTGTCAATAAGATGGTTGATAGCGTCATTAAGCCGTTTTGTGGTGAACTTATTCGCCCTTACCCTTTCCGCTAACAAATTGAAGAACGGATCTCCCATTTTCGGGAATGCGGTCATCAATCTGCTGATAGATACGGCTATTTCTCGTGGCTCAGCTAAATCCCCGGTATAGAGACTTACGCTGCACTCACCGTTTGGATTCCTCGAAATCGGCTCGGGCGATTCCCTCTGCGATATTTCGAAGGAACTCGTTTGGATCACGGTTGCATTGTTGAGTATTTGCCCTATTTTTGTTGTCATAATTGCCTGATATTACTTTCTCGAAATTCGTTGGTTTGATAAGCCAATCGAAAGATGCTGTCCAGCCTTTTTTGTTCTGCCCTTTCAGGAAATCGCTTTGGTATGCCTTACGAATCATGCCGGCAAACGTCTTTTTGCCGTAAGATTTTATACGTGCGTTAATCATCCCTTTACGGCTATCAGAAAGCGGAGTCCTGACCGTACCAAATACACCTTTTGTTTCCTCATTGAAGAATTTGACAAGTTCGGAGTAGTCGATATGTTCGGCGTGGGGCTGCGAAGTCCCACATACAAGAGATTCGTTAGAATCTCCTATATTATTTTCTTTTCTTTTCTTTCCTTTACTTGCTATTGTTTTTTCGACTTTTGCTATAGCATTGCTATCGTTTTCCGTAGCATTTGCTATAAATTCCGTAGCATTTGCTATTTCTGACTCTTTTTTCCCCCATCTCTTAGCGACACCTTTCTTTCCAGCCTCGGATCGTTTCTTCGATTTATCGTCTTTGTATCCCATTCTTTTCTTGAAGCTTTCGGAGTAGAAGTACTTACCATCCTCGGTAAAGACAAATAACCCAAAATCTTCAATCACGGATTTAATTAAGGAAGCATCTTCACGAAGGTCAAAAGCTATCATGTTATAATCTTTGACACTCATGTATTCTGGCTCCTCTCTAAGACGTTCTAAAATCATGAAGAACACTCCATATCCGGATGCCTTATGCCTCATTCGTAAGCGTATCAGCTTGTCTGAGTTCCTGGCGTTGCTGTCGTGGGGGAAATAACTCGTTAGCTCTTTCATAATCAAATCGCATAATCACAGTTTCGTTTGCTGTCGGCAACGAAACGCCTGTTGAAAAAACTACATAGAACCACTTTGGGATTCCCCATTGATACCTTGACCGGCTTCCCTCTCTTACATTTTGAGCAGGTATCCGGACGGATGGCCTGTCGTTCGTTCTTCTTTACCATATCTTTAGAATCTTACGTTTGTCAATTGTCTTCCTCTTGAAAACACAGCCCACTTTCCGTTACCCGTGTCTTTCAAATGCAAATCGGAAACTTCACCGAAACGGTTGATGTTACCGCATAAATCCACAAACCATGCGGCTTCCTTATCTTTATGAGGACGGATGCAACGACCTACAATCTGGTAATACATCGCAAGTGACATGGTAGGTCTGGCCATAACAACTGTGTCAAGTTCTGGGTAATCAAAGCCGGTAGTAAGTACACCAACATTGGCTACTACAGGTATTTCCCCGACCTTGAACATTTCGAGTATTCTTTCACGTTCCTTCTTTGGAGTATCACCGGAAACAATGACACATCCGGGTATGGACATCGTCAATCGTTCCGCTTCTTTCAAAAACCGGGTAAATACCAAAATACCCTTCCTCTTGCCTCCTGCTTTCGGATTCATCAGCCTTTGGACGATATGAACGATGTAACTATAAAAGTCTATCCGTTCATATTCCTTTTGGACTGACTTATCGGTATAGTCGGCTCCGGTAGTGTTTATCTTCAAATTGAGTTCGTTCCATCCGGTAGGATTCATCGGATAGTAGTTCACCTTTGAGAGATAGCCCATATCAAGCAAGGTCGATACCTGTACATGATAAATGACCTCTGAAAACACATGGGGCTTTGTCCGGGTTATGAATTTTAGCATAGAGCCGAAGTCACGGCTGGAACTCAAACGATATGGCGTTGCCGTTAATCCAAGAACCTTGCACTTCACAGCATCGAAGAAATCCTTGTACATTCCCTCTATCGGATTCACAAGGTGACACTCGTCCACGATGATATTCTTGAAGTGGGCAAAAAGTTCCGGATGGCTTTTCACGCTACCGATGGTTGCGAATGTTATCCGGCTTATCTCTTTTGAATTGAAGGAGGCGGAATAAATGCTACAATCGAGAATCCCGTAAGAACAAAGTTTCTTGAAGTTCTGTTCAAGAATTTCCTTGCTCGGCTGGAATACCAATGTATGACCGTCAAGTCTTGAAGCGATGTCAGCTATGATAAGGCTCTTTCCGCTTCCTGTAGGCAATACCATGATAGTATTTGTTTTCTTCGCCTTGTTATTGAAGAAAGAAACGGCAGCATCAGAGGCTTTCTGTTGGTAATCTCGTAATACATAACTCATAGCCCTTTCTCCTTTCGTAACTTCTTATTAAGTGCTTTGTAATACTTGATTAATTGTTCGTACTCAAAATCAGTCATTTTAGTAGTACCAGCAGCTTTCACTTTTAGTAAAGCAAATTTCTGTTGTCCGATTTTATCAATCAGATTCACCCGATACCCTTCTAAATGGTCGGCTTTGAATCTATTGCAGTGTCGGCATTCGGCATGACAATTGTTTTCATCAAAACGGGTCGCCAAATGTGTACGACTGAAATAGTGGCCACAATCAGCTTGTTCAAAGGGCTTTATTTGCCCGCAACTGATACATCGAAAAACCCCATTAGGCATACAATCACGAAGCCGGATGAAAAGGGAAAACTCTTTATCAAGTTTTGCCTTCAAATCCGGCTTCTTCTTTACTGTTATACCAGCTTTGTCAAACAGTGGCAAAGGCTTGTCTTTCTTCTTTGCCTTTTTTCTTTTTATGTAGTACGGCATATTTAGAATAATTTATTTGTTGCAGCGACCGGACTCAAACCGGCATCTAAAGTGCAACCCTTACGGGTGTGGCTGCCATTTCCACATTATGCAACACACCGCCATGTAAGCAAGCCATATCTTCACAGACCGAGCTTGCCGAATTAAATGAATCTATTGAATCAAATTTATTATCACTCTGTCTCAACGATGATAGATAACTGGCCACAAGCGGCCCCGTTTTCAATTTCTGACTTTGTTGCGATTGCTACTGCGTAATCGTAACCCATTTGTTCAAGTTGTTCTTTAATCTTTTCCATAACTCTGAAAATTAAAATGTTCATACTAAATTCACTCCCTCGATAATTCCGTTACCGAGATTGTTTTTCTCCGATATGTTGTTTGGATTTATTGGGGATAGCTTAACAAAGAAGTACTCTTTATCAAAATATTTCTCCAGTTTTTCCGTATCAAAATCTGATTCATTCACCAACGTAAGATTGATAGTAGTTTTCAGGTTACTTTCGGTTCGAATCCGACCAAGTTCTTCTATACTCATCTTCTTTGGATAAGGAATAAGCCAGTTTCGTTTCTCTTCATCAAAGCTATGCAGACTGATTTGAAGCGTCACATTGCCTTTAACGAAAGAAAAATCGCTCCCCTTGATTCCAATCGTTGAAACATAATGGTGAGTGTTCGGATATATTTCAGAAATACGCCCGATAGCTTCCTTTACGGCTTCAATGTTCAAGAATGGTTCTCCCATACGGGTATAGTTTATCTTGAACTCATTGGCATCGCAAGGGTCGAATCCAGCCTGCTCAATGGCAAATTCCACCTGACCGACAATCTCATCAGCCGTAAGGTTTCGATAGCGTTTCATATTACCTGTAGCACAAAACTTGCATCTTACAGGACATCCGCTCATTGTCGAAACGCCAATCATCCAGCGTTCGGAACGACTTCCCAAGTTATCATTGTCAAGGAAGTTTTGTTTCCTTCCTATCGCATCTTTCGTGTAGTACGGAAGAAACGTATCAGTCGTCTCTACAAGCATACCGTCTTCAAGACGTAAACAATACACTGTTCCATTCTTAAAACTCTTACTTTTTACTATATTCATAATCAATCAAAGTTATAGTTGTCAAAATCATCACTATCTACAGGTATATCATTACCAAAATCCATTGAGTGATACCAGTATTCCATATAATCCATGCTATCCATAATGTTTTAATTTTTATTATTTGTTGATTTGGTGGGAAGCCGGGGAATCGAACCCTAGAAACACATATACATATCATGGCTACTTACCTTTCTTCCCATTTGCCCCGACATATCCTCACGGACGGAACAGGGCTGTTTCTACTCTAAAACTAATACCATGAAAAAACAATATGCTATTATTCTATATAGGCTATTGAAAATTCTTTCGGGATGAATCGTCCTACCGGAATAGGTTTTGCCGATTCTATAGCTGTATGGATTTCCCTCTTTCTGAACTCATGTCCCTTTTCTTTGGCTTGTTTCTCACATTCTTCCTCTTTATTTTTGAGGTAGTGAGTAATAAGCATCATCGCCCTATCAACGTTAAAAGTGTTCACGACAAAAGTTTGAACTCTTTCATCTTCATTTTCTCCATTCATGAAGGTAATTTTCGTCTCAATTTGGTAGAACTTCCTTTCGTCAGGCTTGGATTCTTCATCTTCCTGATTCTCTTCATCCATCTTATCAAGATATTCTTCTGTAGTAATCTCTTCTTTGAGGTAGGCTATCGAAGCGTCGTCCACCTTGCGTTCTTTCAAAGTATCGGTGAGAATTACACAGGAATCGAACTCTTTTACCATAGTCAGAGTGAATCCGAACAAATAGTTTAGTTCGATATAGTCTTTCAAGATAAGGCAAGCATTCTCCAACCCTGTTGCGTAAAGCAGGAACTTGCTTTTCTTACCTCCTATTTCCGCTTGGGCAATATGCGGATATAACACATTATTTTCATTCTCGAACGCCAAACGGTTCTGATTGCTGACTTCCACTTCCCTGATACCGTCAGCTTCCATGCTGAAACGAATTTTCGCCAAAATGTCTTGGTCTATCAGCGTACCACGGTCGAAAAGAATTTCATTCCGTTCAATCGTTACTGTTTCACCGGTATCTTCATCAATGAAAGATTCCTCCCATGTTTTGAGGACACGTTTTGCAAGGTACATGTTGAGCATCTTCTTTGGGTCAGATGTCACATACCGGATTTCTGTTTTTCTTGTTTCTATCATAACTAAATAAATTCTTGATTTCTTTGTATTTCCTGCTGGGCGTATATCAGCATTTGATGTTCATTTGCAGCCGGCAGATAGATACCTGCCACTGATGCACTCCAATTACGGAAACGGTCAATACTCAGGGTCATTTCACCTGTTGTCAGTTCGGCAGAACTGCGTAAATAGGTTACTTCATTGCCTTTCTTGTTGACCGTCTTACGTTCAAACAAATCACGGTTGCAAGTCCTCTTATAAAAATCAATTTTTGCTTCATCGAGGCTGCAACCGTATTCACTACCGAAATACCCTAAAAGAAGATGCAAGTAGCTGTTTTGGGCAAGCGTGCGGTTAGGAAGCTTCTTTTTTACTTCCACAACGGCCCGCTCCTTGAACAGTTTATTTACATACTCCTTAAACTTGGGTATTTGGTATTCATTTTTCAAGTCGTATATCATCCATTTCCAAAGATTTTAGTATCGGTTATAAGTGCTCTGTTTTCTTCCAAGAACCGGATAAACTCCTCACAATGATTAGTAAGAATAGGAATATCACGTTCAGGATTGAAAACGTATGTTTCTGTATAGGTATCTACCACATAGCCGCCTTTGTTGAACTCTACAATGTTATACTCAAATGTCCGTACATCAGAACCGTTCTTCATTAAAGCGTATGGATATACTAAATGCTGGTGGTGATCTTTGAACTTTCCCACGGTATAACTACCGGTTGTTTTGATGTCGTGAACACTGGTAGGCATCAGTTCGTCAATCAGACCGTAAACCAATACATTGCCGTATGCAGTCGGAAGGATTGCCTCTACACGTTGCTGCGTCAACGCCCCTTTGTAGTAATTTGCGAACTCACGACAAAGGGATATAGGAAAGACAAATGAACGATTGTTATAAACGGCTTTCAAGGCTATAACCTTTTGCTCGCCATTCCCTATATCAGAATATATCTTTTCTACCTGCACCGTTTCAGATTTCCGGTTCTCAATCATACAGTCAATGACCTCATTAAAAGCCGTACCCTTGTCGGCAGCTTCGCTGTCAAACGGTTTACGGTTAATACGGTCTATCAGTTCTTGGAACTGCTTCTGCTGAAACTCTTCTTCTGTACAAGGCGGATTCTCACTCCACCCATAATAACGCTCATATATGACATCGCTATTAAGGTAATTGAAGTAAGAATCCAATAATGTTGCATATATCTTATACTTAGGCTGCATCTGAATAAGTTTTAGTCTCTTTGTTAAAAATCAGTCCTAATTCTTTCGCCTTAGCTGCCAACATCATTGAGGCTTTCATCTTTGAACTTCCCACATGGTTGAAATCATCAATATGGGCGATAAAGTCATTCGCTGAAGCTGCGTCGGCAACTAATTCTAAACGACCTGTTATATCAGATAGCACTTTGTTATATGCTTCTTGTTCAGCCTTTTTTGATTGCAACATAGTAAGATATGGAGCAATAATCCGAGTAGAGATAAAATCATTCTTGGTCGTCGGATTGCCGTTTTTGTCAAGGATGGTAGGTACTTCCATCACTGAAGGCAAGTTACAAGTATTCTTTCCGTCATTCCTTGATGTCGGATCGAAAGTAATAGTACGTCTCTGCACTCCTCTCTCACTCTTCATTTCCAAGTAACCTAACAAATCAAGTTCGGTGACGATGGAGTTGTAGGACTTCTCACGTAAGGCAGGAATAAACACCGTATCATCACCCTCTTTTCTTGTGTCACGATGGGCAACAAAAATGATATGTTTCTTCAGACTTGATAGCGTTCTTGTCATCCAAGAAAATTCAGCATTGATACCGCCCCAATCTCGAATAGATGGCTGCCTGGTTCCACATTTATAAGTGATGATAAAATCCATCATCTTACCAATGGTATCAACCACAATAGTCTGATAAACAGACAAATCTTCTTGCAAAACCAGCTGAACATCATTCCAAGAAGTGACCTGCACAGTGTCAATATTCTCCAAATGAGCCATATTCATACGCTTAACACCATTGTCAAAATCCAACAACAGAGGCTTTGGTGCACTCAAAGCTACTGTGCTCTTACCCATACCTGCTTGACCGTAAATCATCATCTTTACGTTTGTTGGAATATTCAATTCCGTTGATTTTCTGATTAAACTCATGATTGTTATATTTTTAGTTAGTAATTATATTAGAGACTTCAATAAAGGATCTATACCATCCTTCAATTCTTTAAGTTTCTTCAGCGAATAAACTTTAGGACTATTCCTATGTACACCAGCCCTTTTCCAAGTCAATGCTCCCGTAGCGCACTGATGAGCCAACCACCTTCTACCAAATCCAAGTCGTATAGCTTGCGTTTCCGTAATCTCATCAATGACCGGATCCTTGGAGATCGCATATTCGCTGACAGCTTCTTTCGCGGCCGCTTTTATTATTTTCTGTAATTGCCAAACGTCAAGTTCCATATAATAAAGGCATATTACGCCCTCTAATTCTTACACGAACACGGGCGATAAGTTCTACATTGGCATTAGAACGGGTTCGGATTTGTTGCCGTTTCATGTCTAAATGACTATCAACACAAAGAATAATCAAAAGTACACAAGCAACAAATGATCTCATGGCCGGCGAAAAGTCCAGCGTCAACCGGATACCTGATATCCTCTCGGCTAACTTTAATGCCAACTCCCTCCCATTCCGAACACCCAAAATTAAAAATGCTGTCTGAAGCTGGTTATTTATCGTACTTACTGCACGATGCTTCAATACGGCAATCTCCTTTTTTTCATACCCGGCTGCGTACATTTGTGCTGTAATGTCACATTCGGGCGTTAACTCGGTAAATACTTTCATAATCGTGTGTATTTAAAGTTTGAATCAGGAATCTCTAAATACTGTAACTATCCCTTTCGGAACATTAGTTTCCGATCTCCACTTATGTCCATTTTTGTACCCTTGTGCATTAAGCAATGAAACATTGTTGCGCACTGTGCAGACTTTATCGATAGGAAATTCTACTTTCTTCCCTTTCTTTAAGTCTCTCATACGAGGCATAATTTCTACTTTTTTCTCCATAAACTGATTATATTTAATTGAATGTGGACGGAACCGGTAACGATCCGGCATACACACTTCCGGCTGTGTGCAGAGCATTCCATATGCCCGCCCGTTTGCCGGGGTTTTCACCCGGCTGCTTTTGCTAACCTAAACACAAAACGAATTAAACAACTTCAAGAAAAGCCTTAATAGCCAACATTTTCTTTTCAGCTAACACTTTGGCTGCTTCTTCTCGATTTTTCCAATCTTTATAAAGTTCGAGGTCCTTTTTTGTACTTTCGAGGTCTTTATTAAGAGACGACACCAATTCAATCAGTTCCTCTCTTGTCATTTCTTCAATACCTTTTGTTTCCATATACGTTATTATTAATAGTTACCAACTTTTTCTTTATAAATGGCGATCGTTAGAATAACCGACATCACGAATGTTAATACGTGAAACGGATTAAAGAACATGCCAACAAAACAGGTAGCCGACATCAGTACTGCGCAGATGAATAAAATTAGCTGCACTCTTGAATAAAAAATTACTCTTTTCATAAGCGTTAGAATTAAATTGTACCCGGCAACCGATTCGATCGGCAGCATCACACATTATGCCGGGCTATATATTAAAGCGACATTCGATAGACCGTTTAACACCGATCCGGGACAAGTCAACCGGACTTCACGGACACGACATAATATCCAATATCGCCAACCTTATTACCTTCATTAATAAGTTAGTTTATAATCCTTTCGTTTCAACCCCATTTCTGCGGGTACTAAGGTGTAAGTAAGAGAAAGAACCATCAGAAGTGACCGGGTGAGATATGCCCTACGCCCACCCGACCGGGCTTTAGTAAGCCGTTATGAAGTTTTCTACTTTGAAGCTTCTGAATCCATTCGCATCTACATCGAAGTAGCGGACAGTTTTGTAGTTTTCTGATCCAGTTCCTTTTATTAGGCTCTGAACATCTTTGAGAGTACCCTTAGCACGGCGAAGCGATCCATCTGCCTTTTCATAAGCGAACGTTACAATACCTCTGTGCATTTGCTTTGTCAACCGGTATAAAGCCCATGCGCGAGAAAGACATACGGCGAATGCTTTACCTGTCGCTCTCATTAACTCATAAGCCATACAAAATACCTTGTGTCTAAAATTTGAAGTTTTCATAATCATGTGTGTTATATGCGTTAGTATAAAAATGAGTTCATTGCTTCATAACTACTGAAGATTTCAATAGCAGGATCGTTAGACCAGTCCAGCGGGGTGAGATATTCAACCTCTCTTTCAAGAACTTCTATTTCATTAGAGAGAATCTTCACGATCTCAGACTTGCTATCTACATTGTATATATAGCAGACTTCTTCTTCGCCAATCGTACTCAACGCTTCTAACTCGCCTTTTTTGTTTTCGAGTTCTGCTAATGCTGTTTCATAAGATCGTGCCATAATCGTGTATTTTAATATGTTCGTACTATTGCTTTACTCAACACGATCGCTTACCTTTGCTTTCGTGATTGATTGATGACGCAAAAATAATGCATCTGCATTTATAAATAAATGATTTTGCATTAAATATTCAACGCTTTTGCATTAATTAACTATTAAGTTATGCAAGTACAAGAAAGAATTAGGAAAATAGCAGATGAACTGTTTAACGGTAACATATCTGCGTTTTGTAGGGCTATTGATGTAAAACAACCTACAATGAACACTATTTTAGGAGAAAGGAAAAGCAAACCTTCTTATGACGTGTTGCTTAATATAGTAAATGCAAAAGCATTAAATATTTCTGCTGAATGGCTTCTAAACGGCGAAGGCGATATGCTTACCCAGAAAAAAGAAGCCCCAAAAACAAGTAGTGCCGACACAACAAAGAAGAATGGCTATATTACTTATTTACTTCCAATGTCAGCAATGGGAGGTTCGCTAACCGGGTTTGCAGAACCGGGTGTATTATTGCAAAATTGCGAAGCTGTTGTTTCTCCAATTGAAAACGTAGATTTTGCTATTACAGTATATGGTGACAGTATGGCCCCCGAATATCCTTCTGGTTCACGTATTCTCATAAAAAAAATTAATCCAAATTTGTTTATAGACTGGGGAAAAGTATATGTATTAGACACCCCTAATGGAGTTATAGTAAAAGAAGTACATGAATCTAATAGAGAAGGTTATGTATCATGTCACTCAATTAACCCAGACCCTAAATTTAAGCCCTTTGATGTTTTAATGGATGAAGTATTTGGAATGTATAGGGTATTAATGTGTCTATCTGCAAAATAGCTTATGAAATTCAATCAATACACCTGGAATCTATACAAACAATCTCCTAATGGGCAGAAGTCGATCAAGGAGTTCGAGGAGTCAAGCAATAATGCCACAGCAATGGATTTAGTATTCAAATACAATCCAAGAATGAAACTATGGCTTGACAATGTTAAAGCAAGAACTTTGATAGCGGATTTCTGTAAATCCATGTGGTGTTATAACATTGAAGAATTTCCAGACAAAGAAAGACCGAAAACATTAGAGGAAGCAAAAGAATATTATGAAGATGTTGTTTCTCGTGGATATTGGGAAGATGGGGAAATTGCCATACCAAGAGATGATTTTAAAACCATACTGAATAACATTGTATGGATTTCTTTTCTTATGTATTACTTTTCTCCTGAATTTTATTTTCCCAATATATTTGTTTTTCGTTTCTTTGATCTGAAAAAGATAGCGGATACTTTTGATATAGAATTATCTCCAATCCCAAAGAAACCAAACTACAAAGCAAGGTGCATGTATTATTGGAGGCTGTGCGAGGTATTCTATCAGTTCAGAACAAATAACAATCTTTCACCGGCAGAACTGTGCGCATTCTTATATGATTTTGCACCGAACTTCATTTCGAAAGAAAACACTGAAATTCCCAAGCCATCACAAGCATGGTGTATCGGTGGATTAATTGATCCTGCCGAAGTTTATGATATAACCTTTTGGCAAGCTAACCCAGAGACAAAAAAGGGTGATATCCTTATTCACTACGAGACATCACCAATCAGCGCAATTACTTGCATCTGGATTGCACAAGCGGATGGTGTTATAGATCCATTCTTTCATTATTACAGTAACACCTACATAGGTGACAAAATAGACATTCCTCGTATCACGTTGAAAGAACTTCAAACAGACAAATACTTTTCAAAGCACCCCCTTGTCAGAAAGAAATTCCAAGGTGTGAACGGATGGCCAATGAGTAGCGAGGATTATTCAGAACTCCTGCGAATGATAAAGGCAAAAGGATTTGATACAGATACCCTACCGAAGCTATATACTCCTACACTACCCAAGAATGTAAGTATAGAGATAGAACGAGACGTAGAACAACAGTTATTAGAACCTTTGCTTAACTCTATGGAATGGTATGAAAACAAAGATTTCATTCGCCAATTGCCAATACATGCAGGACGGGGCCATAGGGTATTCCCAGATTATGCCTTACATTATGACAATAAGCCAGACTATGAACGAGCAAAAGTATTGATTGAAGCCAAACTTCACATGAAAAATAATCGAGAGGTGGAAGAAGCATTCTTGCAGGCACGTTCATACGCCCTACTATTGGATTCTTCCGTCATTGTTCTATGTGATAAGCAATGTTTGATTATATATGAGAAGAAAGACAGTTTCGACCGAGACAGATACAAGAAATATCATTGGGTAGATTTTGAAAATCCGGACATATTCAATGAATTAAAGAACAAATTAAATTATAAATAGCATGAAGAAAATTTTATTTTTAATGATAATTATAATCACCTTCTCCTGCGGAGGTGGCAAAACAGAAATAACAGGCGCAGATAAATATATCAACACCATCACAGGATTCACCTGTGAAAAAGCAACTGTTACCGATAATGGCTATTTAGTGATTGCCATTGACGCTGAATCTGCTTCCGGATATGATACGCTTGCTTCACAATTTCTTGAAGAAGCTAAAAAAGAAGGTGTATCTGGACTAAAAGGAGTATTGATCGTCGATATAAAAAACTCGAAGTTTGAACAAGGAGCTGTTGTTGGCAAAAGAATAGGGAAAGCTTATGAATAACCAGAAACAATCACAGCTATTCTTAATTCGTAGCAATAAAATCCCGGCATATTTTTTTAGTCATGCCATGCGACAGCGTATAGAAAAAAACTATCTTTGCCAAACGAGAAACGTTATATCTATGAATAAACGACTAACTTTTTTACAAATATTTTATATAAGTCAATTCATAAATATATAAATATCAGATAATAAACATATTACAGAATATAAATGAAAAGTAAAAGTTTAGTTTCTATCGATCAATGCTCCAAAGAGGACATTCTTCGTATTCTGGATAACGCCAGGAAGTTTGAAGCAAATCCGAACCGTAAGGTGCTGGAAGGCAAAGTTGCAGCGACCTTGTTCTTCGAACCCTCCACCCGCACACGTCTGAGTTTCGAAACTGCGGTGAACCGGTTGGGCGGCCGTGTGATCGGTTTCTCCGACGCTTCCACGACTAGTTCCTCCAAAGGCGAAACACTGAAAGATACCATCCTGATGGTAAGCAACTACGTCGATCTTATCATTATGCGCCACCATTTGGAAGGCGCCGCCCGTTATGCATCGGAGGTTACGGACGTGCCTATCATCAATGCCGGTGACGGAGCAAACCAGCATCCTTCCCAGACAATGCTGGACCTCTATTCCATTCAAAAGACACAAGGCAAGCTGACCGATCTCAACATCACAATGGTAGGCGACCTGAAATACGGACGTACCGTACACTCACTGATAGTAGGTATGTCTCATTTCAACCCGACATTCAACTTTATCGCACCAAACGAACTCCGCATGCCGGACGAACAGAAAAACTTCTGCGACAAACATGGCATCAAATACAACGAATATACCGAATTTACGGAAGACATCATCAACCAGACGGATATTCTGTACATGACTCGTGTACAACGCGAACGTTTCACCGACCTCGAAGAATACGAACGTGTAAAGAATGTGTATATACTGAAGAATGACATGCTGAAAAACAGTCGCGAGAACTTGCGCATCCTGCATCCGCTGCCTCGCGTGAACGAAATCGCTTATGATGTGGACGATAATCCGAAAGCCTATTATATCCAGCAGGCACGCAACGGACTGTTCGCCCGTCAAGCCATCATCTGCGAAGTGTTGGGCATTTCCGTTGAAGATTAAGAATCCCGTTTCCTGATTTTCAACTTTCAATTATCAATTTTCAATTATCAAAAGTTATGTCAGCAGAAAAGAAAAAAGAATTGCAGGTCGCCGCTTTAGAGAACGGTACTGCCATTGATCATATTCCCCCCAGCCAGTTGTTTAAAGTAGCCAAATTACTGGGGCTGGAAAACATGGACAATACGATTACGATCGGCAACAATTTCCACAGCAATAAAATGGGCAGTAAAGGCATGATCAAAATCTCCGACAAGTTCTTCTGTGACGAAGAGATCAACCGCATCGCCCTGATCGCCCCAAACGTGATCCTGAACATTATCCGCGATTACGAAGTGGTGGAGAAAAAGACCGTTACCTTACCAGACGAACTGGTAGGGCTCGTAAAATGCAACAATCCGAAATGCATTACCAATAATGAACCAATGCCGACTCGTTTCGATGTAATCGACAAAGAAAAGGGTACAATCAGATGCCATTATTGCGAACGCAAGATTAATAAAGAAGACATCATCGTTAAATAATTAACAATCGACAATGGACAATCGACAATTATTTGTCGCAGTCTTTTAATTGCCCATTGTTAATTACCAATTGTCATGAAACACGACTGGAAGCCCGGCACGATGATCTATCCGCTGCCAGCAGTAATGGTTAGTTGCGGCTCTGAGCCTTCAGAATACAATATTATCACTGTCGCGTGGGTGGGTACGATATGTACTAACCCACCGATGTGTTATATCTCCGTCCGTCCGGAACGTCACTCCTACCCGATCTTGAAAAAGAACATGGAATTTGTGATTAACCTGACAACCCGCTCTTTAGCATACGCAACAGACTGGTGTGGTGTCAATTCCGGCAAAGATCATACTAAGTTCGAAGAGATGAAACTGACGCCAGGAAAAGCCTCAGTCGTAAATGCTCCAATCATCGAAGAATGCCCGCTCTGCATCGAATGCCGGGTAAAAGAAGTAATGGCATTAGGCAGCCATGACATGTTTATCGCCGATGTGGTAAACGTGCAGGCCGACGACAAATATCTGGACCCGAAAACGGGAGCTTTCGATATGCAGCGTGCTGACCTGCTGGCTTATTCACATGGCAAATATTACGGATTGGGCGACTTTGTCGGTAAATTCGGCTGGTCGGTCAGAAAGAAAAAATAGTCATGAAGAAAATTTACCTTATATTGCTGATACTTCCATTCTGTTTCTCGGCCAACGCCCAGAAGTTTATCAAGATCGAAGACAAGACATTCAACTGGGGAGGAAAAGTCGGAGTCAATGCCGCGCTCCCGATTGTCAAATCGTTGACGATAGACAATCAGGAGATGGAAGACATACGTCTGCAATATAAGGTAGGTTACCAAGCAGCTGTGTTTGCACGAGTCAATATCGATCGTTTCTATATTCAACCCAGCTTGGCATGGCAATATACGGAAGGTGACATACGTTTCAACATACCACAGACGGAAAACAGCCTGCCTGACGGGACAAACACCCAAATGCCTATCGGCAAGAACCGGATTACTTATAAGTCCGCCACGCTCGAAGTTCCGGTGATGATCGGTTATTATCTGGTAAAAGAAGGTCCGTACGCATTAAGCATGATGTTCGGCCCCAATATCAAATACAACTACAAAACGCGCTACAGTACAGATATGACAGACAGACCCCGCGAGTTTGAAGACGACAATACCCCTTTCGGCATCAGCATAGCCGCCGGGCTGGGAGTCAGTATCTGGCGTCTGTTTCTTGACTTCAGTTATGAATTCGGTTTGAACGAGGTAGCTTCCGATTTCCGTGAGATAGGTACCGAGGCCAACCAGAAAGGGACTCTCAACATTGAAAAACGAACAAACATAATGAGTTTCTCACTCGGTTTCCTGTTCTGATTCAGATTTTCATTGTTAAACCATCAAAAAACATATCAGATGAAAAAAGTCAAGATTACGGTATTAAAAACTACTTTAGATGAACAACTGGCCCGCGAATACGGCGCCGAAGGATTGACCGCCTGCCCCATGCTGAAAGAAGGACAAGTTTTTTATGCTGATTATGCCAAGCCGGAAGGTTTTTGTGACGAGGCTTGGAAAGCGATTTACCAATATGCTTTTGCGTTGTCACATGGTGCTGGAAAAGAAGTATTCTATTATGGAGACTGGATCAGAAAACCGGGAGTTGCCATCTGCAGTTGCAATGACGGATTACGCCCTGTCATATTCAAGCTCGAAGCGACGGACGAAGAGTCCGAGATAGACTACACGCCTGTCCGTTGACCAAAAATCAGGATGTATACCCTTATCCTGTAAAAATGGTACTTATCCCCGTAATTCATATACAATCCGAACCAACCTGTCACAGTAACTTTGTATCTGTTCCTCCGGAACATTCTTAATAGCGATTTAAACTAATATACAAGTATGGCAAAAAAAGTATTGATCTTATCATCCAGTCCCCGCCGAGGCGGCAACTCAGACACGCTCTGTGACGAATTTATGCGTGGTGCGGCAGAAAGCAATCATGAAGTGGAAAAGATTTTCCTGAGAGACAAAACAATCCATTACTGTACGGGATGCAGTACATGCAGTCTGTACCAGAAGCCATGCCCTCAAAAAGACGACGCGGCAGAAATCATCGAAAAAATGGTGGATGCCGATGTGATCGTAATGGCTAGCCCAGTCTATTTCTACACAATAAGCGCTCAAATGAAAACCCTGATAGACCGCTGCTGTGGAAGATACACGGAGATGAACGGCAAGGAATTTTATTTCATCGTAACGGCAGCCGAAGACGACCGTAAGAAAATGCTCCGCACGATCGACACTTTCCAGGGATTCCTGGACTGCCTGGAAGATCCCGTAATAAAAGGAACCGTGTTCGGATTAGGCGTTTGGCACAAAGGAGAGATCAACGGAAATCCCGCCATGAAAGATGCCTATCAAATGGGAAAACAGGTTTAAGCGATTGCAATGACAGCCCTTTTCAAAGCATATATGTTTTGAATGCAAAACATATATGTTTCGTTTTCAAAACATATATGCTTTGAAAAAGGAATCCTTTACTGCAATAAACTTCATGCCTCCATGAGCGGTTATATATACAATAACAACATAAAATTTAAAAGCTATGGGATTTTTATGGTACATTATCATAGGTATAGCAGCCGGCTTTCTGGCCGGTAAAATCATGCGGGGCGGTGGCTTCGGAGTAATAATCAATCTGATTTTGGGAATAGCCGGCGGTGTATTGGGCGGCTGGGTATTCGGATTACTCGGAATTGCAGCTTCCGGTATTATCGGCAGTCTGATTACGGCGACAGTCGGAGCCATTCTGATGTTATGGATCGCTTCGTTGTTTAATAAGCGAAATGTAGATTAATAACAACAGGACATATAGAGTAACGCAAATCCACCCAATTGGCAAGATCTGCGTTACCCTGTTTTTTCAGCTATTTACGGGAACACATCCTATTTCAACACAACCAATACCTTGACCGGGCCATGTGCACCCAATACAAGAGCCTGTTCTATATCAGCTGTTTTAGAGGGGCCTGAGATAAAAGCACCGAAATCATATGTCATGTTTTCCGTCCGTTTATAGGCTTCATGCATATTGTTCACGATCGAATTGCGGTCTATCAGCATAACCAGGCTGTTGGAGATAAAATACAATGCCTTATGCTTTACCTGGCGGGTAATCCAGACAGCCCCGTTCTCGGCTACACCAAAATGGCCTTCCACGATGGCAAGGTCTGTATTGTCCAACTCACGAGGATCGTCGAGATCGTCCGGATTAAAGGTGGCACAGGTAATACTGGACAGATTGGAGGCGATACGGATTGCATCAGGAAAATGGTGACGAATAATATCGTTGATATCGTCTCCAGGCTGCATCAGGACGACTTGCCCCCCAGCAGCTTTCAGAGAGTCGGTAAACTGGAGGATTTTATCTTCGTAAGTGATGGCATCCAGCGTCAGTTCCGGCATATCGTAACGTTTGCCGGTGTGACGACGGATAGCAGATAATATATCGTTTTTGCTACTCATTGTCGTATCATTTTAAGGGCAAGCATACTTCACCCCTACATTATTTTATCTTGTTACTTTTCCACATTTCATTGAACGACTGCTTGGCAAAAGCTGGCAGTTCACGGCCCTTCCCCCATGCATTCAAAGCGTTGTAGATCATAAAACGAGGCATGTTATTGACTACCGGGGCAAACTTCAAAGCCGTATTGAACAGTTTCGGACGTTCCATCAGGAACTTCATGCCGCCGGACATAATCTTTTTCTCCGTACTCGCTTTCCCTATCTTATCCAAGTCCTGACGCCAGCGATAGATCTGTTCGCCGAGGTCTATCTTGACCGGGCAAACATTCGAGCAAGAGAGGCACAACGAACAGGCAGAAACATTGTCCGAATATTTCACCGGATCTTTCAGCATCCCTAGATTGATCCCAATCGGGCCGGGTATAAAATATGTATAGGAATAACCACCGCTACGGCGATAGACCGGACAAGTATTCATACACTCGCCACAACGGATGCAGTTCAGCGTACGGATATGATCGGGACATGCCAGGATATCACTCCGCCCGTTATCGACTATGATGATATGAAACTCACCTCCTTCTTTCGGTTTACAATAGTGAGAAGTGTAGGAAGTGATCGGCTGCCCCGTGCCGGAGCGTGCCAGCAGGCGGGTGAAGACACCTAACGAGTCCCGATCCGGCACGATCTTCTCCATTCCGAACGTCGCAATGTGAACATTCGGGAAAGAAGTTCCCATATCTGCATTCCCCTCGTTGGTGCAGACCACTATCTCTCCAGTCGAAGCAACTGCAAAGTTAGCTCCCGTCATGGCAACATCGGCTGTCAGGAATTTCTCACGCATATTTTTGCGGACGGCATGCGTCAGATAGGTCGGGTCGGAATTGCCTTTTTCCGTACCTAACACGCGCTCCATCATCTCGCCCACCTCCTGCCGCTTGATATGGATAGCGGGCATCACGATATGGCTGGGATGAAGTTTCATCCATTGAAGGATACGTTCGCCGAGGTCGCTCTCGATTATATCGTAACCTTTTCCGAACAGGTAATCGTTCATACCACACTCTTCTGTCAACATGGATTTGCTCTTTATCAGCGTATGCGCCTTGTGCTGTTGCAGGATTTCCTCGACGATCGCATTATGTTCCGCCGCGTCTTTCGCCCAATGGACAATCGCTCCGTTGGCCGTGGCGTTCTTCTCGAACTCTTCCAAAAGGACATCCAAATGGCTGTTCGAATAAAGTTTGATCTCACAAGCCAGTTCACGCAAGCGTTCCCATTCGGGAAGCGAATGGCTCATTTTATCCCGTTTGACACGGACCATCCAGAGGGTTTCGTCGTGCCAGGCTTCCTGCTTGCGGTTCCCGATGAAGCGGGCAGCCGCTTTTGAATGTTTCGTGCTCATAATCCGGAGGCTAATATTTCAACAATATGAATCGTTTTGATCGGAAGGTTGTCACGCTTGATCACGCCTTCCATATGCATCAGGCAGGAACTGTCGGCACCGGTGATGTACTCGGCTCCTGTGCTCATGTGGTCCTTCACCTTATCTCGTCCCATACAGACGGACACTTCGGGTTCCTCAATCGCAAACATGCCACCGAACCCACAGCACTCGTCGATACGTTTCGGTTCGAATATCTCAATGCCTTTCACCAAAGAGAGGAGATCGCGCAACTTAGAAAAATACGGGATATTCCGTTCACTCGGAGAAGAAAGATGCAACTCGCGCACACCGTGACAGCTATTGTGAATGCTTACCTTGTGGGGAAATTCAGCTTTCAGTTCCTTGACCTTCACAATATCGTGCAGAAACTCGCAGATATCATAAATCTTCTTGCTGTTCATACACACATGACCTGCCTTTTCCAGAATACCGGGATGATTCTCTTTCACGAAAGCGACACAACTGGCAGAAGGGCCAACCACATAATCGTACGAACGGAACAATTCTTCCATACGCAGCGCCAACCCTGCCGATTCATGCTCGAATCCGGCATTTGCCATTGGCTGGCCACAACAAGTCTGGTCTAACGGATAATCCACATCCAACCCGAGACTTTTCAATAATTTATAGGAAGCAACACCAACTTCCGGATATACCGCATTGATATAACAGGGAATAAATAATCCTATCTTCATATTGGTTTATTTTAATTACCACAAATGTAATAATTATTTCTGTTACTTTGAACTTGATCCAAAAGTAACAAATCACTTATACTCCTGCCAG
Source organism: Parabacteroides sp. MSK.9.14 (assembly GCF_019041495.1). Taxonomy (NCBI): domain Bacteria; kingdom Pseudomonadati; phylum Bacteroidota; class Bacteroidia; order Bacteroidales; family Tannerellaceae; genus Parabacteroides; species Parabacteroides sp. MSK.9.14. The sequence continues at coordinate 21,369 of NZ_JAHPXO010000029.1, forward strand.
CTTCGGATTTGTATATCGTCCATGCCCAGCGTGCAAAATGCTTCGATAAAGGCGCTTGCCAGACGGGCATTTGTGATGAGCGGAACGTTCAGATCGATGGCGGCACGACGGATCTTATAGCCATTATTCAACTCACCGGCTGAAAGGTCGCGCGGAATATTCACAACCATGTCAATCTTCCTTTCGTGGAGCATGGTGAGTGCTTGAGGTTCCATGTCCTCCTCGCTCGGCCAGTAAACCCGCGTACTGGAGATGCCGTTTTCTTCGAGAAAGCGGTGTGTCCCGCCTGTTGCAAAGAGGTTGTAGCCTTTCGATGCCAACATCTTGGCGGCATCCAACATGGCCACTTTCTGTTTTGGCGTACCCGTCGAGAGCAGAATATTCTTTTCTGGGATACGGAGACCGACGGAAAGCATACTTTTCAAAACAGCCTCGGAAACATCGTCGCCGATACACCCGACCTCGCCCGTCGAAGCCATATCAACACCTAAAACAGGGTCAGCTTTCTGCAAGCGGTTGAAGGAGAACTGCGAGGCTTTGATACCTACATAATCCAGATCGAATTCGTTCTTATTAGGTTTCTCGACAGGTAAACCTAACATGATGCGAGTGGCCAGTTCAATAAAGTTAATCTTCAATACTTTGCTGACGAAAGGAAAGGAACGGCTCGCGCGAAGGTTACATTCGATCACCTTGATCTCGTTGCCTTTCGCCAGATATTGGATGTTGAACGGACCAGAGATATTCAGCTCTTTTGCGATCTGCTTGCTGATACGCTTGATGCGGCGGACCGTTTCAACATACAGCTTTTGTGCGGGAAACTGGATAGTTGCATCGCCGGAATGCACACCGGCAAACTCGATATGTTCGGAGATAGCATACATGACGATCTCACCCTTATCGGCTACTGCATCCATTTCCACTTCCTTGGCATGTTCGATGAACTGGCTGACAACGACCGGATGTTTCTGCGACACGTTGGCTGCCAGCTGCAAGAAGCGTTCGAGTTCTTCCTGGTTGGAGCAGACATTCATGGCGGCGCCACTCAGCACATAACTCGGACGAACCAAGACCGGAAAACCCACCTCAGCCACAAACTCGTTGATATCTTCCATCGACGAAAGCTCTTTCCAACGCGGCTGGTCCACACCGATGCGGTCCAGCATGGCGGAAAATTTCTCGCGATCTTCGGCATTGTCGATACTCTTGGCGGATGTCCCCAAGATATTGACATGCTGCTCGTCCAGACGCATCGCCAGGTTATTGGGTATCTGGCCGCCTGTTGAAACAATCACGCCATGCGGATTTTCCAGTTCGAGGATATCCATCACACGCTCGAAGGTCAGTTCATCGAAGTAAAGGCGGTCACACATATCATAGTCGGTCGAAACTGTTTCAGGATTGTAGTTGATCATCACCGAACGCCAACCTTCCTTACGGATCGTTTCCAACGCCTGCACGCCACACCAGTCGAACTCGACCGAACTGCCGATCCGGTAAGCGCCGGAACCCAGCACGACGATGGAACGGTGGTCACCCTGATACTGCACGTCGTTTTCCGTACCGCTATAGGTCAGATACAGATAGTTCGTCTGCGCCGGGTATTCAGCAGCCAGCGTATCGATCTGTTTCACTACCGGAACGATGCCGTGTTCCTTACGAAACTGGCGGATCTGCATCATACCTTTTTCTATATTTCCCTCAAGGCCGAAGGCGCGAGCTATCTGAAAATCGGAGAAACCTTGCCGTTTCGCCTTGCGAAGCAATGAACTATGGACTATGGACGATTGACAATTATCAGGATTGCGATATTCTTTTTTAATTGCCAATTGTCCATTGTCCATTGTCAATTTATGCAACTCCTTGGAGGTACACATGATTCCGTAGAGTTTTTGTAGGAACCACCGGTCTATCTTGGTCAGTTCGTGTATCTGATCGATGGTATATCCGGCACGGAACGCTTTGGAGATAACGAAGATACGGGTGTCGGTCGGTTTATGGAGTGCCTTGTCGATGTCGGTTATCACCAGCTCCTTGTTTTCTACGAAACCATGCATGCCCTGTCCGATCATACGCAACCCTTTTTGGATCGCCTCTTCGAAGGTGCGCCCGATCGCCATCACCTCGCCCACAGATTTCATGCTCGACCCCAACTCACGAGCCACACCATGAAACTTACCCAAATCCCAGCGCGGGATCTTGCAGACCACATAGTCGAGAGCCGGTTCGAAGAAAGCACTTGTCGTCTTCGTCACCGAGTTTTTCAAATCAAAAAGGCCGTAACCCAGTCCCAACTTGGCTGCGACGAAAGCCAACGGATAACCAGTTGCTTTAGAGGCCAGCGCAGACGAACGGGAAAGACGGGCGTTCACTTCGATCACGCGGTAGTCTTCGCTCTCCGGATCGAAAGCATATTGCACGTTACATTCGCCCACGATACCGATATGACGGATGATCCGGATAGCCAGTTCACGAAGTTTATGATACTCGCTGTTGGTCAGTGTCTGTGACGGAGCGATCACGATGCTTTCGCCGGTATGGATACCCAACGGGTCGAAGTTCTCCATGTTGCAGACCGTGATACAGTTGTCGAAACGGTCGCGCACCACCTCATATTCCACTTCTTTCCATCCCTTCAAACTCTTTTCCACCAACACTTGAGAAGAGAAAGAGAAGGCTTTTTCAACCAGTACATCCAGTTCCTCCTCATTGTCGCAGAAGCCGGAGCCGAGGCCGCCCAAAGCATAAGCGGCACGGACAATCACCGGATAGCCTAACTCGGCAGCAGCCCGGCGGGCATCTTCGGCATTTTCCACCGCTTCGCTCTTGATCGTCTTCACACCGATCTCGTCGAGTTTGCGGACGAAGAGTTCGCGATCCTCCGTATCCATGATTGCCTGTACCGGAGTACCGAGTACACGGACGTTATATTTTTCCAGCACACCACTCTGGTAAAGCGCCACACCGCAGTTCAACGCCGTCTGGCCTCCAAAAGCGAGCAGGATGCCATCCGGACGTTCTTTGGCGATCACCTTTTCGACAAAGAAGGGAGTGACGGGCAGGAAATAAACGGTATCTGCCACTCCTTCCGAAGTCTGTACCGTAGCGATGTTCGGATTGATAAGCACTGTCTGGATTCCCTCCTCCTTGATGGCTTTCAAAGCCTGGCTACCTGAATAGTCGAATTCTCCCGCTTCACCGATCTTTAGGGCGCCGGAACCGAGTATCAGGACTTTCTTTATATCTTCTTTCATTTTCAGACTCTTTTATTCGTTAACATTTTTAGATCTGTCGTCCCAATTCCTAAAGCAAATCGACAAACTTATCGAAGATAAACTCCGTATCGGTCGGTCCGCTACATGCTTCGGGATGAAACTGGGAAGAGAAGAAAGGCTTCGTCTTATGCCGGATTCCTTCGTTTGTCCCGTCGTTCATATTGACAAAGAGCGGTTCCCAGTCAGCCCCCAATGTGTCATTATCCACTGCGTAGCCGTGATTCTGGGAGGTGATAAAACACTTCTCCGTCCCCACCATACGCACCGGCTGGTTATGGCTGCGGTGGCCATACTTCAGTTTATAGATCGAAGCACCGCCTGCTTTGGCAAGCAACTGGTTTCCCATGCAAATGCCACAGATCGGTTTGTCCCTATCCAATGCCTTGCGGATATTCCGGACAGCAACATCGCAAGTATTAGGATCGCCAGGGCCGTTCGAAAGGAAAAGCCCATCGTATTCCAAATGATTGAAATCATAGTTCCAGGGAACACGTATCACCGCTACATTCCGCTTCAAAAGGTTACGGATGATATTGGCTTTCACACCACAATCGAGAAGCACAACACGCTTCAAGAGTTGAGAGTTGAAAGTTGAAAATTGAAAGTTGTCGAAGCCTACAGGGTAATGGGTGGTGATCCCGTCAGGTAAGTAGGCGACAATGTCTTTGCAAGAAACACGATCCACATAATTGATGCTACCGTAATCCGGTATTTCCCCTCCACTTTCACCTTCTTTATCGGCGGTGCCGATAACGATACGTCCCATCATTACCCCGTGCTCTCGTATCTTTTTTGTCAGCGCACGGGTATCGATGCCGGTGATTCCGGGAATCTTCTCACGTTTCAACCAGTCACCAAGGCTTTCCACAGCATTCCAGTGGCTATACTCTTCACTATAGTCACTCACGATAATCGCCTCCGCATGAATTTTCTCACTCTCCATGAAGGTAGGCAAGCCGTTCTCTTCGATAGAGAAAGGAGGCACCCCGTAGTTTCCGACCAACGGATAAGTCAGAACCATCAACTGCCCGGCATACGAAGGGTCGGTAAGACTTTCGGGATAACCGGTCATAGCAGTGTTGAACACCACTTCGCCGGCCACTGCCTTGTCAAAACCAAAAGAGAAGCCGTGAAACATGCTTCCGTCGTCTAAGACCAATGTTGCTGTTTTTCTTGTCATTTTCAATATTCAATTATCATTTTTCAATTCCCCAATATTCCTCTTCCATATAATGAATGAACGCTTCGTTCACCATTCGTACACCACCAGGTGTCGGATAATCACCGGAGAAATACCAGTCGCCCGGATGATCAGGACAAGCGGCATGTAACCCTTCGAGTGTCTGGTAGACAATCTCCACCTTCGCACGTGTTCCTACGGGGGTAAGCAGTTCCACCATCTTGGCCGAAATTTCCTCGTCGGTGAAAGACGCATAAATCTCCTTCACATAATTTACGGTCGCATCGCACGGCATAACCTGCTGCCGCTTGGCTTTCTTATAGGCATCGAGCAGAACGGATTCCATCCCCTTGTCCACTAAAAGTGCCACGGCAGCCTTGAACGCGATAAATTCGCTCATACGAGACATATCAATACCGTAATAGTCCGGATAGCGCACCTGCGGAGACGAGCTGACCACCACGATCTTCTTCGGATTCAGGCGGTCCAGAATACCGATGATACTCTGCCGGAGTGTCGTACCGCGCACGATACTGTCGTCGATCACGACCAGATTGTCCTCGAAAGGCACGATGCTTCCGTACGTGATATCGTACACATGGGCAGCCAGATCGTTACGACTGTTTCCCTCGGCAATAAAGGTACGCAATTTTATATCTTTGATCGCTACTTTTTCACACCTAACACGCATGGACAGGATTTGTTCCAGTTCTTCCTCCTGAAGCAGGTGGCTGCGATCGGCGATCCATTCCTTTTTCTTCTTGTTCAAATATTCGTTCATGCCCTCCTGCAATCCAAAGTAGGCGACCTCCGCCGTATTCGGGATAAAGGAAAAGACCGTATGGTTCAGATCGTTGTCCACAGCCTTCAAGACTGCAGGTACAAGATTTTCACCCAACCGTTTCCGTTCGCGGTAAATATCCCGATCGCTTCCACGTGAGAAGTAAATGCGCTCGAACGAGCAGGCCTTATTTTCCTTCGGCTCTACGATCTGCGACGTATGCCAATTACCTTGCTTGTTGATGATCAGTGCCTCTCCCCTTTTCAGTTCATGTACATCTTCGGCAGGCACGTTCATGGCCGTCTGGATCACCGGACGTTCGCTTGCCAGGATCACGATCTCGTCATCGGCATAATAGAACGCCGGACGGATGCCCCAGGGATCGCGCACGCTGAAAGACTCACCACTCCCGGTCAATCCGCAGATCACGAAACCACCGTCCCACTGCGGGGCACAACGTTTCAGGACATTCGACAGGTCGACATTTGCCTCGATCGCATGGGTGATATTCATTCCTTTCAGCCCTTCGGCTTCGTACTTCCGGTACAGGCGTTCGACCTCACGGTCCAGACGGTGCCCCACCTGTTCTAGCATGATGAAAGTGTCGGCATAGGCACGCGGATGCTGGCCGATGGCTGTTATCTCTTCAAAAATATCCTGTACGTTAGTAAGATTGAAATTACCGCAAAGAGCAAGGTTCTTGGCTCTCCAGTTGTTACGGCGTAAAAAAGGATGGACATAGGAAATACCGGATTTCCCGGTCGTACTGTAACGCAGGTGTCCCATATAAAGCTCTCCTGCAAAGGGAAGGTTTGTTTTAGCAAAAAGCGGATCATTCAGTTTGTCGGGCGGCAAATCCTTGTAATACTCATGAACGGCTGCGAATATCTCGGTAATGGCTTCTGTGCCTAATGCTCTTTCCCGAAACATATATTCTTCGCCGGGACTAGCTTCCAACTTGACGCATGCTAAACCGGCTCCTTCTTGACCGCGGTTATGCTGCTTTTCCATCAACAAATAGAGCTTATTGAGCCCATACATCCAGGTTCCATACTTCTGATGATAATATTCCAAAGGCTTTAGTAACCGGACCATGGCGACTCCACACTCGTGTTTAAGTACTTCCATTTGGTTCTATCTTGTTTATTCCGACTGCAAAGATACTTACATTATATTACATAATGTTCATATAAACGAAGTTTATTTGACACATTAATAGAAATAATCATTTTATCTACCATTTAGTTAAATTATTCTATAAAACAATATTCTTTCAACAAATCTACCAAATAAAAAGAAAAAGTCCTTTCATCACATACGGATCGTAAGAAAGCAAAAGGCTTTTTTATATAATCATTATCAGAGCGATTTTGTTCTGGGAAATCGCTTTTGGATTTCTCATTTACACAAACTGACTTTATAAACAAAATGCGGCATGTCCACCCCTCGGTAATGCTTAATGAAGGTTGCCACTTTTTGCATGCCATTGCGCCGCGCTACTTTTTGGGAAGCAATATTGGTATCCCGTATGATCGAATAGACCTCTTCGAAACCAAGCGTATGGAAAGCATACTCCCGACAAGCGACAGCAGCTTCGATAGCAAAGCCCTTATGCCAAAACTCCTTTTTAAAAAGGTAACCGATTTCAGGGACTCGTTTTCCGTCAAATTCCTGATAAGTAATACCACACTGCCCAATTAGTTCGTTGCTACCTTTCTCAACCACTCCCCATAAACCGAAGCCGTCGTGCCGGTACCGTCCGAACTGCCTATCCAGCCAGTTTTGCACTTCCTGATCGTTGAATGCCCCTTCATAGGCATACATGACTTCATCGTCCTGCAACAGTTTGCACACATCCTTAAAATCTCCTTGTTCCAATCCCCGTAATAACAATCGTTCCGTTTCCAGTATTTTCATATCATCCTCCACATTTATAAAATCATCAATTCCGAAACATTTAAGTTTCTCACCTTTACCAACACTATTTCCGGTAAAAGAACTTTTACCTCCTCTTCTTCTCCCGTTTTTTTCCAATACACGACAAAATTAACGCGTGCCTCTTTCAGTTCATATCCCTTATCCAGCCATTTCTCGATCTCTTTTTTGAAACTGTTTGAAAAACGGACAACTTCCTTATCCGACGAATCGCAACAACCGCCCTCCATCAACCGCAATGGCATGCCACTTTTCAGATTTCCAATCGACTCCTGCCTCCTTGCATCTTTGAAAAAATCCAACCATACATCGCGATGCGTAAGCAAGAACAGTAAACGTTCCGGCATCGGATAATAAGCCTTATCGAACCGGATAATTTTTTCCTCATTGCCGAAAATTTCCGGATAATAGCTATTCAAATGGATCGATAACTTATTTTTGGCACGTGTGAGTGCTACATAAATCTCACGTCTCTTTTCATCCGTGACAGGCTGATTATCCCCTAATAAATCCCTATTATCGTTTAAAAGCAGAAAGACATTATCAAACTCTTTCCCTTTTGCCTTGTGAATCGTAGAAACAACGATAGTTTCTCCCCGAACGGCATAGAAATCTTCCAGCTTCGATTCAAACAGATACGTTTCCCAATCCGAACGATACTTACAGGGATAAAGTTGTTCGAAATTCTGAATAATCCCCCGGCAAATTTCCCAAGAAGCAGCTTCACAATATTCATTTTTAATAGCTTGTTTTGCCTCAGCCCAGCATACTTCATCTATCAGATGAACCTCCGCTTGCGATCCTAAAATCCGGTTGAAGAAACGCATCTCATCCATATCGCACAGACGGAAACCCTCGTTCGACTGAATCAAACGGACTGGCATACGTTTATCTTTCAACAAACAGGCAACCTGTATCGCTTCCCAGTTTGTCTGAGTCAATACGCAGGTCGTTCCGATCAGAGGGGTTGCACAAATATCCTGCACCAATGGTATAACCATATTCGGCGACTGGTATTGAACGATACGGATCTCACCTTCATCCTGGTCGTGAGAAATGATCCGCGACTGCTTCATTCTTTCAGGTATAGTTTCCCAAAAACGATTCGCAAACTCAACCAAACACTTTTTGCTTCGGAAATTGACCAGCAAATCATGCGTACGAGCACCGTATTCATCGACCAGCTTTCTCATATATCGGGAATTCGAACGACGGAAACTGTAAATATTCTGGTCATCGTCACCTACCGCGACCACCTTCAAGTCCTCATTTTTACGAATAAGCGCCTCCACCAGTGCAAACTCGTCTTCAGTCATATCCTGCGCCTCATCAATCACCAGAACCGTTTTTGTAATACGATTTATCTCTACTTCCCCATTGTCTATTTTTCCCACGGCATCGATAATTACGGAAGATGATTTTTCTAAAGAACCTTGCAGCCCTAACAGGTCGAAACAATAAGAGTGGAAAGTCTTGATCTCAACATAACCAGCAGCAGTCCCTATCAAATCCCATAACCGTCGTCTGAATTCGCTCGCAGCAGCACGAGAAAAAGTCAGCATCAAGAGTTGTTCGTGCTTGACATCTTCCTCCAACAGCAAGTAAGCCAGTTTATGAACAAGTACACGTGTCTTTCCACTTCCGGGTCCCGCCATGACGACTATAGAACCGGGACGGTCATCCTTGACAATCTCCAATTGTGTTTCGGACAATTCCCCCAATAACCGCTGAAGTTTGGTATTCGTCATTTTCCGGTTAATCTCATCCCTCCGTTTACCAGGGAAATATTTTTGGAGGAATGACGAATAATTCAGTTGGAAATAGTCGTCAACAAATTCCAATGCATCGCTATTACCGGAAAGCATTTTCCGTACATATTCACCGACAATATTAATCTGCTGGATCTTATTGGCATAAAACAGTTCGAGTTTATGATAATCATCCTGTTTATATTGCATCTTATTATTCAGAACCAATCTGTCTATCTGCAATCGGTTGTATAACACCAAGAAGCCACCTTCGATCTGTAAGGCTTCTATCCGCGAAAGATACAAAAGAGTATCTTCAATGTCTTCCATCCGAATGGTATGCCCAAACAATTGTTTCCTGACATCCTTCTCATACGCCTCTTTCAGCTCAAGCATGGAAAACTCGACCAAAATATTTCCGCTCTGTTCCAGCTCGCTGGACTGTCCTGTTTTCTCAAACAAATAACGAATGATGAAATCAGACAAGAGATGCCTCCCTTCCGTCAGTTCTTCCAGATCGAGGACCGATCCGGTACGGGCAATCGTGACATAATTATGCGCTTTATCCAAGTATATCCGTTTGATCCAGTTCTTTTCAGACCAAAAATTAAGGAGTCTGTTTAGCTTATCTGGCGAAATACTTTTTCCAGTCTCGATCTCGGCTTCTTTCCGTAGCTCTTTCAGATTGAAAGATTGTTCTTTTGCGGTAAAAACGGATAAAAGGTATTCATCAAGACGGTTGTAAAGAAGGACTGTTTCAAGCGAACGATTGCTGTTTTCACCTTTTTTTATATAAGCTGTCAAGTCACAAGCGTCTGCCAGAATATTCTCTTCCCGCAACAAGCGAATGACCAGCATCACTTCTTGCCGGGATATCCCCAAATGGTCCGAGATATAATCGATACGAGATTCCGGGATCTCGCCATTTACATGCTTGCGGCTTCTCGTCGAAATTAATTTTTTGATGATACGTATCGCTTCTTCCTTTTGAGTGTCATCAAAACGTGGAGAGACTGTTATTCTATCGATAGCCTCCTGAGCTGTTTTCGCAAGGATACTATCAGCAAAAACACATGGATTGTTTTGCCCCCGCCGAATATAACCGGCCTCCTCAAGCGCGGCTATTGCAGTGGTTACACGCGTTTCCACGTCCAGAATATTTTCATTCCAACCAGCTTTACGGGCAAGTTCAAGAGCTGACAACGAAATCCTGGAACTGGTAAGTTCTTTAATTGCTTTCCAAACCTGCTGTATCTCTTTAATACGCAGTTTGGTCTGGTTTAGCAAATAGAAGTGCTTGTCCAGATCCTCTTCGTTGAAAAGAACGTAACAATCCGCCTCAATTGATTCGTCACGCCCGGCTCTACCAGCCTCCTGCACATAATTTTCCAATGAATCCGATATCTCGTAATGAACCACCAGACCGACATTTTTCTTGTCGACCCCCATTCCAAAAGCAGAGGTAGCGACCATTATCCGGATTTTATTGTCTATGAAATCATTCTGACTGGACGTTTTCATCCGGGTTTCCATCTTTCCGTGAAAAGTACCGGCCGAAAAACCATCCTGCTGCAAGCGCGTGGCAACTTTGGCTGCCGTACGGGTACGGGAAACATAAACTATAGCCGGACAATCATGGTCTTCAATGATACTCCGTAACAGTCCATATTTTTCATCTTCATTTTCTACCTTGAAAACTTTGTATTTTAGATTTTTGCGGGTACTTCCCGAACAAAATGTTTTAAAGCGTATATTTAGCTTTTCGAAAAAATAGTCTTTGATATCTTGTATTACATTCTGCTTGGCAGTGGCTGTAAAACAGGACACCGGTATCGCCTGCTTCCCTCCTTTTTGTTCCTGTAACAGACGTATGAAATCACCTATATATAGATAATCCACACGGAAATCCTGTCCCCAAGCTGAGAAACAGTGTGCCTCGTCAATAACGAAACGAACCACTTTCCGCCCGACCAACAACCGTTCTATCGTTTTCGAACGAAGCGACTCCGGCGATATATACAAGATGGAAACCGACCCTTCTTCCACCCTTTGGATAGCATGGGCACGTTCCACCGGGTCTAACATCCCGTTGATGGTAACAACATCCATGATTTCATTTTTCCACAGGTTATCCACTTGGTCCTTCATCAGGGATTGCAAGGGAGAGATAACGACAGTAAGTCCTTTTATCCGTTTACCGCTCATCAAAGCCGGGAGCTGGAATGTGATGGATTTTCCTCCGCCTGTCGGAAAAACAGCCAAAAGAGATTCTCCTTCAATCGCAGCCTCCACCGCTTTCTGCTGCAGATCTTCTCCTTCATAGGTACGGAACGAATCATATTTGAAAAAATATTTCAGTCCTTCCTTACCGTTAAATGCTCCTCTGCAATAAGCACATTCGTTATTTTCACAAGGCGTATCCCGCAAACGCTCCATCACCCATCCTACCTTCGGGTAATTATGCAATACCCAAAGCGGAATGCCGGAACTGCTATTCCAACAATTAATCAAAGACAGGCCATAAGCCAATTCCACCGGATAAGAGGTGATCAATTCAGCAAGCGGAGAAGATATACAGATGTCTTTACTGAAACACTCAAGGATACTACCCGATAAATCATCCAGAATATCCGGTGCATAATCTATGTAATCAAAAAAGCCGCCGAACTCATCCGTATCATGCAATAACCCGTAATAGATCATTTTCAGCATACTATCCAAGCGTTCAAAAGCGTTTTGTTCTTCCTCGAATAACAACAACGATTTCAGCGAATCGTTTACCGGGTTATTGGGTTTATCAGCCTGTAACTTATCATCCTTGGACAGTTGATGATGCAGTTTTTCCGGGAACAGCAACGAGGATAGATAGAGCGTATCAATTATTTTCGGTTGTCGGCAGCCTGCTTTCTCAAACTGAGGTTTCAAATAAGAAAGGTCATGTTTTAATATATTATGCCCGCCAATATAAGGTACCTGATGCAAAAAAAGCAACAGATTATCAAAGGAATTTTCATGAAAAGGAGTTCTGTCGGATCGGACAGCTCCGATATCCACTACCCGGCAGGTGTTCAGCGTTACTTCCAGATCAACAAAGGTTATGTCTTTCATGGGCTACATTTTTGTTTTGTAGCAAAAATACATTTTTTCTTTTATCCTCAAGCAACCACACCAAAAAAATCCTTTCTCGACTATCTTTCCCATATTGTCATTTTGATAATAATCTCCTGCCGAAAACGAGAGATACTACCACTCCTTCGGACGAAGAGAAGCCGAGAGAACTCTAAGACTCTTGGCTCTTGACTAAGAAATCTCACATTTTCATATTCCCTATTACAAAGAAATTAGTATATTTGTCTAACGTTAAAATTCAAATTATGAGAATTTACTACTTCATTATCACCCTCATTATCAGTTTTTGTGTTTCCCTTCAGGCACAAAACAATGCGGACAAATTCAAGCAACAGGCACAAAGTAGCTTTGAGAACAAAGACTATACGAAAGCCCGCTATCTTTATATCCAGGCATACAAGGATTACGCAAATGAAGGAAAAATAACGCAGGCAATCGAATGCGGTACACAGGCGGCATCCCTCTATCACCGCGAGAACTACTATCAGGAAGCGTTCGACCTCTGCCGACAAATGAGCCAGATAGTGGCAAATCAGGAACATGCAGAGCAAAAGAAACTGTACGGCCTGCGTTTTGGGATAACAAAAGAGCGCCTACAAATGTACATCAAGCTAAGAAACACCGCGCAAGCACAGCTCCAGCTTAACATGCTGGACAACCTGGCCGAAGAATCAGGCAATCCCGAACTTACCGAAGAACTGTTGTACACAAAAACCGATTATTTCTATATCTTCGAACAGAAAAAAGAAGGAGACGCAGCATTCAACAAGCTCATCAGCCAATACCGGGAGAAAAAGGAATACGGTAAAATCGACGAATGCTATCAAAATCTGATCGCAATTGCCCGCAAAGCCAATAATATCTCGTTGCTAGAGCAAACCTACGAGAAATATATGGTATGGACCGATTCCGTAAAAATGCTTACCGCAGAGGACAAATTGGGTGCCCTGCAACAAAAATACGACAGCAGCCTGCAAACGATACTGGAAAAAGAAGACCAGCTATCAGCCAAGCAGTATATCATCGCCGGGCTCTGCACGTTAGCCGCCATCCTAATTGCCGCATTGGCGTTTCTGGCATTTCTGGTCATACGCTTCATACTCCTGAACCGGAAGTTGAAGAAGATCATCCAGACCATCACCGAGCACAGCGAACAACAGACCGGATTCATCCAAAGTATATCGGCGCAGATGGAACCGACACTAGACGAAATGAGCAAATCGGTAGCCGGATTGCAAATCACAGCACCCAGACAAGCAAAAGCCATACAAGCCCGTATCGATGCCCTAAAACAGTTCGGAAATCATATACAAGAACTTTCTTTGTTGGAAAACTCCTTGCTGGAAACCTACGAAGCACAATCTTTTAATGTCAGCTCTTTCTGCGAGAAAGTGATGGAACAGGTAAAAGAGGATGTCCGTCCGGACGTTGAAGTCACTGCTGATATCCCAAAGATCGAAATCAAGACAAATGCCGAACAGCTGCAACGCATCTTGCTACACCTGCTGAGAAATGCGGCGATCTACACGACATCAGGCAAAATCAAGCTGGAATTCAAGAAGAAAGGAGCCCATATCTGTCAGTTCATCGTTACCGACAGCGGTCCGGGTATCCCTGTCGAAAAGCAAATGGCGATCTTCAAGCCTTTTACTGAAATCAAGGATCTGACTGATGGAGACGGACTGGGATTACCCATCTGCTCCCTAATCGCTTCGAAGATGAACGGCACACTGTCCATAGACCCCGAATACAAAAAAGGCAGCCGCTTTATTCTGGTATTGCAGGTGTAACCTGACACATACATTGCCTGCCGCAGACGAGTGCGCATCCCTGTATCGTCTGCGGCAGGTCGCATCCGGTAAATTTCATTCCATCCTCTCCTTTATTATCCTCCAAGAATACGTATCGAAAGAATACAATATACTTTCTATTTGAAAGAATTAAACAATAGTTTTATTACAAATTGTCACACAAATCAGCAAAACACTTTCAAATAGAAACAAACCAATCTATAGAATAAAAAAGCTTCTCCTTATCCGCACTCAATATTATTACATTTTGAAACAAATAACATATATTTGCCAAGCAATTTGATAAACAAATCAAATACATTACAAACATAAGGTCAACTAACAATGGATATAAGGAGCAATTTGAACAATAAGCAAGGATTATACGATCCTGCCAACGAGCATGACGCTTGCGGCGTAGGACTGGTCGTAAACGTCCACGGCGGTAAATCGCACGGCATAGTGGAATCAGCCCTTAAAATATTGGAAAACATGCGGCACCGGGGTGCGGAAGGAGCGGATAACAAGACCGGCGACGGTGCAGGCATCCTGTTACAAATTCCACACGAGTTTATCTTACTGCAAGGCATCCCCGTACCGGAAAAAGGTAAGTACGGAACCGGACTAGTCTTCTTTCCGAAAGACGAGAAACAGCATTCGGCTATCCTCAGTATCATGATCGAAGAGATCGAAAAGGAAGGGTTGACCTTAATGCATCTGCGCAAAGTACCTGTCAACACGGACATCTTAGGAAAAGACGCACGGGATACAGAGCCGGATATCAAACAGGTGTTCATCACCGGATGTGACGACCAGCAAGTATTGGAACTGAAACTATACATCATCCGCAAACGAATCGAGAAACGGATGGCGGCATCCGATATACCGAACAGGAAAGATTTCTACGTAGCGTCACTTTCCACCAAGAGCATCATATATAAAGGCATGCTGGAATCAATGCAACTTCGCCATTATTTCCCTGATCTGACCAACCCCTACCTGACAAGCGGACTGGCACTCGTCCACTCCCGCTTCAGCACGAACACATTCCCGACCTGGAGTCTAGCACAACCGTTTCGCCTCCTGGCACACAACGGGGAAATCAATACGATACGGGGCAACCGTGGCTGGATGGAAGCACGTGAAAGCGTCCTGTCCTCTCCCCGCATCCCGAATATAGACGAGATACGCCCGATCATCCAGCCGGATATGAGCGACAGCGCTTCACTGGACAACGTGCTGGAATTCTTCGTGGCGTCCGGCATGAGCCTGCCACATGCCATGGCGATGCTGGTTCCGGAAAGTTTCAACGAAAAAAACCCGATATCGGAAGACCTGAAAGCGTTCTACGAATATCATTCCATCCTGATGGAACCGTGGGACGGCCCGGCCGCCCTGCTTTTCAGCGACGGACGGTATGCCGGAGGAATGCTCGATCGCAACGGCTTGCGCCCGGCACGTTATCTGATCACGAAAAACGGCATGATGGTCGTGGCATCCGAAGTGGGCGTAATGGACTTCGAGCCGGACGAGATAGAGGAAAAAGGACGCTTACAACCGGGCAAAATCCTGCTGGTCGATACGGAAGAAGGCAAGATCTATTACGACGGCGAACTGAAAAAGCAGCTTGCTGGCGCACAGTTCTACCGCGTCTGGCTAGCAAACAACCGGGTGGAACTGGACGAACTGAAGTCCGGGCGACACGTCCCGCACACCGTTGCCGGATATGACAGGATGCTACGCACTTTCGGGTACAGCCGCGAGGACATCGAGCGTATCATCGCCCCGATGTGCATAGGCAGCACGGAGCCGGTCGGTTCAATGGGAAACGACATACCACTGGCCGTCCTCTCCGAGCATCCTCAACTGCTGTTCAACTATTTCCGCCAACAGTTCGCCCAAGTGACGAACCCGCCAATCGATCCGCTCCGTGAGGATTTGGTCATGAGCCTAACAGAATATATTGGTGCTGTAGGAAGTAATATCCTCATACCGAACGAGGCACATTGTAAGATGGTACGCCTCGCTCACCCAATACTGACCAACACGCAATTAGATATTCTTTGCAACATCCGCTATAAAGGTTTCAAGTCCGTCAAGCTGCCGATGCTCTTCGAAGTATCGCAAGGCTGCGAAGGACTGAAAACCGCCCTCGACCGGCTTTGCATGCAAGCAGAACAATCTGTCGCAGACGGTGTGAACTACATCATCCTGAGCGATAAGGATGTGGACGAAACCCATGCCCCTATCCCTTCACTCCTTGCCGTCAGCGCCGTGCACCACCACCTGATCTCCGCACAAAAACGTGTGCAGACCGCATTGGTGGTGGAGACTGGGGAAATGCGCGAAGTGATGCACGCAGCCTTGCTCTTAGGCTACGGAGCAAGCGCCATCAACCCATATATGTCGTTCGCCATCCTCCAAGATCTGGTGGACAGGCAGGAAATACAGCTCAACTACGAAATGGCACGCAAGAACTACATCAAAGCGCTTTGCAAAGGTCTGTTCAAGGTCATGAGCAAGATGGGAATCAGCACGATCCGCAGCTATCGAGGCGCCAAGCTGTTTGAGGCAGTCGGCCTTTCGACCGCACTTACCGATGCCTATTTCGGAGGGACGGCCAGCAGTGTAGGCGGTATCCGCCTGCAAGAGATAGCCGCCGACGCCATCGCCCTGCATCATCAGGCCTTTAGAGGGACAATAGACAGTCTGACTCTTGAGCACAAAGGGCTATACAGTTTCCGCAAAGACGGCGAGAAACACGCATGGAACCCGGAAACGATCTCAGCCCTCCAACAGGCAACCCGTTTGGGTAGCTACAAGAAGTTCAAGGAATACACACATCTCGTAGACAAAAAGGATACACCAATCTTCCTCCGAGATTTCCTGACCTTCCGAACGGGAAAATCCATTCCGATCGAAGATGTGGAACCAATAAGCGAGATCATGAAGCGTTTCGTCACGGGCGCCATGAGCTTCGGCTCGATCAGCAAAGAGGCGCACGAGACGATGGCAGTAGCAATGAACAAGATACATGGACGCAGCAACACAGGGGAAGGAGGCGAAGACTCCGCCCGTTTCACTCCCCGCGAAGACGGTCTCTCCCTCCGTTCCGCCATCAAACAAGTGGCCTCCGGACGTTTCGGCGTAACCGCTGAATATTTAGTGAATGCAGAAGAGATACAGATCAAAGTCGCCCAAGGCGCAAAACCAGGTGAAGGTGGACAGCTGCCGGGATTCAAGGTTAACGACGTGATTGCCAAAACACGCCACTCCATTCCAGGTATCTCGCTGATCTCTCCTCCTCCCCACCATGACATTTACTCGATCGAAGACCTAGCACAACTGATCTTCGACCTGAAAAATGTCAACCCGAGTGCCGAAATAAGCGTGAAGCTGGTATCGGAAAGCGGTGTCGGGACAATTGCAGCAGGCGTAGCAAAAGCTAAAGCCGACCGCATCGTCATATCGGGAGCCGAAGGGGGAACAGGTGCTTCTCCGATGAGCTCCATCCGCTACGCCGGACTGCCTCCCGAACTGGGATTGTCGGAGACGCAACAGACACTGGTCATGAATAACCTTCGCGGGCAAGTCCGGCTGCAAACCGACGGACAGTTGAAGACCGGGCGCGACATCGTCCTGATGGCCCTGTTGGGAGCCGAAGAGTTCGGTTTCGCCACCTCCGCCCTGATCGTACTGGGCTGCGTGATGATGCGCAAATGCCACATGAACACCTGCCCGGTGGGTGTCGCCACCCAAAACGAGGAACTGCGCAAACGTTTCCACGGCCGTTACGAATATTTGGTGAACTTCTTCACCTTCCTCGCCGAAGAGGTCCGAGAATACTTGGCGGAGATGGGCTTCAAAAGGCTGGATGACATCATCGGGCGTACGGACCTGATCGATAAGCGCCCACCCACGCCATCTGCATCCGGCAAATACGCATTGCTCGATTTCTCCAAATTGCTGCACATCCCAGCACAGGCTGCTACAAATGCCATACGTCATACGGCAGAGCAGGTCCACTTGACCGGACATGTAAAAGACCAGGACATTATCCTGCATGCCATGCCGGCCATCGAGCACCGACAAGAGATTTCTTTGGATTATGCCATAGCCAACACCGACCGCTCGGTAGGTGCCATGCTCTCCGGTGAGATTGCCAAACGATACGGCAACTCAGGATTACCGGAACATACGCTTAATATCAAATTCAAAGGTTCGGCCGGACAGAGCTTCGGCGCCTTCCTTGCGCACGGTGTCAACTTCCGCCTCGAAGGAGAAGCCAACGATTATTTAGGCAAAGGCTTGAGCGGAGGACGTATCAGCGTGATGCCTCCGGTACGGTCGACCTTCATAGCCGAAAACAACACGATTGCCGGAAACACCCTGATGTACGGGGCGACAAGCGGCGAAGTGTATATCAACGGACGTGTAGGCGAACGTTTCTGCGTGCGTAACTCCGGTGCTATCGCCGTCGTAGAGGGAGTCGGTGACCACTGCTGCGAATATATGACCGGAGGACGCGTGGTGGTTCTCGGACGTACAGGGCGCAACTTCGCCGCCGGCATGAGCGGCGGTGTTGCTTATGTGTGGAACAAGGAAGGAGACTTCGACTACTACTGCAATATGGAGATGGTCGAACTCTCGCTGATCGAAGACAGCACGACACGCAAGGAACTGCACGAACTGATCCGCAAACATTACCATTTCACTGGCAGTCACCTCGCAAGCAAAATGCTTGACAACTGGAACAAGTATGTGGATGAATTCATACAGATCGTCCCGATCGAATATAAAAAGGTCTTGCAGGAAGAGCAGATGAAGAAGTTGCAACAAAAAATCGCTGAAATGCAGCGCGACTACTAAACGGCAGGGATACGTACCCGGCAAGTGAGGAGCGACCGTCCTTATGCGTGAGGAGTCACCGTCCTTACAAGGTCCCCCCCTACCCATCCGGGCCGAATTACGAAGAAAAGAAAAGTATCAGTATAAACAATCAATTACCAACATGGGAAATCCGAAAGCATTCCTCACCATACACCGGCAAGAAGCCGGATATCGTCCCGTTCATGAACGCATCGACGACTTTAGCGAAGTAGAACAAACGCTCAACAGCAGCGACCGCCGCACACAGGCTTCCCGCTGCATGGACTGCGGCGTGCCCTTCTGCCACTGGGCCTGCCCGTTAGGTAACAAACAACCCGAATGGCAAGACCTGCTCTATAAAGGCAGATGGCGCGAAGCCTTCCACGTGTTGGAGCAGACCTGCGACTTCCCGGAGTTTACCGGACGCATCTGCCCCGCTCTCTGTGAGAAAAGCTGTGTGCTGAAACTGAGCTGTGACGAGCCTGTCACGATACGCGAGAACGAAGCCTCCATCGTAGAGGCCGCTTTTCGCGAAGGATACATCCAACCGGTCCGCCCCATCCGCAACGGCAAGCGGGTAGCCGTGATCGGCAGCGGCCCGGCCGGACTGACAGCAGCCAACCAACTGAACCGCCGGGGATACGAAGTAACGGTATTCGAGAAATACGAACTCCCAGGCGGCCTGCTCCGATTCGGTATTCCGAACTTCAAATTAGGGAAGAACATCATCGACCGCCGTATCCGGCTGATGGAACAGGAAGGGATCGTCTTCAAAGTCAACACGATGGTCGGCAACGAAGTATCCGCCAAAGAGATCGCCTCGACGTTCGATGCCGTCTGTATCGCCATCGGTTCCGAAGTGCCGCGCGACCTCCCCATCGAAGGGCGTAATCTGAAAGGCGTCCATTTCGCCCTCGAACTGTTGTCACAACAGAACCGTATCCTCGAAGGCATCGTCATCCCGCCTAAAGACATCATCAACTGCAAAGGCAAGAAAATCCTCATCATCGGTGGCGGCGACACGGGAAGCGACTGCGTCGGGACAGCCAATCGCCACAAAGCCGCTAACGTGACGCAAATCGAAATCATGCCCCAGCCGCCCGTCGGACATAACCCGACAACTCCCTGGCCCCTGTACCCGCAAGTGCTGAAAACGAGCAGCAGCCACGAAGAAGGATGCATCCGCCGCTGGAACCTCGCCTCCGTCCGTTTCATCGGCGAAAAGAACACACTGAAAGGCGTCGAAGTCGAAGAGGTGGAATGGTTGCCTGCGAAAAACGGCGGACGTCCCGAAATGTGGAAGACAGGCCGTACGGAAATAATCGAAGCCGACCTCGTCTTCCTCGCGATGGGCTTCATCCACCCCGAACAGGAAGGGCTGATCAAAGAACTTTCCATCGCCGTCGACACACGCGGCAACATCGCCGTCGATCCGGGCACCAACCGGATAGCCGACACTAATATCTTCGCCTCAGGCGATGCCGTCAGCGGTGCCAGCCTCGTTGTCCGTGCCATGGCCTCCGGTCGCAAAGCAGCAGCCGCTATCGACAAATACCTGCACCCCCATAAATCATAATTCATAATTCATAAATCATAATTCCCATGTGTGGTATTACAGCAATCTTCAACATCCATAGCAGCGCCGCCGACCTTCGTCAGCAAGCCCTGAAAATGAGTAAACGTATCCGTCACCGCGGCCCGGACTGGAGCGGCATCTATCAAGGAAAAACCGCCATCCTCGCCCATGAACGCCTCTCCATCGTCGATCCTGCATCCGGCGGACAACCGCTGAGAAGCAAAGACGGCAAACTGATCCTCACCGTCAACGGCGAGATATATAACCATCGCGAACTCCGCGGACAGTTGAAAGACGAATACGAATTCCAGACCGGAAGCGACTGCGAGGTCATCCTCGCCCTCTACCGCAAATACGGCGTGGGATGCGTGGAAAAGCTGAGCGGGATCTTCGGATTCGCTCTCTACGACGAAGCGAACGACTGTTACCTGATCGCCCGCGATCCGATCGGCGTCATCCCCCTCTATATCGGCCACGACGACGAAGGGCATCTCCTTGTGTCATCCGAACTGAAAGGGCTCGAAGGCTTCGCCACCGCATACGGCCAGTTCCCTCCGGGACACTATTTCTATAGCCGTGATAAGGATTTCACCCGCTGGTATATCCGCGACTGGATGCAATATGATAACGTGAAAGATAATCCTGCCAGCGTAGAGGAACTGCACGATGCCCTCGAAGCGGCCGTACGCCGCCAACTGATGAGCGACGTGCCCTATGGCGTACTCCTTTCCGGCGGTCTGGACTCGTCCATCACCTCCGCCATAGCCAAAAAATACGCAGCCAAACGCATCGAGACCGAAGGGAAGGCAGATGCATGGTGGCCGCAGCTGCACTCCTTCGCTGTCGGTCTCAAAGGAGCGCCTGATTTAGTGGCAGCCAAGAAAGTGGCCGATTATATCGGTACTGTCCACCACGAGATCAACTACACGATCGAGGAAGGGCTCGATGCCATTCGTGACGTGATCTACTACATCGAGACATACGACGTGACGACTGTCCGCGCCTCCACTCCGATGTACCTGTTGGCTCGCGTAATCAAGTCGATGGGTATAAAGATGGTGTTGAGCGGCGAAGGGGCGGATGAGGTGTTCGGGGGTTACCTCTATTTCCACAAAGCCCCGGATGCGAAAGCATTCCACGAAGAGACCGTCCGTAAACTGAGCAAACTCTATATGTATGACTGTCTACGGGCTAACAAAAGCTTATGTGCTTGGGGTGTGGAAGGTCGCGTTCCTTTCCTCGACAAAGAGTTTCTCGATATTGCCATGCGCCTCAACCCTGAAGCCAAAATGTGTCCCGGTAGCGTGATCGAGAAGAAAATTCTCCGCGAGGCTTTCGCCGATGTGCTCCCCTCGGAAATAGCCTGGCGGCAGAAGGAACAATTCTCCGACGGCGTCGGCTACAGCTGGATCGACACGCTGAAAAAGGTGACCGCCCAAGCCGTCAGCGACACTGAAATGGCGAATGCCGCCCGGCGCTTCCCGATCAACACGCCTCAGAACAAAGAAGAATACTTCTACCGTACCATCTTCGAAGAGCATTTTCCCAGTGAAAGTGCCGCCCGCAGCGTGCCGAGCGTACCGAGCGTTGCCTGCTCCACCGCCGAAGCTCTCGCTTGGGATACCGCCTTCAAGAACATGAACGACCCCAGCGGACGGGCGGTGAAAGGGGTACATGAAGCGGCATACTGACATACCGATCTCCGTAACAAAACACACTCAAATCTGTATGTTATATAAAAAACAGAAACAAACCTCTAAACTGAAGTTTGCTTCTGTTTTTATATGACCTTCACTAATCCCGCACGCAACGGATAGGGAAATAACAAGCTCCGACTGCTGCCGCTGAGACATTATTATTAATCATATCATTGTCGCCATCCAAATATGGAAGCATCGGAATTCCCTTTGACAAGATATCGACCCAAAATAAGACAGTTCCTTCTAACTCCGTTGAATTAAACTTAGGAGTATTGGTTTTACCAAACCCTGTTGTCTGTCCCAGTGCAGGCACAGCATAAAGTGAGAGTCCACTCAAATTATCAGGAGTATTATCACCAGACTTCCACCATTGAGCAGCCGCCCAATCACGACTATCTTTATTTTCCGCCACATTAGAAGCCATCATATGCCACCAGTCAAAGCCAAAAATATAATCAATATATTCCATGTCTGCATAATAATTTCCAAATACACCATGCGTAAAACTTGTCGGAATATGCCACCCTTCGGGGCAAAGACTATTATTAGTTTGTCCTTCTATATCTTGTGAAAGAATATTGTAATCTGAACCAAGATTCTGGACATATGGATCGTAATCTCCCGCCACAGCCGAAAAGTTATAATGCAAACCATATCGTTTCTTCACCTCATCGCTCTGACTTTCCACATCAAAACTATCATCTTTCTTATAATAATCATACATAGCTGCTTTCTGATACTGAGTACCTGTCGAATATTCGTTAAGATAAACAGTTTGAGACTTTTGGTCATCCGTTGCGCTCCGCTGATAAACCAAAGAAGTTCCATCCTTAAACTTTGTAGCACGCAAATTCTCTCTCATCCAATAAGACGCTCCTATCTTGACAATAGGATACTCAATACCGTCAGCATCCGAAATGGTATAGGGTTCTAACTTATACTTATCAATCCCATTTTTGCATTCCTTGACATTTTTAGATGATGTAATCATCAATTTGGAGATTTCCTCCTTCCCTCCAGTTCCCGCAATAAAAGCTGCAAGAGGTGACACATTACCATTTTCATAACTACCCCGCATTGTCCAACCAATGTTACCTCCGGCAATATTCCTACTGCCTTTAGCACCTCCTAGATATTTCGCTATATATCCATTGGCAAGGTCTACCTTGTTATCTTCACCTACAGGATAAACGGCTACGACCTGATAAGTCACGCCATTTTGCCCCGGAATACGGCCGAACCCTTCCTTACAGATCTCCGCAACCTGCTTATCGCCATCCATCACTTTCCACACGTTGGATTTATCCCAATCTATATCATTTATATCGATATAATTCTCAACTGTGACAGGCATACTGAACCGGGTTCCATCAGTCAAGATAAATTCCACATAGTCATCATAGACCTTCACATCGCTAAAGAACGAGCTACCACCGTCCCCACCGCTACCGGCAGGACCTTGTGAGCCGGTCGGACCCTGTTCTCCCGTTTCGCCACGCTCACCTGAGACTTTCGCCCATTGCTTGCCTCCGTCTACAGAAAGATAAACGGCAGTATCATTCTTCTTACCCCCACCAATCAGAATGGCATCATCCGGCAATTGGCTTCCTAATTTCAATTCAGGAGGTATATTCTGTGTATTAGCGCCGATTATATTGCCTTTAGAATCTTTCATCAGTTCGCCGTCAAGTGTCCAATACCAATTTCCATCTTCCGACTGCTTTATACCGATCAGGGGGGTATTCCCTTTTTCGCCTTTCTCGCCGTGATAGATCGTAGCCGGTTCCTGATTCTTAAAACGTATCGTATAACCGACCGTATCACTGCCTAAAACCACAGGAGTGACATCCGTGATATAGTCATTTTCGTCCATCAACTTTTGAAGAGCATCAATATTGCTACTGGCCGCAGCCTGCCAGGTTTCCAAAGCTTCGATACGGTTCTCCAATCCCGAAATCTTATTCCATAAATCTTCATCATTATAGCATCCGGTCATAAACACAGCAGAAAGAGCTAACCAAACACAAATACTTGTTTTTATCTTTTTCATTTTTCTGTTATATAAAAATTCGATTAATAATACTAATCAGTCTTGACTACCGGCATCGCTGGATGCCGGTAGTCAAGACCATTCGGTGCCAGTTACCAGCACCGTTCAGTGCCGATGACCGGAACAAATTATAATTCACCCGGACGTTCTTCTTCTCCGGGAATATTTCCCACATACAAAGGATAGGGGAAGCGGTTTCGACGGGGTTCCTTCAACAACTTCTTTGAATTTGTGCTTGCCTGAGTCGCAACCTCCAAATAGTAAGCCCCCTTATTTAACTGAGGAATGATAAATGAAAAAAAAGATGGGTCGTTGCGTAGTAAAGCAGAAACCGGGACAGGGATTTCCGTTTTATCCGTATCGGACACGAAGAAGAAGCCGACCGTCTGCCCTTCAGAACCGGTTATCTTCACCCGGTTGCCTTCGCCGTTAAGACCACCGCCCGGAGTGATCCGAAGATTTTCACTGCCGGTTGCCACATCGACAACTTTCGTAATGGTCGGCAATCCTTCTTCCGTACCGGCGACAATCACACTGATGTTTTTCAAATCTTCCTTAAATTCGATACGGGGTGAACAACGTAAAGTTACATTGTTGACCGACGGATCGAATTTGGCATCCGGACCTATAAACGGACCGTCCACGCCAAGTGAATTATTCGCAAACCCGAACTCTACGGTAGAAGCATTGTAAAGTTCTATCTTAGCCTGGGCCATCAAGTCGTTATAGGCACTCTCCAACTCAGACGCCGTAAATTTACTGTTCGTTGCAGCCAGCTTGCATAAGTCTTTGACTGAACGATTTGCCTGATAAGTTACATTAAAAGAAAAGTCATCATCACGCTCCGTCAGCTTATTAGCGACTAATTTGCCGGTAATGCTACGCATTTTAGGTTCGTTTAAAGCCATAAATTTAAAATTTGATTAAGTTCGATTAGAACTATTTCCTTTTATGGCGTTTTTCAAGTAACGAAATCCATATCAACAACCAAAACACACCTTATTTTGGCAAAAAGGTTCAAACGGGTAATAAAAATTAATACAAAAACCCGTTTTGTTAGGATTTATTTTATAGATTTGCATCATTATTAACGTAGTTCTAATCGAACTATGTCTATTTTTTTGTTTCCTTTTAATTATCAATTATTATTACAAATACGAACTTCCGGCTACTTTCGTAGTACAAATGGGATTCCTGCCATTTATAAGAAATCCTCCCGCATCGGACTGAACGTGTCGATCAGAACACCAGCTTCCAAGCATATGCAACCATGCAGAATACCCGGTTTCATATATACGCCGTCACCCGGACGCACAATCTTCGTTTCACCGTCCGTCGTGAACTCGAACACACCACTCGCTACATAAGTCGTTTGCGTATGCGGATGTGTATGCGGCGTTCCGATTGCTCCTGTTTCGAACTTGACTTTGACCATCATCAGGTTGTCGTTATAACCCATGATTTGCCTAACGATACCTTCACCCGCTGATTCCCATGGCATTTCTGCCTCAAACTGAAAATTGTTACTCTCGTATTTCATGATTTTGCAATTTAATTATTACAAAAATAATCGTTTTTTCGTACATTTGATGCATTATTAAATCTATCAACATGAAAAATAGAATTTCTACTGGGGCGCTCTTCGCCATGCTTATACTTATGGCCATGCTTCCCCGAACCGGACATTCACAAGAAATCGATCCCAACGCCTATTACGAGATCGTAAGCAGCAACAACCTGGTTCTCGACAATCAAGACAGCGAAGACGACGGGACCCAGATATTCATCAACAACCGTGTGGAGAACCGCGTGTCGCAGGTATGGCAACTGACGACTCCCGGCCATGGGGTCTATAAGATCTGTACGCCCCTCTCCGATAAATGCGTGGACAACAACAACACGAAAGAACCGGGCCCGGTTATCCAGTGGGACAACGGAGCGACCAATATGAACCAATTCTGGAAACTCACGAAGATAGGAGGAAACACCTACACGTTCACCAACATAACAAACGGGTTGAACCTCGGTATCAGTGACGACGGGCAACCAGGAAAAGCGGCTCTCCAGCTTGTCGCTGATTCGACCAGTGCCAGACAACACTGGACAAACATCAAAATTGACAAGGAGGCCCTGCGCAGTTCCAGTGACAAGGATTGGGAGAACGAAACTATCTTCGCTATCAACAAGGAGCCGGGGCATACGACTTATGTCCCCTTCCCTTCCGTGGAAAGCCTGAAAAGTTCGCCAGACTACCGCAAAGCCTGGCTTCGCCCGAACTCGCCGCGCTACCAGTTGTTGAACGGCAACTGGAAATTCAATTGGGTAAAACAGCCGTCCGAGCGTCCGGTCAATTTCTATAAACCGAACTACGATGTTTCCGGCTGGAAAGAAATTCCGGTTCCTTCCAATTGGGAAATGTACGGATACGGTACTCCTATTTATACAAACATCACGTATCCGCATCGCAACAACCCTCCTTTCATACAAGGCAAGAAAGGATACACGATTATGGACGAACCCAACCCGGTCAGCTCCTACCGCCGCGACTTCAATATTCCGGACGACTGGAAAGGAAGTGAAATCTTTATCCATTTCGACGGAGTCTACAGTGCAATGTACCTCTGGGTGAACGGAAAGAAAGTCGGGTACAGCCAGGGAGCGAATAACGACGCAGAGTTCAATATCACGAAATATGTAAAGCCGGGAAAGAACGTCCTGGCTGTCGAAGTGTACCGTTGGAGCGACGGCAGCTACCTGGAAGACCAAGATATGTTCCGCCTGAGCGGTATCCATCGCGATGTTTATCTGTTCGCGACTCCCAAGCTGCGCTTGCGCGATTACTATCTGACCGCTTCCTTCACAGGAGATGACCTGAGCAAGGCGATATTCAATGTCCGTACAAACGTGACGAACTATGGCAAAACAGTGGACGAAGCGGTTGTCGACATCACGTTGCTGGACCAAGACGGCAAACAGGTGGCCTTTATATCCGATGTTGTCAAAGACATCAGGAAAGGACAGGAAACGATCAACACGGCCAGCGTCGAAGTCAAGAACCCGCGTCTCTGGTCTGCCGAGACTCCCTACCTTTACACGGCGATACTGGAATTGAAAGACAAGACTGGCAAAACACTAGAAGCTATGTCTTCACAATTCGGTTTCCGCAAAATCGAGATCAAGAACAAGCGGGTATATATCAATAATGAGCAGGTGTTCTTCAAAGGAGCCAACCGCCATGACATCCACCCTCAGCACGGAAAAGCGGTTCCGGTCGAGTCGATGATCGAGGATATATTGCTTTTCAAGCGTTATAATCTGAACACGATCCGCACGAGCCATTATCCGAACGATGCCAAGATGTACGCATTACACGACTACTATGGCCTCTACGTGATGGACGAAGCCGATATAGAGTGTCACGGCAACCATTCGATCAGCAACAAGGAAAGCTGGTTACCCGCCTATGTAGACCGTATGGTTCGCATGGTCGAGCGTGACAAGAACCACCCGTCCGTCATCTTCTGGTCTATGGGTAACGAATCCGGTGACGGCAAAAACTTCGACACCGTATACAAGGAAGCCCGCAAACTCGATCCGCGTCCGATCCATTATGAAGGCAAAAACCGGATCGCCGACATGGATTCCCGAATGTATCCTTCCATCGAGTCGATGAAGCAACAGGACGAGGAGAAGAGCGACAAACCGTTCTTCCTTTGCGAATATGCGCATGCAATGGGTAATGCGATCGGTAACCTCGATGAATATTGGGATTATATCGAAAACCATTCCTGCCGCATGATAGGCGGTTGTATCTGGGACTGGGTGGACCAGGGTATCAACAAATATGGCGAATTGTCTGACCGTTACTACTTCGGCGGTGGCTTCGGCGACAAACCTAACGATTTTGATTTCTGCTGTAACGGTATCGTAACTCCCGACCGCCAGGTAACTCCTAAATTGATCGAAGTGAAAAAAGTGTACCAATATATCAAATTCAAACCGGTAGAGTTGAAGGCTGGTAAAGTGAAGCTGGAAAACCGCTACGATTTCCTTAATCTGAATCAGTTCGATTTACAATGGCAGTTGTTGAAAGACGGCCAAATAGTCGAATCGGGCGTATTATCTTTAGGCGATGCAGCTCCGAACAAAGACATCGAAGTGACGATTCCTTATAAAACGGCTTTGGATGCCGGCAGTGAATACTTCCTCAACCTGTCAGCCCGGTTGAAAAAAGATTGCAATTGGGCGAATGCCGGGCACGAAGTAGCCTCCGAGCAATATTCACTGACCGGAAAGATTGCAGTAGCTCCTGTCGACACAGCTTTCAACGACACACTGAAAGTCGAAGAAGAAAAAGAGCAGATCGGTTTTCGCGCTCCGGGATTCTTCATCGCTTTCAATCCTGAGACAGGCAAGATGGTTTCTTTACGCTATGCCGGTACGGATATGATCTATAATAAGGAAGGTTTCGATTTCAACTGGTTCCGTGCAATGGACAATGATAAACGGGATTATCTGCCGACCACCGTCAAAAAGCAGGCATTCGACTGGAAGCAGGCCACCGACAAAAAGTCGGTGACCATTACCACGAGCTTGGAAGCTACCGTAGGAAGCGGAACCCAAAAAGTGGTACTGCCATTCGACGTCACCTATACAGTCTATGCAAACGGTACGGTCGATGTAGACGCGACTTTCAAAGCTGGCAACGACTTCAACCTGCCTCGCCTCGGCCTCCAGGTTGCTTTGAACCCGACACTCGAACAGGTGGAATGGTACGGACGCGGCCCGATTGAAAACTATTGGGACCGCAAAAATGCAGCCTATGTCGGCCTGTACAAGAACACCGTGACTGGAATGGAAGAAGCCTACGTACGTGCCCAGTCGATGGGTAACCGCGACGATGTACGCTGGCTGACGCTAAAAAGCCTCGATAACCAAGGTATCCGAATCACATCTAAAGACCACCTGAACTTCAGCGCACTCCACTTCACCGATCCGGAACTGTGGGAACTGACTTACGGGCATGACCTCGACAATATCCGCCGTGCGGAAGTGATTCTAAATCTCGATTGCATCCAGCGTGGTATTGGAAACGGCAGTTGCGGCCCAGGCCCGCGCCCACATTATGAAATTGAAAAGAACAAAAACTATAGCTACTCGTTCCGCATCGAGAACGCGAAGTAACCTATCGGCGAATGAAGACTTAACCGCCTTGTTTCCACGCTCGACGCGGGATCGCAAAAGAACAGGCATTATCTACGGCCAGTTATAACGCGATCCTGTGCCCAGCACAGGAATAAGGCGGTTTTTATTCACCGATAAAGCATCATTCAAACAAAGCAACCATTTACTAAGCCCCTATAAAGAATGAAGAAAATCTTATTGACCGCAGGCTTTACCCTATTCGCTTGGGGATCGACCTGCCTGGCGCAAAGCACGTATTTCAGCGACAGTAAAGAATGGCTCCGGAAAGCTGAGGCCTGCAAGCCGGAGTTGAGTTATCAGACTATTTCTCCCGTCAAAGTCGTCCGTTCCGTACAGGACACAAAAGCATTCCAGGGCTGGCGGATGGAAGATGCCGGACAACCGGATATCCTCTTCAACGAGCCGTTCAAAAAGCATCCAGCCATTACCCTGGATTTCGGCAATCATTATACCGGCTATCTCACTTTCTCCATCAAACCGTCCGGATTAAAAGCAGCAGACGCACCCGTCCGGCTTAAGTTCACCTTTGCAGAAGTTCCGGGAGAGTTGAACACCCCGCTCGAACCTTATAAGGGAGGTTTGGCCCGTTCCTGGGTGCAGGACGAGATCGTGACGGTCATGAGCGTCCCCCACGAGATGACGATCCCGCGCCGCCTGGCAGGACGCTACCTGAAAATCGAACTGCTGGGCATATCGGGCAGTTTCGACTTCGTGTTCGACAAGCTGACCTTCAAGACACAAACCTCCGTCACCAACGAAGCACCGGCTTTAGCCTCTACCACCGATCCTCTGGTCCGGGATATATATAAAGTAGGCTTGAATACCCTGAAAGAATGCATGCAGACTGTCTATGAAGACGGCCCCAAACGGGATCGCCGCCTGTGGATCGGCGACCTCTATCTCGAAGCATTGGCAAACGCCCATACGTTCAAGAACCATGAACTGACCAAACATTGCCTGTATCTGCTCGCCGCCTTCGCCAACGACGAAGGCTTGCTGCATGCCACACTGCTCGAAAAGCCTCAACCCCATCCGCAATACGGCACGCACACACTGGACTACTGCCTCATTTATAACGTAGCATTGTTGGAATACCTGAAAGAGACGGGGGACAGGGAAACAGCGAATGACCTGTGGCCTGTTGTTGTCCGCCAGATAGAGTTAGCACTTCGCCAGTTTTCACCGGAATGGATCTATGACATGGACAAGAAACCTCAATACTGGTTGGTATTCGACTGGAAAGACGGATATGACCGGCAGGCTTCCATGCAAGGACTAACGATTTTCGCCCTACAACACAGCTACGAATTGGCTAAAATGTTAGGCAAAGAAAAGGAGGCCGGCGAATGGCCGACAATAGCCGGCAAGATGAAGAAAGCTGCCCGCCAACATTTCTATGACAAGAAGCGAGGAGTAATGGTCAGCGGCAAAGACAAACAAATCTCCTATCTGTCGCAAGTTTGGATGATCCTATCCAACACACTGGACAAAAAAGAAGGGGCTAAGGCAATGGCTACCGTCATGTCCATGCCCGACGCTTGCTATCCGGGCTGCCCCTATGCTTACCATTATGTGATAGAAGCCCTTCTGCAATGCGGCATGCCGCAAGAAGCACGCAAACTGATTACCGATTATTGGGGTAGTATGGTAAAGCGGGGAGCCGATACCTTTTGGGAAGTCTATGACCCGAACAATGATTACCTTTCCCCCTATGGCTTCTTCGTAATCAATAGCTATTGCCATGCCTGGAGTTGCACCCCGATCTATTTCATCAACAAATATCCGGAGATATTCCAAAAATAACCTCTTTCATGCCGGTTAAGGAACTGTATCAAAATACCTATATGATTTCTCTTAGGCACGGATTACATGGACTTTTTTATTCTTTCCTCGTGTAACCCGTGCCAAAAAAACAAATAGCAAGCGAATTTTTATTTTGACCTCATGAAATCTTTCAGGAGGTGTGTCGATCAGCAGTCAGAATTTCTTCCCATCCTTCCAAAACCAAAAGTCCTCATCATAAACTCAGATAGCCATTCGCATAGAACAACTTACAATAACAAAGATAAAACAAGTATCCTCATTACTATTTATAACATAAAACAGCCCTATTTATAACAATTCATCACAAATACATTATTATTATACATTAAGACATAATTTACGTATCAAAAATGTCAAAACGTCGTATATTTGCATTGCAATAAAACAAAAAGACATATTAAACAAAATAATAGCGATAAAAATGACAGAACCAATCAGATTTACAAAGATGCACGGAGCCGGAAACGACTACATATACGTGAATACAATGGCTTTTCCGGTCCGGAACCCGGAAGAGCTTGCCATTAGGTTGAGTGCTCCCCATACCGGGATCGGCTCGGACGGACTGGTTCTGATCGGTTCATCAAAAATCGCCGACTTCAGCATGCGTATTTTCAATGCGGACGGTTCCGAAGCCATGATGTGTGGAAATGCCTCCCGTTGTATCGGCAAATATGTATATGACAAAAGACTGACGAACAAAAAAAACATTACGCTGGAAACATTATCCGGCATCAAGGAGTTGCAACTGACCACCCGGAAACTTTCCGGTTCCCACGAAGAGGTAACCGAAGTGACGGTCGACATGGGCTGTCCGGTAATAGGT
This sequence comes from Parabacteroides sp. MSK.9.14, assembly GCF_019041495.1. NCBI lineage: Bacteria > Pseudomonadati > Bacteroidota > Bacteroidia > Bacteroidales > Tannerellaceae > Parabacteroides > Parabacteroides sp. MSK.9.14. The sequence continues at coordinate 53,257 of NZ_JAHPXO010000029.1, forward strand.
GAAACAGCCCTTGAAATAGAAGCCGGAGACTATTTTTATACGGGAACGGTCATCTCGATGGGGAATCTGCATCTTGTCATTTTTGTCGAAGATATCACGAATATAAATCTGCCGGTCATCGGACCTTTATTGGAATGCCATCCGCTGTTCCCAAACCGGACGAATGTCGAATTTGTCCAGGCGCTAAGTACAGACGAAGTACGGATGAAGGTTTGGGAACGCGGTTCCGGCATTACGCAAGCCTGTGGGACCGGAGCCTGTGCGACAGCCGTAGCAAGCGCAGTGCGCGGGAAAACCGGACGAAAAACCAAAGTCGTCATGGATGGAGGCCCTCTTACCATCCATTGGGATGAAAGTTCCGGACACGTCTATATGACTGGCGGGGCGGTCAAAGTATTCGAGGGGGAACTGGAAATATAAACACAACAAAAAACTATTGATAGAATATGGCACTGATTAATGAACATTTCCTGAAGCTGCAAAACAACTATCTGTTCTCGGACATCGCAAAGAAAGTAAACAGTTTTAAGGTTACACATCCCAAAAAGAAAATTATCCGCATGGGTATCGGCGATGTGACGCAACCGTTAGCCCCTGCCGTCATCGAAGCCATGCACAAGGCGGTCGACGAGATGGCAAGCAAGGATACATTCCACGGATACGGCCCCGAACAAGGCTATCCGTTCCTGATAGATGCCATCATCAAGAACGATTATGCCAGTCGCGGCATCTTCCTCGAACCCGGAGAAGTGTTCGTGAGCGACGGAGCCAAAAGCGACTGTGGAAACATCGGTGACATGCTTCGTCACGACAACAGTATCGGTGTGACAGACCCGGTCTATCCGGTATATATCGACTCGAACGTGATGAGCGGACGGACCGGTACGCTGGAAAACGGCAAATGGAGCGACGTGGTCTACATCCCCTGCACCGAAGCCAATAACTTCGTGCCCGATCTGCCCAGCCGCCGCGTAGACATCATTTACCTCTGCTATCCGAACAACCCGACCGGGACAACGCTTACGAAAGAAGAACTGAAGAAATGGGTGAACTATGCCCTTGCCAATGATTGCCTGATCATGTACGACTCGGCTTACGAGGCCTATATCCAAGATCCCAATATCCCCCACTCTATCTACGAGATCAAGGGAGCAAAGAAGGTGGCGATCGAGTTCCGCAGCTTCTCCAAAACAGCCGGTTTCACAGGTGTGCGCTGCGGTTACACGATTGTTCCGAAAGAGTTGAACGCCTTTACCCTGGCAGGCGAACGGGTTCCGCTGAACCGGATGTGGAACCGCCGTCAGTGCACGAAGTTCAACGGTACGAGCTACATCACCCAGCGAGGAGCCGAAGCAGTCTACAGCCCGGAAGGGAAAGAGCAGGTCCGGAAAACGATCGATTATTACATGGCCAACGCCCGCATCATGCGGGAAAGCCTCCAGAGCTGCGGCCTGCGGGTGTATGGCGGCGAAAACGCACCTTACATCTGGCTGAAAACACCGGACGGACTCTCTTCTTGGAAATTCTTTGACAAACTGCTTTACGAAGTCAATATAGTAGGGACTCCCGGTGTGGGGTTCGGACCCGGTGGCGAGGGTTTTCTCCGTCTCACCGCTTTCGGAGACAGAGACGACACGCTGGAAGCCATGAGCAGGCTGAAGAAGTGGTTGCTCTAAGCTAACAGTCGATGAATTCCAATCCACAGGTTAATTTGGAAAATTATCACATCAAATCATTATATCTATGTCAAAGTTAAGATTCAGAGTAGTAGAAACAGCCTTCAAGAAACGGGCTGCAGAAATACCGGCTCCGGCCGAACGTCCATCCGACTATTTCGGGCAGAACGTATTCAACCGGGCGAAGATGTTCAAATATCTTCCTGAAAAAGCGTACGAACGGATCACGGACTGCATCGACAACGGCGCTCCGCTCGACCGAGAAACAGCCGACATCGTAGCTGCCGGCATGAAGAAGTGGGCGATCGGAATGGGAGCCACCCACTACACGCATTGGTTCCATCCGCTGACCGAAGGAACAGCCGAGAAGCATGATGCTTTCGTCGAACACGATGGCAAGGGCGGCATGGTCGAAGAGTTCTCTGGCAAGCTACTGATCCAGCAGGAACCCGACGCATCCAGTTTTCCGAACGGCGGTATCCGGAACACATTCGAGGCACGCGGCTATTCCGCCTGGGACCCCTCCTCTCCCGCTTTTATCGTAGGTGACACACTCTGTATCCCGACTGTTTTCATCGCTTATACCGGAGAATCGCTGGACTACAAAGCCCCGCTATTGAAAGCCCTCGAAGCCGTTAACAAGGCTGCCACAGACGTCTGCCATTACTTCAATCCGGATGTAAAGAAAGTATACGCTTACCTGGGCTGGGAACAGGAATACTTCCTAGTCGACGAAGGACTGTATGCCGCACGTCCCGACCTGTTGCTGACAGGCCGTACGCTGATGGGACACGAAAGTTCGAAGAACCAGCAATTGGAAGACCACTACTTCGGCGCCATCCCGACCCGTGTCATGGAATTTATGAAGGAGTTGGAAATCGAGTCGCTCAAATTAGGCATTCCTTTGAAAACACGCCACAATGAAGTCGCCCCGAACCAGTTCGAGCTGGCTCCCGTCTTCGAAGAATGCAACCTGGCGAACGACCATAACCTGCTTGTAATGGCTCTGATGCGCAAGATCAGCCGCAAACATGGCTTCCGTGTCCTGCTGCACGAGAAACCGTTCAAAGGCATAAATGGTTCCGGCAAACACAACAACTGGTCACTGGGAACCGACACAGGCATCCTGCTGATGGCTCCGGGCAAGACACCGGAAGAAAACCTCCGCTTCATCACCTTCATCGTCAATGTGCTGATGGCTGTCTACCGCCACAACGGATTACTGAAAGCCAGCATTTCGAGTGCCACCAATGCCCATCGTTTAGGAGCTAACGAAGCACCTCCTGCAATCATCTCCAGCTTCCTCGGAACACAGTTGTCGAAAGTCCTGGAACATCTCGAAAAAAGCGAACCGGAAGACCTGATGCTGGCAGGCAAGCAAGGCATGAAGCTCGACATCGCCCGTATCCCCGAACTGCTGATCGACAATACCGACCGTAACCGTACCTCACCTTTTGCCTTCACCGGCAACCGTTTCGAATTTCGTGCCGTAGGCTCCGAGGCCAACTGCGCTTCCGCCATGCTCGCCCTGAATGCTGCCGTAGCCGAACAGTTGAAGACATTCAAAACCGAGGTCGATGCAAAAATTGCCGATGGCAAGGAGACATTCGCCGCCATCCTCGAAGTACTACGTAAAGACATCAAGGAATGCAAGGCGATCCATTTTGACGGCAACGGCTACAGTGACGAATGGAAAGCCGAAGCAGCCCGTCGTGGCCTGGACTGCGAGACAAGCGTGCCGGTAATCTTCGACAACTATCTGAAAGAAAGCAGCGTCCGGATGTTCGAATCCACCGGCGTCATGACACGCAAGGAACTGGAAGCCCGTAACGAAGTCAAATGGGAAACCTATACGAAGAAAATCCAGATCGAAGCTCGCGTACTCGGTGACCTGGCGATGAACCACATCATCCCGACCGCCACCAGATACCAGACTTCCCTGATCGACAACGTCTACAAGATGAAAGACCTCTTCCCTGCCGATAAGGCTTCCGCCCTTTCGTCCCGCAACCTGGAGATCATCGAAGACATCGCCAACCGCACCAACTTCATCAAAGAGAAGGTCGATGAAATGGTGGAAGCCCGCAAGGTCGCTAACAAGATCGAAAGCGAACGCGAGAAGGCAATCGCCTACCACGACAAGATCGTCCCGATGCTGGAAGCCATCCGCTACCACATCGACAAATTAGAACTGGTTGTCGACGACCAGATCTGGACATTGCCGAAATACAGGGAACTATTATTTATCAGATAGTTTTTTGTTGATTGTTTTGTGTTTGCAAGGGGAACGTGCTGTGAAGTATGGATCCCCTTCTTTTTTATTACAAAGGAATTGCATACCTTTGGAGCATAATTCAATAAGAAAGGAGTTTACGTCATGACGGCAATGGAATTACAACAATGGAAACAGAACTTTATCCGCGATTATCTGGACGAGATAGACAGTCTGGAAGTGATGGATAAGCTGGAAAAATATACAAAACGGATACTAATATCGCTTTCAATATAGACGAAGCAAATGCTGAAATCGATATTGCCGAAAAAGAATTAAGCGAAGGAAAAGGTATCAAAGAAATGGAGAACCTGCCTTTGCAAACAGGACAAAGCAGTATCGCTCTCTGGTAGAAGGCTACTATAAAATTATCTATACCATGAGAAAACGATCACACGATACAAGTCGTTTTATTATGGGATTGCCGTCAGAACCCCGACAAGCTCAAAAAACTATAAGACAAATATAAACAAATATGAACTACGGATTTGTAAAAGTTGCCGCCGCCGTACCGCTTGTACAGGTAGCGGATTGTTTTTATAATATAGAAAAAATAGAAGGACTGATGCGGCAAGCATCGGAAAAAGGCGTGCAGATCATCGCTTTCCCGGAACTGTCCGTCACCGGCTATACCTGCCTCGACCTCTTCGCCCAGCAGACGTTGCTCGATGGCGCAGAAGAGGCACTGCTCCAGTTGGTCAGCAACACGGCCGACCTGGATATCCTGACCATCGTCGGCGTTCCGCTACGGACGGAAAACCGGCTGATCAATGCCGCCGTTGTCTTCCAGAAAGGAGCCATACGGGGTGTCGTCCCCAAGACATATTTGCCCAACTATAAAGAATTTCAGGAACAACGCTGGTTCACATCTGTCACGGAACTTCGGGAATCGACAATTTCCATCGGGGAAGAAGAATATCCGATGGGCAGCCACCTGCTGTTCCGTTCGGGACGGCTGACTGCCGGCATCGAGATATGCGAAGACCTCTGGGTTCCCGTCCCCCCCAGTTCCCTGCTGGCGATGGAAGGAGCCAACATCATCTTCAACCTCTCCGCCAGCAACGAGCTGATCGGCAAGCACGCCTACCTGCGTTCGCTGATCTGCCAGCAATCCGCCCGTTGCATGGCAGGCTATGTTTATGCCTCTTCCGGCTTCGGCGAATCGAGCACCGACCTCGTCTTTGCCGGTAACGGGATCATAGCCGAGAACGGCAACCTGCTTACCGAATCTCCCCGTTTCACGATGGAAGAACAGCTTGTCATCAGCGAGATCGACATAGAGACTTTGCAGAACGACCGGCAAGTCAACACCAGCTTCATGTATGGCACATCCGGTCTACCGAAGGAAAAGGCACAGGTTGTAGACTTCCAAGTCCGGATTCCGGACGGATTCAGCCTGACGCGTCCGGTCGATCCGCATCCGTTCACTCCCTCCGGAGAGGCTTTGAAGGAACGCTGTGAAGAAATATTCCACATACAGGTAGCCGGCCTTGCCAAACGACTCGTCCATGCACATGCTCAAACGGCTGTCGTCGGTATTTCAGGCGGGCTGGACTCCACCCTGGCTCTGCTCGTGACCGTCATGACGTTCGACGCTCTGAAGATGCCACGGGGGCAGATCATCGGCATCACGATGCCCGGCTTCGGTACGACCGACCGCACCTATACTAACGCTTGCGACCTCATCCGCTCCCTCGGCGTCACACTGAAAGAGATCCCGATCAAGGAAGCCTGCCTTCAACATTTCCGCGACATCGACCATGATCCGTCCGTCCATGACGTGACCTACGAAAACAGCCAGGCACGCGAACGGACCCAACTGCTGATGGATGTCGCCAACCAGAAGAACGGCCTCGTGATCGGAACCGGCGACCTCTCCGAACTGGCACTCGGCTGGGCGACCTACAACGGCGACCATATGTCGATGTACGGCGTGAACGGCAGCATCCCGAAAACATTGGTCAAATACCTGGTCGAATGGGTTGCCAATCACAAGGTGGACGATGCCTCCCGCCTCACCTTGCTGGATATCGTCGACACGCCGATCAGCCCCGAACTGATCCCGGCAGACGAGAACGGCAACATCAAGCAAAAGACAGAGGACTTGGTCGGCCCGTACGAACTGCACGACTTCTTCCTCTACCATTTCCTGCGTTTCGGTTCCCATCCGTCCAAGATTTATTTCTTAGCGCAAAAAGCCTTCGCAGGCATCTACGACAATGCAACGGTCAAGAAATGGCTCTACACCTTCTTCCGCCGCTTCTTCCAACAACAATTCAAACGCAGTTGCCTGCCAGACGGCCCCAAGGTCGGCTCCGTCAGCCTCTCACCACGTGGTGACTGGCGTATGCCGAGCGATGCGGTGTCGCGACTCTGGTTGGAAGAGATAGAACGGATCAACATATAGATACCGAACCGATTCACCCGACAAAGATACGAAACCATAAAAAAGCAAAGTCGATTAGAGTCGATTAAAATGACTGCTAAAACGATTTTTATTGGTATTCATTGTTTTATTGATAGCTATGTCCATTTGCAAACGATCAATAAAACAGTGAATACCAATACATTGCAACAGCAAATCACCACCTCTTGACCTTTTGCTATGACGATTCCTTATATATAATAACTAAGTATTCTCTTATAACTAATTATAAAACGGGACTTTTTTCAATTTTTGAAAACGACAAAAGGCGAAACTTCAAAAAATCCCGCCAACACCTAAAGGACCGGCATCTCAGCCCCCCAATCAAAACACCGGTGTTTTGAAAACGAATCACCGGTGTTTTGAATTCAAATCACCGGTGATTCGCACCATAAAGCAGCAGGCTATATATAAAAGCAGATCACAATCCGGAAGAATCGATCCATGAACATGAAAAGATTAATCGACTCTATTCGACTCTATTCGACTCTAATCGACTCCGCTTTTTTATAATGCCATATATTTGCAGGGTAATCGATTCACAAACGCTCTTTGAAATATTTACATATAGCCAACCGTTCCCACAAAAAAAGGCTACCGGAACCCGATAGCCTTTTAATGGATATTTCAGTTTTCTTATTCAGACAATGCAAATGCCGGCTGACGGTGAATCCACTGTCCACGAGTAAAGTCGGGGAAGTCTACCAATGCGCCGCCACGGGCGATAGACATCTCGGACAAAGCGGAAATAGCGCTCCATGCAGCAGCATCGTAGCAGTCCATAGGAGCCGGTTTCTTGTTATGAATAGCGTTGATCAAGTCGAACATCATCACGTAGTCCATACCACCGTGTCCGGCCTGAGCAGCTTCGGCTTCATGCTTGGACCACAATGTATGGTCGAACTTCTTGAACCATTCTTCCGAATCATCCCAACGGTGAGGTTTGGATTGGTTTTCAACGTATACGTGATCGCCATCGTTCATCCATAAACCTTCGGTTCCCTGAATGCGGAATCCCAAAGAGTAAGGACGGGGGGAATTCGTATCATGCGTAACGATAACCGTCTGTCCGTTCGCACACTTGATCATGGAAGTCACGATGTCACCCAAGTTGAAGCGGACTTTTGCCAACGGATGATTTTCACCGCCATTGTCCACGATGAACTTATGCAAACCGCGAGACTGGGTTGCCATAGCAGACAAGGAGAGAAAACGGTTACCACGGTTGATGTCTAGGCAGTTTGCCACCGGTCCGATTCCATGCGTCGGATAGACATCGCCGTTACGGCGGACAGAATGGTTCGTACGCCACTGGGCTTCTGCAAACGCATCTTTACCCATGCGCAACTCACCGCCTTTCTGGTAAGTATAATGTTTACCATCATTGAATTTGACATCGCGCAAATCATGTTCGTAACCGCAAGTCGCATGCAGCAATTCACCGAACAGGCCTTTGCGGACCATGTTCAACGCAGCCATGCAGTCGCGACGATAGCAAACGTTTTCCATGATGTTCAGATGGCTTCCCGTAGCTTCCGATACGTTGACCAGATCCCAGCATTCTTCCAGCGTATTGGCGGCAGATACTTCCACACCGACATAAGGGACACCGGCTTTCATGGCTGCAACCGACATCGGCACGTGCCATTCCCACGGGCTGGCGATGATGACACAATCGAATTCTTCGTTGTTCAACATTTTTTCAAATTCACGTTCGCTGCCTGTATATACCTTCGGAGCCGGAACATTGAACTTGGCGATATGATCCAGCGTACGCTGGATCGGACCAGCTTGGATATCGCAGATAGCCACGATCTTGTTTCCGGGGATAGACAACACGTTGTTAATATGTTCGTGACAACGAGAACCTGTACCGATAAAACCGAAGCGTAATTTACCATCGTCTTTGCCGGCGGGTTTCTTTTTCTTCTCTGCACTAGTTTCTGTTGTAACCGTAGCAGCAGCATTGCTACTCAATGCAAGACCAGCCGTACCGATTCCGGCAGCGGTCATCTTTTTCAGGAATGAACGACGAGTGTTTTCCATTTTTCAATTTAGAATTTTATGTTAAGTGGGCAAATGTATAACATTCCATGCATATATCAAAGGAGATAGCCCATTATTTTGCAGCCGTTCTCTTCTTATTCCGCCAAAAGCTGCCATCCCGTTTGCTACCGAACATATTCCGGCGCTTGGACTCTTCTTTTATCGCTTTTTTCTTCTCGGCTACCGCTTCCTTTACCTCGACCGTCTCGAACATATGGCCTCCTGCAACCGGCACTTCTTTACCGATCAGCTTCTGGATATCTTTCAGATACGGAACCTCTTCCACATCGCAAAAGGAAAAAGCGATCCCGCTACGGCCGGCACGACCGGTACGACCGATACGATGCACATAGGTTTCAGGTACATTCGGCAAATCATAGTTGATGACATGCGAAAGATGGTCGACATCGATACCGCGGGAGGCGATATCGGTCGCGATCAAGACACGGAGCGTATGATCCTTAAAACTGGATAAGGCACGCTGACGGGCACTCTGCCCTTTGTTTCCATGAATGGCTTCCGCACCGATCCCGGATTTGTTCAGGACACGGGCAACCTTGTCGGCTCCGTGCTTCGTACGAGTAAAAACCAAGACGGATTCCAGTGAGCGGTCTTCCAGCAGATTCTTCAACAGGTTGATCTTTTCCACTTTCTCAACAAAATAGACAGACTGGTCGATCGTATCGACGGTTGAAGAAACAGGAGTCACCTCCACTTTCTCAGGTTCATGAAGGATCGTTCCGGCTAGGCGTTCGATCTCCGGCGGCATCGTTGCAGAGAAGAACAGGGACTGGCGCTTTCGGGGCAGTAAAGGAAGGATGCGTTTGATGTCATGGATAAATCCCATATCCAGCATCCGGTCGGCTTCGTCCAAAACAAAATATTCCAATGTGTCCAGGCGGATAAAACCTTGATTGATCAAATCCAGCAGACGCCCGGGAGTTGCGATCAATACGTCTACACCCCGTTCCAATGCATCTGTCTGCGGCTTCTGCCCCACGCCACCGAAAATAACGGTATGTTTTACGTGAGTATAACGCCCGTATGCCGTAAAACTTTCACCTATCTGGATCGCCAATTCGCGTGTCGGAGTCAGGATCAAGGCTTTGATGCCCGGTTTACGTCCCCTCGAAATCCGCTCTTCGATCTTTTGGATGATAGGGATGGAGAAAGCTGCCGTCTTACCTGTTCCGGTCTGTGCGCAACCTAATAAATCAGATCCGTCCAATACTACGGGAATGGCTTCGGCTTGTATGGGAGTGGGAGTTGTGTACTTTTCTTTTTTGAGAGCCTTTCGTATCGGCTCGATTAGTTCCAATTGTTCAAATGTCATATAATAAGTATGAGCCGTCACGGCTCGTTAAATAAATAATGGTGACAAAGATACACAAAAATCCGGCATCTCTGCAATAATTTGCTATATTTGCGTGCTTTTTAAAAATATTCAGTTCTTTTTGATTCTCATGAAAGAATTATTGTCACTACTCAAACGGTTCTTCGGATACACTTCATTCCGCCCCTTACAGGCCGAAATCATACAGCGCACCTTGCAGAAAGAAGATTCGCTGGTCCTGATGCCTACGGGTGGCGGCAAGTCGATCTGTTTCCAGCTTCCGGCGATCTATATGCCGGGAACCGCCATCGTAGTATCTCCCCTTATCGCTCTGATGAAAGACCAGGTCGAAGGGCTGATCGCCAATGGCATACCGGCTGCTACGCTCAACAGCATGATGCCGGAGGAAGAACGCCACCGGGTACGACAACTCTGCATACAGGGAAAGGTGAAACTGCTTTACATCTCCCCCGAAGGGATCATTAGCGAACTACACTGGCTCCTGCCCCGCATCGACATTTCGCTGATCGCCATCGATGAAGCGCATTGTATCTCGCATTGGGGACATGATTTCCGCCCCGAATATACCCAGTTGTCCGTTCTGAAAGAGAATTTTCCGAAAGTACCGATCATCGCCCTGACAGCTACGGCAGACAAAATCACCCGGACGGACATCCTGAATCAATTGAAACTGCGTGATCCTAAAACATTCATCTCGTCTTTCGACCGCCCGAACCTGTCGCTCACTATCCGCCGCGGGCTGAGCAAAAAGGAAAAGATCGCAGCGATCGTCCATTTCATCAACCGGCATCACCGGCAGAGCGGTATCATCTACTGCATGAGCCGTAACAGTACGGAGTCTTTGGTCGAAGAACTGTCTGAGTACAGCATCCGGGCAGTCGCCTATCATGCCGGGCTAAGCTCCGACAAACGCGAGAAAGCACAGGACGATTTCATCAACGACCGTGTTAATGTAGTGTGTGCAACGGTCGCATTCGGGATGGGGATAGACAAAAGCAATGTCCGCTGGATCATTCATTATAATATGCCGGCAAGCATCGAGAACTACTACCAGGAAATAGGCCGTGCCGGACGGGACGGAATGAAAAGCGACACGCTTCTGTTCTATTCCGTGGGCGACATCCTGCTCCTTCGCCGTTTTGCAGAGGAAAGCGGACAGAAAGACGTCAGTTTACAGAAGTTGAACCGGATGCGCAGGTATTGCGAGGCAGACATCTGCCGGCGTCGTATCTTGCTGAGCTATTTCGGAGAAGAAACGGACAAGGACTGCGGGAACTGCGACGTCTGCAAGAACCCTCCCCAACGTTTCGACGGGAGCATCTTGGTACAGAAAGCCCTGAGCGGTATTTTTCGTACCGGGCAAACAGCCAATATGCACCTGCTAATCGATATACTCCGGGGAGCCGAAAAGGATGAACTGAAGGAAAAAGGATACGACAAGCTAAAAACCTATGGTGTTGGCAAAGACCTCAGCTACAAAGAGTGGAAAGAATACTTATATCAGATGCTTCAGCTCGGTTATATTGAAATCGACTATATGTCGGCCGGTCACCTAAAAGTGACTCCATTAGGACGTAAAGTCCTTTTCGGCGAGCAGCAGGCGCTCATGACCATTTACCAAAAGATCAAAGATTTTGCCCTGCCGACCAAGAAAGGCGGCTACAAATACCGTCCGATCCGTCCGATCGAATCCACTTCCGTGGATGAAACATTGCTCGACTCCCTGCAACAACTCCGTAAGCAGATTGCCGAACGCGAACATACCCCGGCTTATATCCTCTTTTCGGATGACGCCCTCGAAGATATGGTCCGTAAGAAACCGGTTACGCTCGACGAGTTCAGCGAAATACGAGGTGTCGGACGGCTCAAGCTGGACAAATACGGCAAGGTATTCGTCGCCCTGATCCGCTTTGTCCTTCGTTTGCCTAAAAAGGAATTATAATCCGCAAAACCAAAAATTCAAGTTTTAAAAACGAAAAATCAAAAAAAGAGGTGGATGTTGCTATTACTGTAAGCAATAAGGATATCGTTTAAGTATCGTTTATATGATACTTAACATAAAAACGAAAGCGACGCATCGCGGCCAGAAGGTACATAGCCCCCGGTCGCGCGGTGCGTCGCTTTGTTTGTTAGTATGTGATTGGCGTCTTTACTAACGAGCCGGGGGCTTTTTCTTTTCCCCCTACATATTCTGTTTTACAGGTTGTTCATGTTCTCAAAATCCGAACTGATATATGGCGTGTCCAGTATCTTCACGTATGTGGGCATAGTGAACTCTGAAAACATACCGTTTCGATCAATAAATTCAACACGGCTTTTGAGATAGGCTAATTCTTCATCCGTCAATGAGATTTCAACCGTATCGGTGATAGAAGCCGCATCGGTAAATCCGATGTTGATTTGACCACTCCCCATATCCTTGATAACGATACGCTTCTGATCAACCTCCG